>CAYVCR010000029.1:0-13583 GCA_964450205.1 uncultured Oscillospiraceae bacterium | reverse complement strand
CAACGAGGGCGACAAGATCCAGATCGACACCCGTACCGGCGAGTACCTGGGCCGCTCCAAGGCGTAAGAACGAGGTATCAAGATATGACTATCTCTGAAAAGGCTGCATACCTGCAGGGCCTCATGGACGGTCTGAATCTGGACACCGAGAAGGCCGAGGGCAAGATGATCTCTGCGATCGTAGAGCTGCTGGGCGACGTGACCAGGAAGCTGACCGACGTGGAGGATACCACCATCGCCATCTCCGATGAGCTGGACGAGATCGAAGAGGATCTGGACGCCATTGAGGACTACATCCTGGACCAAGAGGACGAGGACTGGGACGATGAGGACTGGGATGAGGGCGACTGGGACGACGAGGACGAGGACTACGAAGAGGGCTTCGACTTTGGCGACGAGGATTCCATCATCTACGAGGTCAAGTGCGTCTGTGGCAACGTGATCAACTTCGGCGAGGAGACTCTGGAAGCTGGCAGCATCCTCTGTGATGAGTGCGGCGAGACCCTGGAGTTCACCTTCGAAGACGAGGACGAGGAAGACACAGAATAATTCATAAAAGCAAAACCCGCTGCGGCTCGCAGCGGGTTTTTGTTTTTGCAGGCTTACAATGTTTGATCATCTTCGTTGGGGACATATTCTACGATCCCATCCACACCGCAGGATAAGATCCTGCACAGATCGTTTAGGGTCGTTATGATTTACCCGCCCATAAACAGCCTTGCCGTCAGCGAGGCTACCAAAAAACCAACCATGTCCGCGATCAGCGCAGCGATAATCGTGTACCGGGTCTTTTTAATCCCGGCAGCGCCAAAATACACGCTGATGGTATAAAAGGTCGTCTCTGTAGAGCCCAGCATGACAGCAGCCGTCCGTCCTACCAGGGAATCGACTCCGTATTGGCTCATCAGATCTGCTCCCACAGCCAGCGCAGCGCTGCCACTGATGGGCCGCACCAATACCAACATGGCAGTCTCCGGCGGGATCCCAAAGAAACGAAAGGCAGGTGCCAAAAAATCGCTGATAACGGTCATGGCACCGGAGGCCCGGAGCATGGTCACTGCTGTCAGCAGCAGGATCAGCGCAGGCACCAGGGTGATCAGCAGCTTCAGCCCCTCAGCTGCACCGTCCAGCAGTAGATTATAGGTATTTTCCCGCCTGCCGAGGGCCAATGCTGCCACAAAAAACAGCAGTAGGGGAACGATGTAATCAATCATGCCGCCAGACCTTTCCCAATAGCCACGCCGCCAGCACCCCCAATCCCGCGGAGCACAGGCTGGTGACCCACACGGCAGGCAATATATCAAAGGGCGTGTCACAGCCCAATGCCACCCGGATGGCAGCAACGTTGGCCGGAATCAGTTGGATGGATGCGGTGTTCAGCACGATGAGCCTGCAAAGCTCGTCGCTGGCCACCCCGTTTTTGCTGCGCAAAGCAAGGCGCTGTGCTGCCTGGATCCCCATAGGGGTTGCGGCGTTGCCCAGTCCCAGAAAATTAGCACACACGTTGGCGCTTAAGGAACAGGCCAGTGACGGATCTGTCAGGGAGGTGGGGAAAAGCTTTCCCAGCAGCGGCCGCAGCAGCCGGGACAAAAAACCTGTGATCCCGGCCTTTTCCATGACCTTTCCCACGCCGGTCCACAGACAGATAGAGCCTGCCATGGAGATCGCCAGTGTCACACCAGCCTGTGCCCCCTGGGGAACAGCAGCGGCCAATTCGCTGCCCCGGCCCAGGATAATGGCGGCAATGATACTGACGGCAATGATCCCTGTCCAGATATAACTCATGACCATGTTGATCCCCTCCACAGCTAATTTATGTGCAATGCAGGACAAGATTGCCTACTTGCAATAGCAATTTTTCTTTGACATAATTGCTGGAAGATTGTATAATGTTGGAAATCAACCGATACTATGAAAGATCAGAACAAGAGGAGGATTCGGCATGAAATCTACCGGCATTGTTCGTAAAGTAGACGAACAGGGAAGAATCGTGCTTCCGATAGAATTAAGACGCACATTGGATTTGGGCGAACGGGACGAACTGGAAATTTATTTGGATGACGATAAGGTCATACTGAAAAAGTACGAGCCTGCCTGTATTTTCTGCGGCTCCGGCTTTGGGTTGGTGACCTACCAGGGTAAGAATGTCTGTATGGAATGCATCCAGAATATGAATAACATCTAAAAAACAGGGCTGCTAAGCTAAGCAGCCCTGCTTTTGTTATTTCCCGCAAAACCTTCCAAACCTGCGTCATCCTAAGCGAGCGGTAGCGAGTCGAAGGATCTTCGCATTGGGAAAGTGCTTTGCATGTGTTCAGTGCGCAGATCCTTCGACTTCACTTCGTTCCGCTCGGAAAGACGTGCTTACGGCGCAATATCGATCTCGATATCGCCGGTGTCTGTGGTGATCTCACACTTGCCGCCGGTGGTGGTCCGGGGTACATCTACATCACCGGTGTTTGTGTCAGTGAAGAAGATCTTCTCTGAAAGAAGCGTACCTTCCACATCACCGGTAGCCGTATTCATGGTGATATTCGCCGCGTCGAAACCGTTCAGCTCCCAGTCGCCGGTGGAACTGTGCAACGTTGCGTTACCGGCAGCGATCACATTTTCCAGCTCACCGTTGCCGGTGGAGGTGCGCAGCTCCAGCTCACCACAGGCCACATCGATCAAGCCAATGTTACCGGTTGAAGTTTTGGCAGACAGCTCCTCTTGCACATTGATACCGCGCATAAAGCAATTACCGGTCGTGCATTCTACAGTCAGTGTTTTCGGCGAGCTGCTGAGAATGTTGATATTTCCGGTCGTACTTTGGATATCCAGCAGTTCCGTCACAGCAGCGGAAATATTCACATTGCCGGTGGTTGTTGTGATCCGTACCGTATCAAAGGAAAAGTCATCGCCGATCGTCACATTACCTGTGTGACCGCTCAGCGTCAGTCTGTCGTAGGTGCTCTTGGGCAGATACACCTCCAGAGAAGTCTTTCCCCAGAAAAAGCCGATATGCTGATACCATTTCCGGTCGTCGTTCTGCCCAATGATGAGGGTATCATTTTCTACCTTGGCATCGCAGAACATGTTGTTATATGTTTTTGCCACGTAATAGCACGTGCCATCCTCGGAAGGGAAGAATGTCACGTCCAGCGTGTCGTATTCGATCTCTACCTTGGAGAAATGTTCTTCGATGTAATCTACCGTTTGGATCGGCTTATGCATACCGGTCACGGCTTGAAAACTCCCACCCATAGCGAACAGGCTACAGCCTGCAAGAATACCGCCGGTCACCACAAGACCAACAGCTACGAATAATGCTTTGATAGAACGATTCATCCTTTGGCCTCCTTTCTGACAAAACAGCGCTTGATGCCGCGGAACATAAGCTTGATCAGCGCAAGCACACCCTTGGCTGCCCATGTGCCGGCAATGAACAATAAGATCGTCAGACCTGCGCAGATCAGTCCACAGCCGAAGAAGAACAGGGCAGGGAGAAACTGTCCCTGCACCAGGGATACCGTTGCCATGGCCGCCATGGCAGTGCCCACAGCACCGCAGACGATGGCAGCGGCATAAATAGCGATCACGACTACCCACAACACAACGCAGATAGCCAAAATAATGGCCATGGCTGCGATCAGCAAGCTCAGCCACAGGGGAGAGCCTACAGCCAGCAGCACGATCTCCCAGGCCCGCATACGCCGCTTGGGTTTGACCGTCTGCTTGACCAGCTTCGGCAGCGGCGTATCCATCAGGATCTGCTGGGCGATCTCCTCCACAGACCCACAGGCAGCCACTGCTTCCTCCTCGGTCATACCTTCGTCCATATGATCGTCGATGATCTCAAAATAGTATTCCAAAGAGCGCGTCCGATCTTCCTTGGGCAGCGCCTTCAGCTTTTCCTCAAGAGCCTGCAGAAACGCAATTTTATTCATGCGCAGATCCCTCCCTTGTCACAAATTGATAGATCGCAATGATCTCTTCCCATTCCTTTTGGAAGGCATTGATGCGGGCAATGCCCGCCGGGGTAATGTGGTAGTATTTCCGCAGTCTGCCGTTGTATTCGGCGGTGCGTACAGTCAAAAGCTCCGCGGTCTCCAAGCGCCGCAGAATGGGGTAGAGCGTTGATTCGGAGATATCCACGTAGGGCTTCATATCTTTAATGATCTGATAGCCGTAGGAATCTTCGCTTTTGATGGCAGCCAGGACACATACATCCAAAAGGCCGCGCTTCAACTGAATATCCATACAATACCTCCTTTCACATAATACTATACAACGCATAGTATCGAGTGTCAAGTAAAAAATGCAAAAAAATGGGAGACCGCCGTGACGGTCTCCCAAGTACTTATTCAAAATGATCCATAAAGGTCAAGATGCGCTTGACGGATGCATTGACAGCACCACGATCCAATGTTCCGTCTGCCAGCAGATCGGCAAGACGGTGCTCGGAATGTGCGCCTTCCCACATGGTGGTAAGCAGCTCTGGCATCTTCACGTCGCTGCCGGCGTGGACTTCGTCCTCCAGGTGTGTAAATGCCCACCAGTCGGTCATGACCAGTCCCTGGTACCTCCACTCACCCCGCAGGATGCCGTTGATGGACTCCCAGTTGGCAGAGGCCCGTACGCCATTGATGGCATTGTAGGAGGTCATCAGTGCCCAGGGCTTTGCAGTCTTCACAACGATCTCAAAGCCCCGCAGGTAGATCTCACGCAGCGCACGCTCAGACATCCGGGAATCACACTGCTTGCGGTTGACTTCCTTGTTGTTGGCGCAGAAATGCTTGACGGTGGCGGCGATCTTCTGAGACTGGATACCCTTAACGGAAGCGGCCGCGAACACACCGGAGATCAGCGGGTCTTCTGAGTAGTACTCAAAGTTTCGGCCGCACATGGGGCTGCGGTGGATGTTCAGGGCAGGCGCCAGCCAAATGCCGACGTTGTTCTCCTTGACCTCACGGGCGGCTGCGGCACCGATTTTTTGTGCAAAGGCTGGATTCCAGGTCTGAGACAGCACGTTGCCGCAGGGGAACCAGGTGGGATTCAGTCCTGCACCGGGCCAGATCCGCAGACCGGCAGGGCCGTCGGCGGTGGGGATCATGGGCACTTTCTGTACAAAGCGCTTTTCTCTGGGGAACATGCCGATGCCGTTGGTGTCGGCGGCATTGACAATGGGGTGGCCGTACAGCAACTCCGTCATATCTTCATCGGACATACCGGAAATAAAACTATCCAGCTTACCTTCTTCCAACGCGCTAACAAGGCTGATGGGGGTCTCGGGAGCGGTCTGCTTCAGCTTGTAGCCGACAGGCTTGTGCTCGACAGGCGTTACCTGGGGCAGTTTTTCCATAGTGCCGTCAGCAGTCAGCCGCTCGGGCAGCGCCTTGGGGGACAGGTAGCTGTGGCACTGCTTGCAGACCACATCGGTGTCCAGGGCAAAGGTCAGATATTCCGCGGTTTCACGCACGTTGGTGCCTACGCAGATGGAATATAGACCCTGCTCCAGAACAAAGGCGCTCTTGACCACCTTGCCCAGATCGTCAAAGGAGCCAAACTGACGGATATCAAAGTGCAGCTTCAGCACCGTTTCCTCGCCGGGTGCCAGTTCCTTGGTCTTGCCGAAGGCGCACAGCACCTTCTTGGCCTTGCCCAGCTTACCCTGGGGTGCGCTCATGTAGGCCTGCACGACTTCTTTGCCCACGTGGTTGCCGGTGTTCTTGACTTTGACCGTCAGCTTGACTGTGTTCTTTTCCAGTACGGCTGTTTCCTTGCTTACCTCAAAAGTTGTATAGCTCAGACCAAAACCGAAGGGATAGACGACCTTCTCGGGAGCAAAGGTCTCGAAGTAGCGGTAGCCAACAAAGATGTCCTCAGTATAGTTGACAAAATCCAGGCTCTCCCGGAAGGTATCGGTGGTGGGATAGTCGTCGATAGACTCGGCCAGGGTGTCCTGCAGATGGCCGGAGGGATAGCGCTTACCCAGCAGAATATCGGTCAGCAGCTCACCGGCCACGCTGCCGCTGAACATGGGATACAGCACAGCACCGATGCCGGGATTGTCGGCATATTCCCGCGTGGCCACAGGACCGCAGACGTTGAGGACCACCACCACATTTTCAAAGTCCTTCGCCAGCTGCTCCACCAGTTCTTTTTCCTCGTCCCACATGGTAAAATCACCCTGCAGACCGCTGCGGTCACCCTTCATGGTGTGCTCGGTGGAGAACCGGGTCAGACAGAAGATGGCGGTGTCGCCAAAGGCTTTGGCCTGGTTGTATAGTTCCTCCGGCAGCACCGGGGTATGACGGGGATTGGTCAGATCGTAGCGGACCAGAGGGATTCCCATAGCCTTGGCTTCCTCGATCTCTCTTTCGCGCTGCGCTTCATAAAAGGGGATCAGAGGCGCAAAGAATTCGATCTCGCCCCGGTCTGCAGCAGCCTGCAGGCCCTGGGCCAGGTTGATCTTCTGATTGGTATGTACGTTGCCACTGCCACCGCCGCCGAAGATGAAGTCACCGGCACCGCGGCCAAACAGGCAGACCTTGGCACCCTTCTTCAGAGGCAGAGTGCCGTCATTTTTCAGTAGAACGGTACCTTCTGCGGCAGCTTCCATAGCAACGTTGCGGTGTGCCTTACAGCCGGTCACAAAGGTCCGGTTTTTGCCAAGGGGCATCACCGGCTGGTATAAAAAGCGGGCATGCTTGATCATGTGTATCGCTCCTTTTGTATATTGATAATTGCATTTTAAGTCATTTCGTGCTACAATACAAGACGAAACCAACTGGAATACGGACAAAATGTGCGAAAGGAGCGCTTATGAGACTGCTGTATGAGCAGAAGGACCGCTATGTGTTCCGATATACGAATCATCTGGACTTTCCGCCGCACCTGCATGATGCGGTGGAATTGGTGTACCTGAAGGCGGGTAAGAGCCTTTTTATGCACGGCAGCGAAAAGACGCTTTTGGAAGCCGGTGACTTTTTTATTAGCTTCCCCAATCAAATCCACGGCTACGAAAACAGCACCGATACCCAGCTGTATCTGCTGATCCTGCCTGTAAAGCCGTATCTTGCTGCCTACCGCAAGGTGCTGACGGAGAAAGTGCCGGTGCGCCCTTATTTAAAAAAAGGGGAGTGGGAGCCGGAGAGTATCGAGACTCTTCTGCGACTCGCCTTGAAGGATAAAGAAACGGCCTCCGAGGAAGTGATGCAGGGATACTTCCAGGTGCTCATGGGCAAGCTGCTGGGTCAGCTGACACTGCAGGATACAGATGCCGGCTCAGATGACGCCCTGCGGACGATCCTTTTGTATATCAATGACCATTATACTGAGCCGCTGACCCGGAAGCAGATCGCCAAAGCGGTGGGCTACAACGAAAGCTATGTTTCCCACCTGTTCTCTCAGACTCTGAAAACCTCGTTGCCGGATTATATCCACTCTCTGCGCTTAAGTGATGCTACCCGGCTGCTGACCCAGACGGACCAAAGTGTGACCCGGATCGCCCTGGATCTGGGCTTTGGCTCTCTTCGGAATTTCAACCGGGTGTTTTTAAAGGAAACTGGCATGACTCCTACCCAATATCGGGGGCAGTAAAAACCCGCAGGCAACGCCTGCGGGTTTTCCTCATTCCATATTCAGTGCAGCATCATAGACCACATTTTTGGGAAGTCCCAATTCCTTGGCAGCCTGCTTGACCGCATCCTTGCGACTGATGCCCTGTTCTATCAATTCCTTGACACGCTTCACCGCATCCTGCTCCGTGGCGGCAGGCTTTTCCTCCGGTGTGGCACCGGCGACCACCAGTACGAACTCGCCCTTGGGCGGCTGCTCCGTATATTTGATGATAGCATCCCCGAGTGTGGTACGAACGACCTCTTCATGCAGCTTGGTCAGCTCCCGGCACAGGCTGATGGGGCGGTCTTCACCAAAGACCTCGGCCATGGACTCCAATGTGGCAAGCAGCTTGTGGGGCGCTTCATAGAAGACCATGGTGCGCTGCTCGCTGACAAGGGATTCCAGGTGCTCCCGGCGGCTCTTCTTGGCGGTGGACAAAAAGCCCTCAAAGCAAAAACGGCCGGTGGCCTGGCCGGAGATGCTCAGCGCGGTGATCACAGCACAGGGGCCGGGGATGGCACATACGGTAATGCCTGCCTCGGCGCACTGTTTTACCAGCTCTTCGCCGGGATCGGAGATGGCGGGACTGCCTGCGTCCGATACCAGCGCGCAGGTCTCACCGGCCAGGATCCGCTCCACGATCCACGCACCCTTTTGGGCCTTGTTATGCTCGTAGTAGCTGACGAGGCTTTTTTTGATGCCCAGATGATTTAATAATTTCAGCGATACCCGGGTATCCTCAGCGGCAATAAAATCCGCCTGCTCCAGAGTTTCCCGGCAGCGCTGGGAAATGTCACCCAGATTGCCGATAGGGGTGGGGACAAGATATAACATTCCGGCCATAGTCAAGCCTCCTCAGTATGATATAACCTGCGGTAATATTCCGTGGGCGTTCCGTCCGCATGGTGCAGGCATTCCTCTTCCCAGCTAAGTCCCGGCTTACCGCCTTTGCGGAATTGCAGCAGAATCAGCGTCACAGGACTGTCTGCTTTGTGGCGCAGCAACTGCAGCCGCTTGGCTTCCAAACCGTGCTTACTGCCGCAGGCACAAAGCTCAGCCAGCTTTTCCGGCCGATGGACCAGGAAAAAATCACCGCCGTAGCGCAGCGCCCAGGCGGCCGCACCGAACAAGGCGTCGGCAGAGCAGGTGTCATCCCGCCGCGCCAGGGGAACGGTGCGGCTCTGAGGCCCTGCGGAAAAATAAGGCGGATTGGACACACAGCAGTGAAAGCTGCCGGCAGGGATCTGGTTGGATATGTTGCGCAGGTCGGCGCATATACTGTTAAGCCGGGTCTGTAGGCTGTTGGCAGCAATGTTGCTGCAGGCGGCAGCATGAGAATCCGGGTCCAGCTCGATGCCGGTAACGGTGCAGCCGGGATCCTTGGCGCAAAGCAAAAGACCCAAACTGCCGCAGCCGCTGCCCAGGTCCAGCACCTTGGCGTTTTTCGGCAGCTTGACAAAGCCGGACAGCGCTATGGAATCCGTGCTCAGAGGAAACCCACCCTCACAGATCTGCAGTGTATAACCGTTATGCAGCTGTTCCATATCCCATTGCCTCCTAAAAGTAAAAAATCAGTCTGCGTGCCGAAAGGGCTCGCAGACTGATAATTGAATCGGAGAATCAGCCTTCCTCGATTGCTTCGACGGGGCAGTTGTCAGCGCAGGTGCCGCAGTCGACACACAGATCAGCGTTGATGACGTACTTGCCATCGCCCTCAGAAATAGCCTCAACGGGGCAGTTGTCAACGCAAGTGCCGCAGCTAACGCAAGCATCAGTGATATTGTAAGCCATGATTTTCCCTCCATATGTTATTTATAGTAATGCACCGCGGTTCGATGCACCTCTATTCTAACACGTATTTCCTAAATTGCAATCGTTTTTTAAAAAAAGATTTGTATATTTTTTCACACCTTTGGAGACAATTCCCTGGATAGGGGGAATGTCATGCAATACACGCAGGAGGTACAGACCCTGATCTGTGAGGCGGCTGCCAGTGCCCGGAAACTGGGACACAGCTATGTTGGCAGCATCCATCTGCTGCTTGCGCTGGCGCAGCTTCCCTTTTTGCCGGGTCAGCTGCTGCGCTTTGCGGGGGCAGAGCCGGAGCAGCTGGAGCTGATGGCCGGGGTGTTCTATGGAGCAGGCACGCCGGGATTGCCCCTGCCGCAGGGCTTTTCGGCCCAGGCGCGGCGTATTTTCCGGGATGCCCGTACTGAGGCGCGAAGCTGTGGCAGCAGGAAGGTGAGCGTCACCCACATCCTGCTGTCGTTGCTGCGGACAAAAAACAGCGCTGCGCAGGAGCTTTTGATGCTCAGCAGTGTGGACACAGATGAACTATTTACACGAACAGTGGATGCGCTGCGGTGGGAAGCGGCAGCGCCGGTAAAAGCCAAAAAGGAGGCGGTCACAACGAAGCTGCTGGAACAATTCAGTGAGGATCTGATCCAAAAGGCTGCCCAGATGGATCCTGTGATCGGCAGAGAGCAGGAGATCGAAACGGTCATTGGGATATTGAGCCGAAAGAACAAAAATAACCCTGCCTTGGTGGGAGAGCCGGGCGTGGGCAAGACAGCCATTGCCGAGGGGCTTGCCCAGCGCATGGCGGCAGGAAGCGTGCCGCCCCAGCTGCGGAATAAGCGGCTGGTCAGCCTGAATATGGCCAATCTGGTAGCGGGCACCAAATACCGGGGCGAATTTGAGGAACGGCTGCGGGATGTGCTGGCAGAGATCCGCCGCAGCGGCGATGTGATTCTATTCGTGGATGAAATGCATACCATCGTGGGGGCCGGTGCGGCGGAGGGCGCTATCGATGCGGCCAATATCTTCAAGCCAGCTTTGGGCCGGGGAGAGCTGCAGATGTTGGGTGCCACCACACGGGAGGAATACCGTCGGTATATCGAAAAGGATCCGGCCCTGGAACGTCGTTTCCGACCGGTGGCGGTGGAAGAGCCGGACCAGGAGGCAACCATGGCGATCCTGCGGGGATTAAAACCCGGTTTGGAAAACCATCATCATATCCGTATCACCGAGGAGGCGCTGAAGGAGGCACTTCGGCTTTCCGTGCGATACCTGCCGGAGCTGTATCTGCCGGATAAGGCCATCGATCTTCTGGACGAAGGGGCGGCCCATGCCCGGATGGAGGAGATGTATGCCGGCAGACGGAGCGCCCGGCATGAGCTGGAGCAGGAGCTCCACGAGGCAGTGCGGGAGCACCGGTTTGAAAAGGCGGCAGAGCTGCGGGATAAAATGCAGAAGATCGCTGTACGGCCCGGGGAACACCGGCGCAGCCGGGCTGTGACCGGCGCGGATATCGCCTGGGCAGTATCGGCAAGAACGGGCATCCCCACAGGCAGACTGACGGCCGATGAAAAAGAACGGCTTCTGCGCCTGGAGGAAAGCCTGTCCCAACAGGTAATGGGGCAGGAGGAGGCGGTCCGGCAGGTGGCAGAGGTGGTGCGCCGGGGCCTGAGTGGGATCCGGGATGCGGGCAGACCGATAGCCAGCATCCTGATGACCGGCCCTACCGGTGTAGGCAAAACCGAGATGTGCCGCGTGCTGGCCCATGAACTTTACGGCAGCAAGAAGGCCATGATCCGGCTGGACATGACGGAATTTATGGAAAAACAGTCGGTGGCCCGGCTGATCGGCGCCCCGCCCGGTTATGTGGGTTACGAGGAGGGCGGCAAGCTGACAGAGGCAGTCCGCCGCAGACCCTACTGCCTGGTGCTGCTGGATGAGCTGGAAAAAGCCCACCCGGATGTGGCGGGGATTCTGCTGCAGATCATGGAAGAGGGAGAACTGACCGATTCCACAGGCCGTCGGGTCAGCTTCAAAAATGCTATCGTAGTGATGACATCAAACGTGGGTGGCGAGACAAAGAGTGATGGCCTTGGCTTCCAGCCTGTGGGACGGGAGGATCAGTCCCGGGAGGCACTGCGCCAGCGGTTTACACCGGAGTTTTTGGGAAGACTGGATAAGATCATTTGCTTCCGGCCGCTGCAGGCGGGGACGATGGAGCTGATCGCCCGCAAACAGCTGTCTCAGCTGCAGGACAGAGCCATTGCCAATGGGATCCAGCTGCAGCTGCCGGAGGAACTGGCGGTACAGATGGGTGTCAGCAGTCACAGACAGGGTGGCGCCCGTCAGATCCGGAGACTGATCCAGGAGCAGGTGGAAAGCCCTTTGGCAGCCTTTCTGCTGCGGTGCAGCAAGAAACCTTCCAAGATCCGTACAAAGCTGGAAAACGGAGTGCTGCAGTTTTTCTGCTGAGTGTGGACGGTTGCATTTTGCCGATGGCTGTGCTATACTGAGCCCAATGTAAACGGAAGAAGGCACAGCCCATGGCAGAATACAATGATATTTATGATAAAGACCGGAATCTGACCGGGCGCATCCACCGCCGGGGTACCCGCTGGCATGCGGGGGAGTACGGCATGGTGGTCTGCGTGTGGGTGTACGATGGCAATGGAAAGCTGCTGCTGACCCGCCGTGCTCCGGAAAAATCCGGCGCAGGCACCTGGGAAAATTCCGGCGGTGCTGTGCAGGCAGGGGAGCATAGCCGCCAGGCCATTGCCCGGGAGCTGTTTGAGGAGACCGGTATCCGTGCAGATCAGGACGAGTTTGAATTTCTGGAGTCCGGACGTGACAACAATACCCACTATGATTTCTACTGCCTGCGGCGCAATGTGGCATTGGAAGACATCGTGCTGCTGCCGGGTGAGACCGACGACGTGATGTGGGCTACCTTTGACCAGGTCCACGAAATGATCCGCGACCGCAGGATCTGTCGTATTATTGCCAATCAGTTCCTGCGGCAGGAGCCGGCCCTTTTGGCCCGGCAATCTGCACAAGAATAAAGAAAACTTTTTGGTAAAACGACAGCTTCTTTTCTCTTGCAATTTTTATAGGATTCGGGTTATAATGAAAAAAAGCGTTTTTTCATGGATCCGGCGAAGAACGCTTCTGCCGGATCAGAAAACGCTTTTTCTTTTTATACTGCATTACCAGGAGGATACATTATGATCGAAATGAAGCAGCTGCCTATCAAAAGAGGCAATGTGCCTCTGCGCTATGCCCGGGGTCACTTCGCTACCAATCACAGCCACATCAATTATTATATTGATATTACATATCAGAAGACCCGCCTGAAAGAGGCCAAGGACGTGGCTCGCCAGCTGGTCTCCGGCCTGCGGGCGACTACGTTAGTGGATACGATCCTGTGCCTGGACGGCACGGCTGTTATCGGTACCTGCCTGGCTGACGAGCTGACCAAGAGTGGCTTCCAGAGCATCAATGCCCACCAGACGATTTACGTGGTGGAGCCGGAGTACAATGCCAACAGCCAGATGATCTTCCGAGATAATGTCAAGCCCATGATCCGTGGCAAGCATGTGCTGGTGCTGATGGCAAGTATGACCACCGGCTTCACCGCCAAGCGCAGTATTGAAGCGATCGGCTACTACGGCGGCTATGTGGCGGGCGTGGCGGCCCTGTACAGTGCGGTCCGGGATGCGGGCGGCTATCCGGTGGCCTCGGTCTACACCCTCAGTGACCTGCCGGACTACGCAAGCTACGATTATCGGGAGTGCCCCTACTGCAAGCAGGGCGTGCCGATCGATGCCCTTGTCAACAGCTTCGGCTATTCAGCGCTGTAATATTATAAATGTTGAGGCCCTGTTCCGGTTGGAACAGGGCCCTTTTTTGCGCGCAAAAAAACCGGGAAAAACCCGGTAAAATACAAAATTAGGTTATTGACATAAAAAGGAAGGTGTGATAAAATGGAACTCCATATTGTGGGAATATGCGATTTTGCGCAAACTACCCCCTTTGTGCTATCGATTGTACCACAGTGTGGAGCCGCTGTCAAGAGGGGATAACGATAAACTTGCAACGGCGCCGAGCGTATCATAAGCAACACACAATTCGAAAGAAAGGCTGTGATGATCCATATGGCAATGGTCAAGGACCAAATGTTTGGC
>CAYVCR010000028.1:0-13675 GCA_964450205.1 uncultured Oscillospiraceae bacterium | reverse complement strand
CCGGTGAACCGGCTGCCCGGCAACGTGAGCTTCTGCTTTGAGGGCATTGAGGGCGAGTCCCTGCTCCTGCTGCTGGATGCCAAGGGCATCTGCGCCTCCTCCGGCTCTGCCTGTACCTCCGGCTCTCTGGACCCCAGCCACGTACTGCTGGCCATCGGCCGGGTGCACGATGTGGCCCACGGCTCTCTGCGTCTGAGCCTGTGCCACTACAACACAGAGGCAGAGATCGACCACATTCTGCAGGCCGTCCCCGAAGTGGTCAGCCTGCTGCGGAACATGAGCCCTGTGTGGCGTGATCTGCAGAACGGCAAACGGCAATATATTCTGTAAAGGAGAGATCATTATGGCACTGTACAGCGAAGTTGTAATGGATCATTTTATGCACCCGAGAAACGTGGGTGTGATCGAAAATGCCGACGGCGTGGGCGAGGTGGGCAACGCCAAGTGCGGCGACATCATGAAGATCTATCTGAAGATCGAAAACGATATCATCGTGGACGTGAAGTTTGAGACCTTTGGCTGCGGCTCTGCCATTGCCTCCTCCTCCATGGCTACCGAGATGATCAAGGGTAAGTCCATCCAGGAAGCCATGCAGCTGACCAATAAAGCTGTTGCCGAGGCGCTGGAGGGTCTGCCTGCCCAGAAGCTGCACTGCTCTGTGCTGGCCGAGGAGGCCATCAAGAACGCCCTGAAGGACTACTACGACCGCAATGGCATTGCCTACGACGAGAAGCAGTTCCCCGATTGCGAGCACTGCGCACACTGCCACGAATAATTATGATTGTATCAACAAAAGGACGCTACGCCCTGCGGGTGATGGTTCACTTTGCCCTCCACGGCGACGGAAGATATATCCCGCTGAAGGAGATCGCCGAGGCTGAGTCGATCAGTCAGAAGTACCTGGAATCCATCATGACCACTCTGAGCAAAGCCGGATTTGTGGATGCAGTCCATGGAAAAGGCGGCGGTTACCGGCTCAATCGGGCCCCGGAGGAATACACCGTCGGCAGCATTCTGAAGCTGACGGAAGGCTCTCTGGCGGCAGTATCCTGCACTGCACAGGGCCCGGCTGCCTGTTCCCGGTCTACCTGCTGCCAGACCAAGCCCATGTGGATCAAGCTGGACAAGATGATCGACGAGTTTTTCGAGGGCATCACCCTGCGGGATCTGTTGGAAACCGAATAAAAGCATCCCCGTCTGCTTGTATGCAGACGGGGACTTCTTTATTTATGCAGCGCCTTACGCAGCACAGGGGTGATCGCCAGGGCGATGATGCCGCCGGAGACGGCAGTGACCAGCTGGGGCCAGGAGAACATGACTGAGAGCATGGCCGGAGCAGACGGGACCAGCAGTTTGCAGATCAACTGGACCACCAGCAAATACATCACGCCAAATTTCACAGAGGCCGCGGCCGCCAGACCCACCGGCTGCTTCCAGAAGGGTTTTACAGTTTTACCGATGATCAGCCCCAGCAGCACCACATAACAGACGTTGCCTGCCATGATCGGCAACACTGTCAAAGAATTGGGAGCAATACCCAAAAAGTATGCACACACAGGTGAGATCACCGCGATGGCAATGCCGCTGCCAAGACCTGCATACAGGGCGGCTACCGCCAGTACGCAGTTCACAAAAGTGCCGGTGATCAGTTGCTTGATGATTTGATTAAGGATTGGGGTAGGGATCCATGGTGCGATCAGTGTAGAAATCAATGAGCCTACCCATTGCAGACAGATCAGCAGTGCCAGCAGTACAGCTGTCTCTGTGATCCAGCGAAGTTTTTTATTCATTGTCTTTCCTCATTTCTTGATTCTTATCTGGCATATACCAAAATGCTTTTGAAACATACTGTAATATTATCAGCTCTTTCGCTGTAAAAGTCAATAAGCCAAATTTAAGGAGGTGTCAAAAAAAACACCGCCTTAAGTCACATTTTTATTCAGATGTTTCCGCGTTGGGGGCGTTTTTACAGACGCTTTCGATACCCCCAACGCAAGCCGCCTTGGTGGTATACCCCTCGCTGGTGGCGATGGTCTTGCCGTTTCTGGCCCGCAGACGGAAACGGTACTGCCCTGCCCTGTCAGTGAACATTTCATATTTGGGATACTTGGCTTTTGCCGATGGCTCTGTTAGGTCTTCCACCGGGCCGCAGCAGCAGACCTTTACGCTCTGAATCCCCTTGCGGCAAGCCGCCAAGGTTGCATAGACCTCGCTGGATGCAATGATCTGGCCGTTGTCCGCCTTCAGATCAAACCGGTAGCCGGTGGCAGTCTGCCTGATTGCAAACACGCCCATCGCTTTACTGCCTCATCGCAGTCACAGCATCATGAGCCGCCTGCTGCAGCACCGGGATCTTCTCCTCAAAGAGGATGTAATCCGTAGGCCGCCAGGTATTGCCAACACAGCTTTCGCCGGTCAGCATTTCCAGCCAGACACAGGCAATGAGATACTGGCCGCCGCCGGCATCGCCGTCGTGGCAGTAGTCTGCCTTGTTCAGGGTGTCGCCCAGCTGTGCTCTTGCCAGCTGCCATGCATCACCGGTGGGGATCATAGATACGCCGGTCTCCTCACAGATGGCGGTAGACACTTCCTTAATGGTATTGTACTGACGGGTCTGGACAGCTACGCTCAGCACGTCACCGTCTGCCACATCATTTTCTGGGTCTTCATCCTTGTTGTTGGGATGCACATAGCCAACACCGTAAGCCCAGGTCTCATGCCAGTAAAGCTTGGCATCAGGGAACTTCTGTGCCAGATAGTTGAACATATCCTGTGCATAGGGCATGCAGGATTCATAACCTGCGTCAAAGGTAACTGTCCGCTTGCCGTCGAAATGCTGCTGGCAGGAGATCACATCCCAATCGTAAAGCTCCTGTGCCTCCACCAGGGTGGTGATGGTGGGGTGCTTGTAGCGGCCCAGTGCGCCGGTGATATAGTAGTCACACTTGCCGTTGCCTTCGGAAAGGTCAGTCAGCCAGGTCCAGTGGCTCTTGATGCTGGCGCCGCCGTAGTACAGGTTGGTGATGTTTAGCTGGTAACCCAGGGTCTCGGCCATACCGTAGAGCTCGTCCACGTAGGAGTAGCAGAAGGAGTTGCCGATCATCAGAATGTCGATAACTTCCTTTTCGCTCTCGGTGGTCCACAGGGTCATGTCAGAGAAGGTCTGGTCGCTGGCAGTTGCAGTAGCACCGGTCTCCTTCACAGCCTGCTCACCCAAGAACACCATGCCGTTGGGGCATGCGGTCATATTGTAGCTGTACAGATTCACCTTGTCCTCAAAGACGATCTGGCCGGAAACGGTGTCGCTGCCCATCTTGGTCAGCACCTGGGCGCCATCAGCCTTATTGCTGATCATATCTACACCGCTCAGGGTAATGCCGGTGCCGGAAAAATCAGCGTCGGTCTCACTGTAGGACAGGCAGCCGCCTTCTGCAGACACGATCGTGGAATTCTCGATCCGGTTGATATCCTTGTAAACAGCATTCGTGTCGTAAAGGGCAACGGAGTTGCCATAGACAGTGCTGATCTGCATGTTGGAGATCACCAAAGCGCCTTCCTTGGCACGAACAGAGTCAGAGTAGCTGACCAGCTTGCCGTTTTTCAGTGTGGTGGTCGCATTTTCGCTGCCTGCCTCACGAATCTGAATACCAAGACCCTGCTGGGGGTTGGTCGTCACGGTGAAGCCGTTAAAGTCGATGGTGCAGGTATAGGGTACTTCCAAAGCCTTGTTATTGGTAACATCCTGATACAAGGTGACCACGGAATTGCCGGATGCGTCGATAGCATCCAGCAGTTCCGCAACATCGTGAGCCCAAACCGTCTTGTCTCCGGTAACCACCGATGCGATGGCAGTGGGGTCGATGGTGGTTTCCGGCACTTGACTTTCTGTTACATCCGGAGTTTCCGGCGTCTCTCCGCCGCAGCCGACGCAGAATGCTGCCACAGCCAACAGCGCCAACGACAGCGCCAAAATCATGATTAAACGGGACTTTTTCATAATTTACCGCCCTTCCATTTTTTCTTCATGATATCACAGGCAATAGCCGTTTGCAATATAAAACCCAATATGGTTCTTTCGGATTATTTTAAAAAATTAGGGAGGGTCATTGACCCTCCCTTTCTTCTGGTACATTTGTTAATTGACCAAATGGCTCTTGCAGATCTCACTGAAGTAGTAGCGGGACTGTTTCCAGCGGCGCTCGCCGGTCTCATGGTTGACCCAGGTCAGACCGAAGCGCAGGTCATAGCCGCTGCCGGTTTCGTAGCAGTCGGAATCGTTCCAGTACATGTAGCCCTTCAGCCGGTAGCCCATACGGCAAATACGGGCGCACATACGCAGATGCTCACGCAGATATGCAATACGCTCGGGATCCTCGCACTCCACCTCAGGATCGTGGCGATTGGGGATCGCGCAGCCATTTTCGGTAATATAGATATCCAAATGGGGGTAACGTTCTGCAATCCACAAGACCACATCCAGCATACCTGCAGGGTACGGAGCGAAGCTCTGACCGGGAGCAGCATAGAAGCTGGTAACACGATCGGACAGCAAGGGCTTTTCCGGGTTGTAGCTGGTACGATTGGAGATGTAGTAGTTTACACCGATGAAATCCATGGGGATGTAGTACTTGTCCAGATCCTCCTGATAGTTTTCGGGCATATTGTCACGAATGAAAGCACATTCCCGGATCAGACGCTGGGGATAAGTACCCTCCATAGCAGTCTGGGTCCACCAGAAGAAGTCGCGCTCGATCTGACGGGCAACAGCGCCGGTGTCCTCCTCCACCATACGGGCGGGAGTGGTGTTGGAGATGCAGTTGACCATGCCGATCTTGCCGCCCAGATTCATGGACTTGTACAGGCGAACTGCACGGAAGTGGGCGATCATGCTCAGGTGGCCTGCCAGCAGGCCTTCCTTGATTTCGTGATGATAGGGCGGGAATCGGCCATTGGCGTAGCCTCCGGTAACAATGATAGACAGCTCGTTGAAGGTGCTCCACATCTTGACCCGGTCACCAAAAGCTTCGAAACAGACCTTCGCGTAAGCCTCGAACCAGTCAGGGAAGTTGGGATTGATAAAGCCGCCGATGTCCTCCAGGCACTGGGGCAGATCCCAGTGATACAGGTCTACAAAGGGGGTAATGCCCTTCTCCAGCAGCTTGTTGATGACCTTGTTATAGAACTCGATACCCTTGGGGTTGACCTGGCCAACACCGTCAGGAATAATACGGGGCCATGCCAGGGAGAAGCGGAACACGCTCTGACCGGTCTTGGCCATGTCCTCGATGTATGCTTCGTAGTTGTCATAGAAGAACGTGCCGTTGTCGGGCAGAGCCTCCGTCAGCGGAGGCTGCTCTGCCTTGCGCGTGGTACCTTCTTCCTGCTGTGCGCCGCCATGGGGTGCAGGCTTGCCTGCGTACAGACGGGCATAGTGGTCCATCATGCTGACAGACTTGCCGTCTCTGTCCCAAGCGCCTTCGATCTGGAAGGCAGAGCTGGCAGTACCGATGAGAAAATCCTCAGGCAAACGATAACCATAGCTTTTGTACATAGTAATAACTCCTTATTTCAGAAAGCGGGCGGGGGCAAGCCCCCGCCCAAAAAGCATTAAGAATTATTCGGCAGAGCCGTAGGTGAAGCTGCTCTCGTGGACCACGAAGTCCTGACCGGGAGTGATGTGTACGCTGATGGAGTAAGAATAAGTCTCACCCAGCTCGAAGAACACCTCACTCAAAGGCGTTGCAAACCGGCCCATATCGTAGGTATTGATGTATGCACGGGAGTGGTTGTCACTACTGTCGTTAGTCTTGCCGACGTTGGGGAACATGACGTGGTTGAAGACCTCGTTGCCCTTAGAATCGGTAACAACCAAAGTCACGCTTTCAATGTGGTAGTTGGTGGTGACGGTGCCGGTGGTCATACCCACGCGACCGGACTGTGCGCCGGTGAATTCGTAAGTAGGCTCTTCCATTTCACCGGTGACCAGTTCTTCACAGGTAATAGGCAGAGCGCCGTCATAGATCAGGTTTGCGAAGGTGTAGTTATGCTCAACGCGGCAGGTGGTGTAGGTGTGATTCTCGGTATCGCTGGTGGTCCAGCCCTGCTCGGTGGAGGGCACATAGCTGTAGTTGGGGTCGATCTTGCCATTCTGGTCACGGACAACAACGGCGTTGGCCGCTGCCATACGGGTGTGGCCGCCCACATCCGGAATGTTGTAAACGTAAGCGTCGCCCTTCTTCAGCTGTGCGTAAGCCTCGTAGATCCGCTCTTCGCCGTTGTATTCGATGTGCGTATAGCTGTCGGAGGTGGACAGACCGGGATCAGGCTCCCAGTCACCCACGTACAGACATCCGGCATTCATCCAGGGATACATATTGGAGCAGCGGTAGAAGTTGGTAGTGTTACTGACCGTCCACCAGGAAACACCCAGGCCAGTGGAGCAGTCGGTGCCCATATAGTCCTGGATCAGCAGCGGATCCATCTCATACACAAAGTCCTTCACATAGCCGTCCTCGCCGATCATGTACTGGAGGCTGGACATGGTAGCGCCTGCATGCTTATAGGGGGAGCCGTAGTAGGTAGTACCCACGCTCCAGACGCCGCTTTCGTGCTCCAGCACCTTGTCCACCTTCCACTCAATAGAGGCAAATTCGTTGAATGCCTCCACAACAGTGTCACGGAGCTTCTGGGAAGCTTCGGAGATCTCCACGGGGGTGTTGTCACGCATGACGCAGCCGGTGACGATGGACATATCAGAGGTGTTGGTCAGGTTGGTGAACAGCTCGCCGTTAAGGCTATTGTCAGCACCAACGAATGCACACTTGGTAATGGGGGTATTCTCCATAGAGCCTGCGAACAGAGCCACGGTCTTGTTCTCACCGGTGACGGTGATGGCACCGTAGGAGTCGATAAACTCCACCTTGCCGCCGTTGGTAGTACCTACAATGCCGCCAACTGTTGCTGCACCGGCAGAAGATGCCAGCACATCCACAGTAATCGTGGTGTTGGTGAAATCACCGGTGTTCTGGCCGATGGCACCGCCGATAGCTGCGCCCTCAGCTGCGGCCTCAACGGTCAGGGTGCCGCTGGACTTGCAGCGCAGGATGGTGCTCTTGTTCACACCTGCCATGGTGCCAATGTACTTATTGGCAGCAGCGGCAGTGGCAGTCACGCCCTCCAGCTGCAGGTCCTGGATGGTGCCTTCGTTGACACCGACGAAGCCCAGCTCCTCACCCTCGGATGTGAGGGTGAAGTTGGAGATGATGAAGTTCTTGCCGTCGATTTTGCCGGTAAAGGGCTTATCGGCAGTACCGATGGGAGAAAGGGCTGCGCCCTCCATATCGATGTTGCACAGCAGCTCGAAGGTGCCGTCCGGCACATTGACCATGTTGGCAACGCCATCGGCGGACCAGATCTTGTAAACGCCGTCATCGTTGGGCTTGGTCTGGTCGATGTGGCCATACAGCTGCTCGGGGGTATAGGTCAGGCTGCCGGCTTCGGTAGCCTCTTCTGTAGCTTCTACTGTAGGCTCATTGGTAGGTTCGTTGGTAGGTTCATCGGTCTGGCCGCCGCAAGCGCACAGGGAGAGCAGCACCGCCAGGATCATAAGCAAACTAATTAACTTTTTCATTTGGTGTTACCTCCTTATCTTACTTGGTGACCTTTTTCTTCTTGGATGCTGCCACCACAATGATGATGGCTGCAGCAGCGATCACTGCCACAACAGCAACAATGCCGATGATCAGACCGGCGCTGCCCTTGGGCGCTTCCTTCTCGCCCTCGGTGGGAGTCTCTGCTTCCTCGCCGTTTTGAGTGGGATCTTCGACAGACTCCTCGACCGCTGCAGGGATCTCAGGATCGGTGATAGACCGGTTACCGTAGGTGATGGTGTAGACCAGATCGCCGCCCTCGTAGTTGTATTCACCCCAGACCATCTGCGTCAGCAGACCGGAGTGGAGGGTCACATTGACCTTGGTATCCTCGGTGATACCCAGCTCTGTAATAGCCAGAGTGGTCTTCTCGCCCAGATACAGGTCGCCGCCGGGGTTGTCATGGATCTGCATGTTGCCGCCCATCTCCATCAGACCGTTAATGTAGGAGTGGCCGTCATACTCGGAATCATCCAGATAGATGGCGTAGCCTTCACCGCCGGACTTGTTGCCGGTAGCGGTCACGTTGAGCATGCTAAATTCGTCCTGTGCCCAAATAGCGCCTGCTTCAGCTGCTGCGGTATTGTTCAGGAACTGCACATCGTTCAGCTTACACATAGCGCCGGTAGCCATGTATGCACCGCCGCCCTGACCGCCGGACACGTTATTCTCGATGACCGTGGTGTCGATGTTCATGTGGGGCTTGAAGCCGTCGGAGGCTGCAGACATACGGCCAGCGTAAACGCCGCCGCCGTCACCGGCTGCCGTGTTGTTACGGATGGTACAGCCGGAGATGAAGTAGCCGTCGCCACGGGTCCAGATAC
Organism: uncultured Oscillospiraceae bacterium; assembly: GCA_964450205.1. Classification (GTDB taxonomy): domain Bacteria; phylum Bacillota; class Clostridia; order Oscillospirales; family Oscillospiraceae; genus Faecousia. The sequence goes on along the minus strand of CAYVCR010000028.1, from coordinate 5,202 downwards.
CGCCGCCCTGGCCCTCAACTGCCTGATTGTTTTCAATCACACAGTCGGTCAGGTAGACGTTGGAGGTCGCCCAGTTCCAAATGCCGCCGCCGTTGCCCTGACACACGTTGTCGTAGAAGTGACAGTTGGTGGCGTAGTAGTCACAGTAGGTGTAAATATAAGCGCCTGCACCCTCCTGGGTAGCCTTGTTATCATAGATCTCGCAGTTTTCCATGATCAGCTGGCAGCCCTTGCTCTGCTGAACAAAGCCGCCGCCAACCTTGGCCTCATTTGCGTAGATCTTCACGTTCTTCATGGTGACCTTGTTGTCGGCACCACCGACCACCATGCCGCCGCCGGAACGGGAGGTGACATTGTGGTGGATCTCGCCGCCGGTGAGGTTACCGCCGCCGCCGTCAAAACGGATGCCGCCTGCCACATCGTTTTCGGTCACGTTGTAGCTGATTTCACCGCCGTGCATGTTAAACTGGGTCTTGGTGCCCACATAGACACCGCCTGCGAACTTGGTGGCAGTATTTTCGGTGATCTTACCGCCGTACATATTGACCACAGTATCGGCAGACTGCAGCAGCAGACCGCCGCCGGCTCTGGGTGTGAAGTTGCCGGAGATCCGGCCGGCATTGATGGTCAGAGTAGCCGGGAAACGGGTAGCCACGCCGTCCACCTTCATGGTGCCGGAACTGACCATAACGCCTGCACCGGAAGCATCCTTACAGGTGTTGTTCGTGATCCAGGTGCCGTTCAATTCAGCCTTTGCACAGCTGACATACACGCCTGCGCCGGAGCCCGTCTCGGTGTAGTTGTTGCTGATGGAGCCGCGGTTCAGGTAGACCTTGGAACGCAGGCAGTAAACACCGCCGCCGCCCTTGCCGGCGTAGTTGCCGGAGATCAGGCCACCGTTAAAGATGAAGGTGGAGTCGATACTTGCGTAGTAGCCGCCACCGTTTGCGGTAGTCGTATTGCTGCAGATCTCGCCGCCGTTGATGGTAACGATGACTTCACGCTGGGCGCAGATACCGCCGCCGTCGGCAGCTTTGTTGCCATTGATCTTGCCGCTCTCCATGGTGACTACGTTGCCGTTCATGTAAATAAACATGCCGCCGCCGGAAGACTTAGCAGTGTTGTTAATGATCTGCGCGCCGTCAATGATGACGTTGGAGCAGATGGAGCCTTCGCGGCTAACGTAAACGCCACCGGAAGAGCCACTGGATTCATTTTCAGAAATCACGATGTTGCCCAGGTAAACCTCGGAGCCTGCAATACGCATACCTGCACCGCCGGAAGCCTGATTGCCGGAGACCTTACCGCCGGTGAAGTTAGCGGTACAAGCGGCCAGGATCATACCGCCGCCAGGTCCTTCGGCAACATTGCCGGAAACCTCGCCGCCGGTCATGTTGACGATGGTCTTAGTGGAAGCGTACAGACCTGCACCGCCGGCTGCGCCGGCCTTGTTGCCGCAGATCTTACCGCCGGACAGGTTCAGGGTAGTACCTACGCTCTCCAGCAGCAGGCCTGCGCCAACCTTGGAGCTGTTGCCGGAGATCTCACCGCCGGTCATGTTCATGACCGCACCGGTTTTGATGTACACACCGCCGCCCCAGGTGGTAGCGGAGTTATTACGGATAACGGTGCCGGACAGGTTCACGGTAGTCGTACCGTTGATGCTCAGACCGCCGCCGCCGTTCTTTGCCACGTTGTTCTCGATGACACCGCCAATCAGTTCGATGGTAGCGTTGCCGGCTGCGTGGAGTGCACCACCGTAGTTGGGAGACTCGTTGTCGCAGATCCAGCCGCCTTCCATGCGGAAGGTACCGCCCTTATTGTCGCCGACAGGTGCGCCCAGACGGACTGCGCCGCCGTAACCGCCGTAGTTCTTGCAGAGCATGCCGCCGTACATATGGAAGATAGCACCGGGCAGCTCGCTGGTTCCGGCGTTCATGTAGACCACGCCGCCATTGCCAGCGGTCTGGTTGCCGGTGATGATGCCGTCATACAGGTACAGCTCAGAGCCCTCACGCATACGGGCAAAGCCGCCCTGTGCGCCGGTACCGCCGGTGATCTTACCTGCGGTGTAGGTACCATCCTTGGAAGTCTTTGCAGTACAGTCGCAGATGGTCAGCTTGGCGCCAGCCTGCAGATCAAAGTGGCCTGTGCCGTCTGCTGCGGTCAGAGTATGACCGTTCAGACAGATGGTAATATCCACGTTGCTCAAAATCAGCTGCTTGGGCAGCTGCACATCGCCATCCAGCACATAGTAGCCGGTCTTGGTGGGTACCAGGCCGGTTTCCTCAGTCATGGAGATCCAGCTCTGACCGCCATGGTTATGACCACTGATCACGATCTCAGCAGCAGTGAAGAAAATACCGTCCTTGTACTTGACTGCTGCGCCGTCGTAGGTGATCCAGTCATTATTCCAGCTTGTGGGTTCGCCAACGATCAGCTGCAGATCCTCTGTATCGTCCTGACTCTTGGTGCCGTAAGCGATTCTTGCATCGCCGGTCAGAGGAACCTCGTCGGACAACACGATCTGTGCGCCCTGATCGTCACGGATGTACAGATCAGCAGGAGCCATGGTTGCGGTATTGCCGTAGATCTTGGCGTCGCCGCCGAGCTCGATGGGATAGAAGGTGTAGACACCTGCACCGCCGCCCATGTTGCCGGTGCCGGTACCGGTGTTGCCGGTAACAGTACCACCCAAAATGCGGATCATGCCGGGCAGCTTGCCGTCGGTACCCAGCGCAGTATAAATCGTACCACGCCGACAGGTGTTGTCGGAGATCTCGCCGCCGTACATGGTGAAGATACCGCCGGGCAGCTCAGTAGTGCCCTCAGCTACGTACACGATGCCGTCGGAAGTGCCGTAGTTGCCGGTGATCTTGCCGTTGTAGAAGTTAATGGCAGAGTTCGCGTTGATACGCATGACCATACCGTTGGCGGTGGCGCCGGTCGCGCCGGTGATGCTGCCCACTTCCTCAGCGCAATCTGTGAAATTGATCACAGAGCCGCCCTGAGCATCAAACATACGCTTGCCCTCTGCGCTGGTCATGGTGTGACCGCACAGACAGAAGCTATACGTTCCGCCGTTGCTGACAAAGAAGGGAGCAACGGTCACGTCGTTCTTCAGGTAGTAGTAGCCTGCAGCAGTTGCCTTGGGCATGGCAGTAATACCCTGCCACTGGACAGCCTCGGTTCCACAGGAGGCACAGGTAACGCCCTCGGTAGTCTCAGCACCGCACATACAGTGGACATGGTCAGAGGAAACAACGCCGGTGTCCACATAGAACTTGCCGTTGTTGTAGCCAACCTTCTGGCCATCATAGGTGACCCAGGTGCTGTCCCAATTTGCGGGAGTACCGCTAATGGACTGCAGGTCCTCCAGATCGGACTCAGCAGTCTTCAGGTTGTAGTTGATCTGCGCGCCCTCTTTCAGAGGCACATCGTCAGAAACAACCAGCGCACCTTCAAAGGTAACGCCACTGACGGTGTCGTTACGCAGATAGATATCCTCGCCGCCTTCCAGTGCAGAGGTGTTGCCGTAGATCACAGCATCGCCGCCGATCTCCACAGGGAAGAAGGACAGGATGCCGCCGCCGCCGCTAGTTGCACCGGTGCCAGTGGAGTGGTTGCCGGTAATGGTACCGCCCAGAACACGGACAGTAGCAGGGTAAGTGCCGCCGGAGGCAGTGTAGACACCGCCGCCGCGACGTGCGGTGTTGCCGCTGATCTCGCCACCGTACATATTAAAGGTACCGCCGACAACGCTGTCGCCCTTGTCAACATAGATGATACCGTCGCCGTTAGCAGTGCCGGAGTTGCCGGTCACATGACCGCCGTACAGGTTCAGCACGCCGCCTTCGTTGACACGCAGGGTCAGGCCGTAGGTCTCCTTGCTGGTGCCGGTGATCTTACCGGGGGTAGTATTACACTCACAGAGGGACAAAGTAGCTTTGTTGTAAACAGTAACGATCTTGTAGCCGTTCAGACTGACAATGTCATTGCCGTGCAGGCAGATAGCCGTATTGCCGCTCTTGTATTCCACCATGCCGGTGGTAACAGTCTGGGTCAGGTAGTAGTAGCCGTCCTTAGGCAGAGTAGCCATCTCGCCGGCGTTCTCGCCCCAGGCAGTCCACTTGACAGCCTCGCTGCCGCAGTCTGCACAGGTCTCGCCCTCGGTGGTCTCTGCGCCGCACAGGCAGTGGATGTGGTCGCCGGTCTCGCCTTCGCCGCCTTCGCCTTCGCCACCTTCGCCGCCCTCGTAAATGCCGTCATCGGCATCTGCGGGGCCGTCGTCCACGAAGAAGACGCCGTCAGCATAGCCGACCTTCTGGCCGTTATAGCTGACCCAGACATTCTTCCACTGTGCAGGAGAACCGGAGATCTTCTGCAGATCGGCGGTATCAGCCTCAGCTGTCCACAGACCGTAATTGATCTGTGCACCCTTTTCCAGAGGCTTGTCAGTGGACAGGACCACAGCACCAGTGTAGGTGCTGTCATTACGCAGGAAGATATCCTGGTTTTTGTTGGTATCAGCGCCGGTGTTGCCAAAGATCTTGGCATCACCGCCGATGGTAACGGGGCTGAAGGAGTAGATACCTGCGCCGCCGCCCAAATTACCGGTACCGGTGGATTCATTGCTGGTGATGGTACCGCCCAGGATGTTGATCCAGTAGGCTTCAGAAGTGGTGCCGCCCTTGATGGTGCCGCGCACAGCAGTGTTGCCGCTGATCTCGCCGCCGTACATATTCAGGGTGCCGCCGCCGGACACATTGATAACGCCGCAGGCGCTGGAAGTACTGGTATTGCCTGTGATCTTACCGTTATAGATATTCAGCGTCGCGCCGTCGTTGATATTTATGGCCGCATTGCTGCTTTCGTTGGCAAAGCCGGTAATCTGACCGATCTCTTCTTCCACATCGGTGCAGTCCGTAATGGACAGGCTACCGCTATCAATGTAAAAAGCGCGGTTATTCTCACCGATAATGTCGCGGCCACACAGGTCAATGGCGATATCCGCAGACATAACCTCTCTGTAGGTGATCGTCAGATTCTGTGTTAAGTAATAATTGCCATCAGTCAGTTCGCTCGGAGCAGTTGTGCCATCCCAGGCAGTCCATACGACCGCATAGGTGTCACACTCTGCACACAGAGTGTCCTTCTCAGAGTTAGCACCGCACATGCAGTGGATGTGCTCTTCGCCCTCAG
>CAYVCR010000027.1:0-15280 GCA_964450205.1 uncultured Oscillospiraceae bacterium | reverse complement strand
ACGGTCACAGATGTGCTCGATAACGGACAGGTCGTGAGAAACGAACATATAGGTCAGCTTCAGCTCATCCTGCAGTTCTTCCAGCAGGTTCAGGATCTGGGCACGGACAGAAACATCCAGTGCAGAAACGGCCTCGTCACAGAACAGCAGCTCCGGCTTGGTAGCCAGTGCACGGGCGATAACGATTCTCTGACGCTGACCGCCGGAGAACTCGTGGGGATAACGGTCGATGTAGGAGGGATCCAGACCGACCTGAGCCATCAGCTCCGCCACGCGGGCTCTGCGCTCAGCCTTGGTCTTGGGATTCTTGTTGATGATCAGGGGCTCTTCAATGATCGCGCCCACCTTCATACGGCCATCCAGTGCGCTGTAGGGATCCTGGAAGACGATCTGCATATGCTCGCGGATCTTCTTCATCTTCTTTTTGCTCAGTTTGGTAATGTTGCGACCCTCGTAGGTGATCGTACCTTCTGTAGGCTCGATTAGACGCAGGCAGGTACGCAGCAGGGTGGACTTACCGCAGCCGGACTCGCCGCAGACACCCAGGGTCTCGCCCCGGTACAGCTCAATGTCTACACCGTCAACAGCCTTGACATACTTCTGCTTGTCAAAGATCCACTTTTTCTTGACAGGGAACCACTGTCTGATGCCTGTGGCTTTTACCAGAATTTCTCTTTCGGTATTGTTCATCTTCAGGCCTCCTGTTCTTCTGCATAGCGGAAGCAGCGCACCTTGTGCTCGCCGCCCAGGTCAACCAGGGGAGGCTTGCAGGCAACACACTGCTCGGTAGCGTAGGGACAGCGGGGAGAGAATACACAGCCCTTGGGATACTTGCCGGAGGGAGGCACGGTGCCGGGGATGGTAGGCAGCTTGCCGGGCTGGTCAAACTTGGGCAGCGTGCTCATCAGACCGTCGGTGTAGGGATGCTTGGGGTCACCGAACAGATCCTCTGCGCGGGCCTCTTCCATCACTTCGCCGCAATACAGCACCAGCACACGGTCGCACATCTCGTACACGACGCCCAGGTCGTGGGTGATGAAGGCGATGGCGGTGCCCATATCCTTCTGCAGCTCACGCATCAGGTCCAGGATCTGGGCCTGGATGGTCACATCCAGAGCGGTGGTGGGCTCGTCGGCGATCAGCAGCTCAGGCTGGCAGGCCAGAGCCATGGCGATCATGACTCTCTGACGCATACCGCCGGACAGCTGGTGGGGATATTCCTTGACGCGCTGCTCGGGCAGCGGGATCTTGACCATTTCCAGCAGCTCCACAGCTTTCTTCTCTGCCTGCTTTCTGGTCATGCCCTGATGGAGCATGAAGGTCTCAGCCAGCTGATTGCCAATGGTAAACACCGGGTTCAGGCTGGTCATAGGCTCCTGGAAGATCATAGAGATCTTGTTGCCGCGGATCTGCTGCATCTGCTTATCAGACAGTGCCAGCAGCTCTCTGCCGCGGAGCTTGATGCTGCCGTTGATGACAGCAGGCGGGGTGTTCAGCAGCTGCATGATGCAAAGGGAAGTCATACTCTTGCCGCAGCCGGACTCGCCCACGATACCAAGGGTCTCGCCTTTGTTGATGTCAAAGCTGACCTTATTCAGAATTTTGACTGCGCCGTAGTCACCGTTGAACCACAGTTCCAAGTCCCGCACTTCCAGGACGGTATCTTTTTCATTCATGATGTTTTCCATTGATACGTCCTCCTTATCTCAGTTTGGGATCCAGCAGATCGCGCAGGCCGTCGCCCAGCATAGCAAAGCCGAAGACCGTAATAGCAATTGCAACTGTGGGAACCATGAAGGTATGGGGCAGTGCGAACATGATCTTCTGGGAGTTCTGGATCATGCCGCCCCAGCTTGCGATGGTGGGATCCAGACCAACACCCAGATAGCTCAGGGAGGTCATGGACAGGATCGCACTGGCAAGGCCGGAGGAGAACCGGACCAGCAGGTAGGAGGAGCAGGCAGGCAGGATGTGCAGGATGACCGTACGGATATCGCCGGCACCCATTGCCTTTTCGCTTTCGATGTACTCCTTCTCACGAAGGGACAGGACCTGGTTACGCACCATACGTGCCAGGCCGGGGATGCCGTGGAAGGACATGGCCAGCATCAGGTTGGGAACACCGGAGCCGAACACGCTGACCATCAGCAGGCACAGCAGCAGGTTGGGGATGGTGGCCATAGCATCCAGCACACGCATCAGATACTTTTCCACCTTAGTGTAGTAGCCGCAGAGCAGACCCAGCAGCGTACCGGATACCGTCAGGATCACCTGGGCGCCCAGGGACACGATCAATGTATTCCGGGAGCCGAAGATCAGTCGTGCCCACATATCACGTCCGTATATATCGGTACCAAACACATGGACCTTTGCTTCGCCATTGAGCTCGCCCACAGCACCGGGCTTCAGCTTTGCTTCGGAGATGTTGGTCTTTTCGGGATCCCACTCCGTCAGCAGGGGGGCAAAAACGGCACAGAAGACGACTGCCAGAATGATCGCGCCGCCGATCAGCACTCTGCCGTACTTGCGCAGAAAAGCACCGAACTTCAGCTTGCGGTGATTGGGGTCCACTTCCTTGATGTGGTCAGCCATACGCTGACGCTTGGCAAGGATCTTGGGATTTTCTTTCAGGTTAACGATTTTCTTACCCATAACTCGCAGCCTCCTTCCTTATTCGTACTCGATTCTGGGATCCAGGATCTTGTAGAAAATATCCATGATCAGGTCCAGAACCAGGGAAACCATGGCAAAGAACAGGACGATGGCCTGCTCCTGAGAGTAGTCGCGGCGGCCCAGAGAGTCAACAGCCAGGGTGCCCATACCGCGGATATTGAAAACCTTTTCCGTAACGGAGGCACCGCCCAGCATACCGGCGATAGAGCCGGCGATCATGGTACCAACGATGGCCAGGGTGTTCTTCAGTGCGTGCTTATAATAGACCTTATTACGGCTCAGACCCTTGGCCCGGGCAGTACGGATGTAATCCTGATTCAGCACATCCAGCATGGAAGAACGGGTGTAACGGGCAAGGCTGGCCACGTGGTGCAGACCCAGGGAGAAAGCCGGCAGTGTCAGGTTCCAGATCGCATGCCAGAAGCCGCCCTTTTCAATGGTAGTGTAGCCAACCACCGGGAACCAGCCCAGCTTGAAGCCGAACAGATAGCACATCATCAAACCCATACAGAAGCCGGGAATGACCATGGTCGCGGTAGACAGGGTGGATACTATGTAGTCCAGCACCGAGTTGCGGTGGGTAGCCGAAAGGATACCGACTGGGATCGCTATGACCACTGTTATGATCGTTGCGTAGATGGCAATGATCAGCGTGGGCTCCCAAACTGCAACCATGTTCTCGAAGACAGGCTTCAGGTTAAAGTAGGAAATGCCCCAGTCGCCGGTGACGATACCCTTGATGTAACGCCAGTACTGTACGGGGATTGGATCGTTGAAACCCATTTCCGTCTCGACTTCCTCGACGCGCTCAGGGGTAACGTTTTCTTCATCTTCCAGCAAGGCCCAAACAGGGCTGCCGGGAACCATGCGCATCAGAGCAAAGACAATCGTCAGTATGATGAGCAGGGTCGGGATCAGCATTAATGTACGCTTGAGAATAAATTTTCCCATTTCCGTTCTCCTTTATGTTTTATGCGTTCTATCTGTATCTGCCGTTGGCAGAATAATTACGCTTCCGTTTTCACGGTAGAGCACTGCTTCCCAGCAGGCTGTCATGGCGTCTACATGACGGAAGTATTCTTCCTTGGAGGAGAATACCGGTTTAAAGTTTTCCAGGATCTGTTTTGCCCGCGCAGCGCCGTTTTTTAACAGCAGCTGCAGCATCACAAGCTGAACCTTAGCGGAATTGGCACAGGAATCCTCTGCCTGAGGGATGGTGTACTGATCTCCATGGGCCGCGCCCACCGCACCGCCAATAGACGGATGCACCGCAGGCATGAGCATGGTCATGTCGCCCAGGTCAGAGCAGCCTGTGCCCCATCCCTCCGGCTCGTACACCGTCTTTGCCAGGGTCTGTTCCATGGCCTCCTTGGTCACCTGTATCATTCCCTGGTCGTGGACCCGGGGGAAGTAGCCGTGCTTATCGTCAACGGTAAGCGTGCAGCCCAGTGCTGCCGCAGATGCCGCGATGGCACGGTTGACCCGGACGTTTGCATCCTGCAAAGACTCCGCATCCGCTGCCCGGATATAACACTCCAGCACCACTCGGTCCGGGATGGCATTGACGGAGCTGCCCGCCTCGGTAAGGATCGGGTGTACCCGGATATGGTCCTGGTCCCGGAAGGTCTCACGCAAAGCATTGATGGCAGACAGGGCTTGATTGGCTGCGTACAGGGCGTTGCGTCCTTTGTGGGGCGCGCCGCCTGCATGGGCAGAAACACCGCCGAACACCGCCCGCTTGGTCATACAGCCGTTGGTGCCCTTGATGATCTTGCCCGTATCCGCAGCACCTGCCATGGTGTGGATCATAAAGCACATATCCACCCCGTCCAGCAAGCCCCGGTACAGGAATTCCGGCTTGCCGCCGAAGTAACGGATCACACCAGCCTTTCGCTGCTCCTCCCGCCAGCCGACCTCGATCAGCTCCTCGGCAGGAACAGCAACCAATCGGATCTTGCCGCACATACCGTCCAGCGCCCCCGGCTCCTTCAGAGCCGCAGCCAGGCCAAGCAAGGCCGCCGCTTGCGCGCAGTGTCCGCAGGAATGGACAGCGCCGGTCTCAGGATCAGCTTCCGGGTGGGTCGGAACGATCAAGCCGTCCAGCTCACCGAATACGGCCACCGTAGGTCCGGGATGTCCCGTATCCACCTCCGCCGTAAAGCCAGGAATGTTCCCGGCAGTTTTTAGTGTATAACCCAGCTCCTCAAAGCGGTCTGCCAGGTATTTGTGGGTTTTCCACTCTTTGTATCCTGTTTCTGGATTTTTCCATAAGTAATCAAATGCAGCGCCGATCAGTTTTCTGTGTTTTTCGGCAAACTGCACAATTTTTATATCCATTTCCCCACCTCCAAATCTGCTTTTTTGGTGAACTTTTTGGATACCTTAGATAGGAATCTTATAGAAAACATTACATTTTATTGTAATCTTTTACATAGGATTTGTCAATATGTTGTCATCTTATTCCACAACAAATTACTTACTATCCAACAATAAATTACTCATCTACCGGCATGTGAGGATGTTGTTCCCTGCCATAGATTTTTCCGTTTTTACATATGCAGCTGCTCAGAATTTTTGCTCCCACACGGTCTTCATGCGGTATTTGCGGCCCTCAGGCGGTCTGGGGTCCTCCATCAGCTTCTGCATATCGTTAACCACCTGGATCATCTTTCCCGGCAGCTCCTCGTCACCGTAGGGACAAGCATTCTCTGCCACAGCACCAAACAGCACGGCCCGTGCAAAGCCGTCACAGTCCTGGCAGCCGCACTGACCGCAGTTTTTCCCCGGGAGCATGTCCCGGATCTTTTTCTGATGCTTGCTTTGCAGCTTGTCGCCATAGCGGCGGCCTGCGACAGCCACCGAAACGGCAATGATCAGACTGATGATCAGCACCAGAGCGAAAGCTGCCACAGCAAAGATCAGTACCCACAGTAAAGGGTGAATATTCATAGCATACCCTCCTTAATACTATATATGATAGTCTAAATCCTCATAAAATTCAACGGGCAGAACAGACAATCTTGTTAAACTTACATGTGCAATGTTGACGAAATCTCCAATCCCGTCTTGACTGTAGTGTTTGTTAATGTTACCATGGGAATGGTATGTTTACACAAATGCACCTTTTATTTCCCGGCTGCCTTTGTGTAGGATTGCAATTTACAAATTTCAGGAGGAAAGCAAAAAATGAACAACTTAAAGAAGCTGCTGGTCCTGCTGCTGGCAGCGGTCATGGTTGCTGGCATGCTCGCTGCCTGCGGCAGCGACAGCAATGTGGGGCAGTCCGGCAACAACGGTGAGACCGACGGTGCTGATGCGCCCCAGAGCGGCAACGCGAACGTTTCCAGTGAGTGGAACGGCGAGCCCGTTTACGGCGGCCACTTGAACATGCACATCTACTCCAAGCCCGACGGCCTGGACCCCGCCAAGCAGACCGGCACCTGGAAGGACCCTTGGGCGACCAGTATTTGGGAAAACGCACTGACCCGCAATGCGGACAACGAGATCGCTCCCGGCGTCTGCAATTTCGAGCTGAGTGAAGACCAGCTGACCCTGAAGCTGTGGGTCCGGGAGAACTGCTACTTCAACAACGGCGATCCTGTGGATATCTACGATGTAGAGGCCTCTCTGAACCGTCACTTTACCGGCTTTGCCGCCAACGCCACCAAGTACGTCGGTAACTACATCCAGTCCATGACCATCGACGAGAACGAGGTCATGACCATTGTCTTCAAGTCTTACCACGAGAAGACCATGTACTACATGGCCTCTTACAAGACCTGGCTGGGCATCATGCCCAAGGAGATCTGCGAGAAGTATGCCGAAGCTCCCATCCTGGACCAGATCGAGGATTGCATCGGCACCGGTCCCTACAAGGTCGTTGACTACGAAGACGGCATTCAGATCACCGTTGCCAAGAACGAGTACTACGTGCCCCGTGAGGCATCGGAAGAACTCACCGGCTTTGCTGCTCCCAAGATGGCATACCTGGATTCCATCACCTTCTGGTACAACTCCGACAACTCCTCCGCCACTCTGGCTCTGCTGAACGGCGACTACGACCTGACGGACGTTGTGGATGCTGAGTATATGGATCTGGCCGAGCAGAAGGGCATCCAGCGCGATGTCTACCCCTCCTTCATGGGTACCACTGTCACCTTTAACACTATGGGCTCCACCAATGCCTGCGCCAAGTACCCCGCTCTGCGCAAGGCGATCATGGCTGCCATCAACTACGACGAGTTCCTGGAAGTCGTTACCGACGGCTGTCAGGTCCTGGGCGGCTCCATGTGTATCGGTGAGCAGTACGACACCGACGTGTGGGAAGAGAAGGAATGGTTTGGCGACGCCAACCAGGACGTTGTTGACAAGTATCTGGCGGAGGCTTACGCCGAAGGCTACAACGACCAGCCTGTACAGATCGTTTACAACACCACCCGTGACGACATCCCCACCCTGCTGTGCGGCTATCTGGACGATGCCGGCATCAACTATCAGCTGAACACCATGGAGATGGCTACATACAGCTCCTTCGTCGGTGATCCGGGCAACAACTGGGACTGCTACTTCAACTGGCCCAGCTATGCTTTCACCCCCGGCACTCTGAGTGACTCTCTGATGCGTAACAACTACAGAGGCGAAGAGAAGGATGCCATTCTGGAAGAGATGGAAGTCATGGAAGTAGGCTCCGAAGAGTACATCGCCAAATGGAACGAGCTGGCTGCTATCATGGCTGAGGATTGCGCCATCGGTCACATGGGTATCATCGACTGGGTCTGGTATCATCCCGCAACCCTGCACACCGACCACGAAGGCATGTTCCCCTACGTCTACAACTACTTCTGGGAAGATCCCGAGAATCATCCCTCTGACTGGGCTTAATCTTAATTCATAGCACACCCCGGAAGGCATCCGCCTTCCGGGGCATTTTATATTTCACCTGCCAAGCATTTGGCCATGATGATCGTAAAACAAAAGCGGATACCGATACAATGCACCGGTATCCGCTTGTTTTTACTGGGTGAAGGAGCCTTCCTTCACAAGGAACTGGTCACCGGGGCTGTTGGTTGCGGTGACCTTGTAGGTGTAGGTCTCGCCCTGCTCAAAAACCATCTCGGACAGAGGTGCCACAAACAGGCTCAAGTCCATATCGTTGATGAACATACGGACCAGTTGGGTGTTGCTGTCGCGGCGCCGGTGCGCACCGGGGAAGATCCGGTGATTGAAGACCTCATTACCCTGGCTGTCGGTGATGATCAGATCCACATAGTCCAGGTAGTAATTGGTCTTGACAGTGCCGGTGATCATACCCATCTTGCCCTCTGTGCCGCCGGTAAACTCGCAGGTGGCAGGCTCCATGTAGCCGGTCTGCAGCTCCTCACAGGTCAGAGGCACTGCGCCGTCATACTTCAGGTTGGCGAAGGTGTACTTGTAATCCACACGGCAGGTAGAATACTGCATGTTCTCACGGTCTGCCAGGGTGGGAGAGCCCTGCTCGGAACTCAGCACATAGCTATAGTTGGGATCGATCAGGCCGTTCTGATCCCGGACCACCACCGCATTGCCGGTGGCCATACGGGTATGACCGCCCACATCCTTGATGGTATACACATAGAAGTCGCCGATGCGCAGCATAGCATAAGCCTCGTACAGAGTCTGCTCGTCCGTGGCATTGATAAAGTTCTGAGAGTCGCCCGACAAGCTGATGTCTTCCCATGCCCAGTTACCCAGAGGGATACAGCCTCTTTCGATACCGCCGTTGCAGGGATACATTTCATTGGTACCATAGAAGTTTGTGGAGTTACTGACAGACCACAAAGCCTGAGACACTGCCTGAGAGCAGTCGGTACTCATGTAGTTACGCAGAATACGGCTATTCATGTCATAGACGAAATCTTTCAGATAACCCTCTTCGTCGATCACATACTGGATACGGGCCAGAGATGCACCGTTGTAGTCATAGGGCATGCCGTAGTACTGCATACCAACTGTATAAATACCACTATCGTTGGCCAGCGTTTCCCTGACCTGCCATTCGATGCCGCAGATCTGACGCATACGCTCGGCAACAGTGTTGCGGACCTTTTCCTCTGCTTCGGTCATCTCCACAGGGGTGTTGTCACGCATAACACAGCCGGTAACCAGCTCGGACTGCTCAGTGACCGCCAATGTGGTAAACAGCTCGCCGTTCAGGGAGTTATCCGCACCGACGAAGGCACAGTTGCTGATGGGGGTGTTCTCCATGATGCCCGCGAACAGGCCCACGGTCTTGCTCTCGCCGGTGACCGTGATGGCACCGTAAGATTCGATGTACTCGACCTTGCCGCCGGCAGTCTGACCCACCAGACCGCCAACTGCAGCAGCGCCTTCAGAAGCAAAGGTCATGTCTACAGTCACAGTGGAGTTGGTGAAGTCCCCGCTGTTCAGGCCGATAGCGCCGCCAACGGATGCACCCTCAGCAGCTGTCTCGGCAGTCAATGTGCCGGTAGCCTTACAGCGCAGGATCGTGCCCTTGTTTTCACCTGCCAGCGCGCCAATATTCTTATTGGCTGCAGCAACGGTGACGCTCACACCATCGAGCTGCAGGTCCTGGACGGTGCCTTCGTTGACACCGACGAAGCCCAGCTCCTCACCCTCGGAGGCGAGGGTGAAGTTGGAGATGATGAAGTTCTTACCATCGATCTTGCCGGTGAAAGGCGCATCAGCAGTGCCGATGGGAGAAAGAGCTGCGCCCTCCATATCAATGTTGCACAGCAGCTCGAAGGTGCCAGCGGGGTCATTGACCATATTCTGCACGCCCACCTCAGACCAGATCTTATACACACCGTCATCGTTGGGCTTGGTCTGGTCGATATGGCCGTACAGCTGCTCGGGAGTATAGGTGACACTTCCAACTTGGGTAGCCTCTTCCGTGACCTCCTCGGTCGGCTCGGTAGTCTCCGCTTCAGGTGTCACATCACCGCAAGCACACAAGGAGAGCAGCACCGCCAGGATCATAAGAATACTGATAAATTTTTTCATGGTGTTACCTCCTTGTCTTACTTATCGGACTTTTTCTTCTTGGAAGCCAGGATAATGATGATGGCTGCAGCGGCGATCACCGCCACAACTGCGCCGATGCCGACGATCAGCATACCGTTGCCCTTGGGCGCTTCCTGTTCGCCCTCGGCAGGTGCTTCAGCAGGCTCGCTACCCTCGGTGGGAGCTTCCGGTACTTCCTCAACAGGCGCGGCATACTCCGGATCTGTGACAGACCGGTCACCTGCGGTAATGGTATAAACCTGGTTGCCGCCCTCGTAGTTGTAGGAGCCCCAGACCCACTGGGTCAGCAGGCCGGAATGCATGACCAGTTCGATGAGAGAGCCCTCTTCCAGACCTTCTTCGGTAATGATCACAGGCACCTTATCGCCAAGATACAGGTTGCCGCCATTGTTGCCGTTGATCTGCATGTTGCCGGACATATTGAAGACACCGGAGAAGAAGGAGTGGCCGTCAAAGTCGGAATCTGCCAGATAGACAGCGTAGCCTTCACCGCCGGAGGTATTGCCGGTTGCGGTAACAGAATGCATGGTCAGATCTTCCTTTGCCCACAGAGCACTACCCTCAGCAGCTGCCGTGTTATTCAGGAATTTCGTGTCGTACAGCTTGGCCTTGGAGCCTGCAGACAGATACAGACCGCCACCCTGCCCACCTGCGGTATTGTTTTGCAAAGTGGTGTTTTCCATACGGATATATTCTACATATCCAAGGGTAGCAGAGCCCATCATGCCGGCAAAGATGCCGCCGCCGTCACCAGCAGAAATGTTGTCGTGGACGGTGCTGTTCAGGATTGTCAGCGTGTCGCCACGGGTCCAGATACCGCCGCCTGCGCCTTCGATGGCCTGATTTTCATAGACCTCACAATTATCGAGAGTCATATGCGCGGTTGCCCACATCCAGAGACCGCCGCCGTCTACCTGTGCCTGGTTATTGTAGACCTTGCAGTTTTTCATGGTAATAGTGGTGTAGGTGTACATGTATACGCCCGCACCGTGCATGGTGGAGTAATTGTCGTAGATCTCGCAATCTTCCATGTGCAGTGTGCCTCTGCTCTGGGTCAGCACGCCTGCACCTACCTTAGCGGTGTTGTCGTAGATCTCAAGGCCCTTGGCATACACCACATTGTCCTGGCCGCTGACGCAGAGGCCGCCGCCGCTGACAGGGCTCACGTTGCCGTAGATCTTACCGCCGGTGTGGTTACCGGTAGCACCGTCATGGTAAACGCCGGCCACACCGTTGGTATCCAGGGTGTTGTAGCAGACCTCACCGCCATGCATGCTGAAGGAAGTGCCCTTACCTGCATACACGCCGCAGGCAAACTTACCGGAGTGGTTGTAGCTAATGGTACCGCCGTACATGGTAAAGGTAGAGCCATTGCTCTGGATCAGTACGCCTGCACCTGCCTTGGCAGCCTTGTTATAGCTGACAGAGCCGCCGTACATCACGATATGGCTGGGCACGCTGGTCTTCACGCCATCGATCTTGCGGCTTGCCTGCTCACCGTAGAGGCCTGCGCCGGAGCCGGTATTGCCCTGGTTGCCGGAAATAGAACCGCCGTTCATGGTCAGCGTACTACCCGTCAGGCGGATGCCGCCAATGACATCCTCAGCCACATTACCCGTGACAGAGCCCTTGTTCATGACGATCTCAGCGCACCATGCGTAGATACCTGCTGCACTCTTGGGTGTATAGTTATCGTTGATAGAGCCGCCGTTCATGATGAACTTGGCATCGGTGCTCAGCAGCATGCCTGCGCCCCAGCTCTTGGAGGTGTTGTGACAGATGCTGCCGCCGTTCATGGTGAAGTTGGAGGTGACAACGCTGATACCTGCACCGCCAGCCTCGGAGGTGTTTTCGCAGATCTCGCCGCCATCCATGGTCATTACGCACTTGACACCCACATAAACGCCACCGCCGCCGGCAGTACCGGCTGCATTCTTGCAGATCTTACCGCCGGACAGGGTCAGGTTAGTGCCTTCGCTCTCCAGCAGGATACCTGCACCGATCTTGGAGCTGTTGCCGGAGACCTCGCCGCTTGCCATCTTCATGGTAGCACCGGTCTTGAGGTACACGCCGCCGCCCCACTTTTCAGCGGAGTTGCCCCGGATGATGGTGCCATCCAGAAGCACGGTGGTTGCACCGTTGACGCTGATCGCGCCGCCGCCAGCGGTCGCTTTGTTATCTTCGATCACGCCGCCCAGCAGCTCGACGGTTGCAGACCCGGGAGCATGGATCGCGCCGCCGTAGTTGGGAGATTCGTTATTTTTGATGGTGCCGCCCTCCATGTGGAAGGTAGCAGCAGACTGACCCGCTGCAGCACCGGCCATACGGATCGCACCGCCGAAGCCCTTGTCGGTGGTGTTGTAGGAGATCTCGCCGCCGTACATATTCAGAACGGCCGGTGTGGTAGCGCTTTCCAGACAGCCATCCAGATAGAAGGCACCGCCTTCGGCCTGGGTGTGGTTGCCGGTGATCTTGCCGTCATACAGGTTTACAGTCGCACCGGGACGGATGCGGATCGCGCCGCCACCGTAAATACCATTGGCGCCGGTAATGCTGCCGGCGGTGTAGACACCGTCCTCGGAGGTTGTAGCAGTACAGTCGCAGATGGTCAGTGTAGCGCCACTGAGCAATTCAAAGTGCCGCCCGCCGTCTGCTGCCGTCAGGGTATGGCCGTTCAGGCACAGCACCACCTGCTGGCCGCCCAGAATCTGAATTTCCTTGGGCAGCTTCACGTCGCCGTCCAGCACGTAGTAGCCGGTCCGCTCGGGCAGCAGTCCTGTCTGCTCGGTCACAGAGATCCACTGCTTGCCGTCGTGGGCATGGGTAGCGTAGATGATCTTCTTGGCGTTGGAGAACTTGCCGTCCTCGTAGCGCAGAGCGCCGCCGTCGTAGATGATCCATGCGTCGCTCCAAGCAGAAGGTGTGCCGGTGACACACTGCAGATCATAGGGATCTGCCTCGCTTGTAAACAGGCCGCAGACGATCATCGCCCCGTCGGTCAAAGGCTTTTCGGAAGAAACTACCAGTTCAGCCTTCTGATCGTTGCGCAGATACAGGTCAGCAGGACCTGCTGCTGCGGTATTGCCGTAGATCTTGGCATCGCCGCCCACTTCCACCGGGCAGAAGACCAGCAGGCCTGCACCGCCGCCGGTAGTCGTAGATGTGCCGGTAGCATGGTTGCCGGTAATGGTGCC
This sequence comes from uncultured Oscillospiraceae bacterium, assembly GCA_964450205.1. Taxonomy (GTDB): domain Bacteria; phylum Bacillota; class Clostridia; order Oscillospirales; family Oscillospiraceae; genus Faecousia. The sequence goes on along the minus strand of CAYVCR010000027.1, from coordinate 2,372 downwards.
GCCCAGAATGCGGACCACCTGCTGCTGATTGCTGCCGGTAGCCAGCGTGGTCATGACCGTGCCGCGCTTACAGGTATTGCCGGAAATTTCGCCGCCGTACATATTGAACGTGCCGCCGGCCTTTTCAGCTGTACCGTAGTCCAGCTTGATGACACCCTCGATCTCGGGCGTATCGTTGCCGGAGATCTTGCCGCCGTACATATTAAAGGTGCTGCCAGCTGCCACGTGAATGGTGTTATCCGTGGTGACACCGGTCAAGCTGCCCTGCTCCTGTGCACAGTCGGTGATGGACAGGGTCGCACCGCCGGAAATATAGGCGATCTTTCTGCCCTCTTTGCTGGTAACCGTGTGACCGTGCAGACACACGGCGGTATTGGTGCCGCCGGAATACACCACAGGCGTAGCGGAAACATCGTTGGTCAGGTAGTAGTAACCCTCGGAGTTGGGGAACACGCCGGTGCCGCTCCAAACCACAGCCTCGCTGCCGCAAGCGGCACAAGCTGCCTGGAACGTGGTTTCCGCGCCGCACAGGCAGTGGATGTGCGCATCAGCAGCGGGCTTTACAAAGAACTTGCCGTTTGCATAGCCGACCTTGCTGCCATCCAGGGCGACCCAGTCCTGATCCCAGTTTTCCGGTGTTCCGGTAATCGTTTTTAAGTTTGTAATATCCGTCTCAGCGGTATACAGGCCGTACTCGATCTGTGCGCCGTCGGTCAAAGGCTTTTCAGAAGAAACCACCAAGCCGCCCTTCTGATCGTTACGGATGTAAATATCGGCAGGGCCGGAAATGGCTGTGTTGCCGTAAATTTTGGCGTTGCCGCCGATCTCCACGGGGCCCATAGCCAGAACACCTGCACCGCCGCCGGTGGTCACAGAGGTACCGGTAGCATGGTTGCCGGTGATGGTGCCGCCAAGGATACGGACGATGGCATTCATGTTCTCGCCGGGAGCGTTGGTCATGGTGACGGTGCCACGGTTGACAGTGTTGCCGGAGATCTCGCCGCCATACATGATAAATGCACCGCCGGGGGTGGTGGTATTGCCCTTCTCCAGCAGAATGATACCATCGCCGGTGGTAGTATTGCCGCTGATCTTGCCGCCATACAGGTTGAAGGCGGAGCTTGCTGCTACCTGAATCGTCGGCTCATTCTTACAGCCGGTGATGCTGCCCTGATTTTCAGCACAATCGGTAACAGTCACAGATGCGCCGTTGGCCAGATACCAGATCTTTCTGCCGGCTGCACTGGTAATATTATTTCCGTGCAGGCAGATGGCCACATTGGCACCCGCGTTGGGAACGACCGGTGCCGTGGATACATTGCCTGTCAGATAGTAGTAACCGGATGTGGCAGGCATCGCGTCGATGCCAGTCCACTCTACAGCTTCGTTGCCGCACTTGGCACAAGTCGCGCCCTCGGTGGCCTCCGCACCGCACAGGCAGTGGACGTGCTTTTCCAGCACAGAGTTATCGATAAAGAACTTGCCATCGGCATAGCCCACTTTGCCGCCGTCATAGGTGATCCATGTGGACTTCCAGGTTTCTGGTGTACCGGTGATCAGCTTCAGATCGGTGGTATCGGCCTCACTTGTATAAAGACCGCATACGATCTGTGCGCCATCAGTCAGCGGCTTTTCAGTGGAGATCACCAGTGCCGCCTTCTGATCGTTACGCAGGTACAAATCGGCAGGGCCTGCCTCTGCGGTGTTGCCATAGATCTGGGCATTGCCGCCCACTTCCACAGGGAAGAAGGTCAGCATACCAGCACCGCCGCCGGTGGTCAGACTGGTGCCGACAGCGTGGTTGCCGGTGATAGTTCCGCCCAGGATCTGGACCTCCTGCTGCTTGTAGCTTATGTTCGTCAGTGCGGTATAGATGGTGCCACGCTTACAGGTGTTGCCAGAGATCTCGCCGCCATACATTTTAAAGGCAGCTCCGGCTACAGTCGCTGTGCCCTGGTCCAGCTTGATCGTACCCTCGATAGTGGGTGCATTATTGTCAGTGATCTTGCCGCCATACAGGTTCAGGGTACTGTTATTGGCAACGTGCAGCGTATTGTCCGTAGTACAGCCTGTGAGGCTGCCCTGGTTTTCTGTACAGTCGGTAATGGTCAAGGTTCCGCCGCCTGCGACGTAGGCGATCTTCTTACCGGTAGTACTGGTGACCGTGTTGCTGTGCAGACACACAGCAACATTTTGGTTATTGATAACTGCCTTTTCAGCAGTCACAGGGCCGGTCAAGTAGTAATGACCTGTCGTGGTAGGCATGGTGTCCGTAGCTGTCCACACCACAGCCTCGCTGCCGCAATCGGCACAGACGGTGTCCTTCTCAGAGTTAGCACCGCACATGCAGTGGATGTGCTCTTCGCCCTCAG
>CAYVCR010000026.1:0-15481 GCA_964450205.1 uncultured Oscillospiraceae bacterium | reverse complement strand
TAGCTAAAGCTTTTTGGAACCACCGGCACTGCCGGTGGTTTTCTTGATACAAAAAATCCCCCGTAACACATTGTGTGTTACGGGGGATACTGTATTCTATCAGGATTCTTTTGCTTTCTTCAGAGCGCGCGCCAGCTGATCAGGGCAGGATGTGTCCTTCATTCCGCACTTAGTTCCTTCCAGTCGTGAAATAACTTCATCAATGTCCATGCCCTCGACAAGTGCACTAATACCCTTTAGGTTGCCGTTACAGCCACCGATGTACTGCACATTCTTCAATTTATTATCCTCAATTTCAAAGAGGATCTGCTGGGAGCAGGTTCCTTTGGTCTTATATTCGTACTGCATTCTCATATTTCCTTTCTATGCAATAATATCAACAAGTAAAGCATCGGTGATCTCTGCCAGCGCAAGCGACTCCAGGATCATCTGATGCCCGCGTTCGCCGGCAGATACGGCAATCCAATCAAACAGCTGGCAGGTTTCATCAATGTAAGTTGGATACTTTTTCTTCATTCCTACCGGACTGCAGCCACCTCGAACATAACCCGTCAGGTTGAGAAGCTCCTTCACATGTATCATTTCAATGCTTTTGTCACCGGCAGCCTTTGCTGCCTTTTTCAAATCCAATTCGCAGCAAACAGGAACGCAAAACACATGGATACCGGTACGAGCACCACGAGTGACAAGCGTCTTATATACTTGTTCCGGTGCAAATCCGATCGCCTCAGCAGCATGCATACCACTTAGATCGTTTTCATCATATGCGTAAAATGCCTCACGACAGGCAACACCGGCCTGCTCAACGATCCGAACAGCATTTGTTTTTGTAGCCATATTGATCACCGTAGCCATTATATGCTACTTATTGCTTTCTTTCAAGAGCGAATTATTTATAAATATGTGGTTATTCTAAGAAAAAAGTACGGAGGTACGATATGGAGAATAAAAAGGATGCCGAGATAAAACAAGAAGAGCGGGAACAGATCGTCGAGTTAGGCTCTGATATCACCAGAAGCAGTAAGGGTAACATTTATACCTTGACGATCATTGGTCAGGTAGAGGGCCACCAGGTACTGCCGGAAACTGCGAAAACGACAAAATATGAGCATGTTTTACCGCTTTTAGCCGGTATTGAGGAGAGTGACGAAATTGATGGACTTCTGCTGCTGTTAAATACGGTTGGCGGTGATATTGAGGCTGGACTTGCCATCGCGGAGATGATTGCCGGTATGAAGAAACCCACAGTATCCCTGGTCCTTGGTGGGGGGCATTCGATCGGCATCCCGCTTGCAGTATGCACAAAAAAATCGTTTATCACCCATACGGCCAGTATGACAGTTCACCCGGTGCGTATGACTGGCCTTGTGGTAGGTGCGCCGCAGACATTCCGGTATTTTCAGCGTATTCAAGAGCAAATTGCTGATTTCGTTACTGCCAATTCTGGGATTTCTAAAGAACAATTTGAGCGTTATATGATGGCAACAGGGGAGATGGCAACCGATGTTGGCACGATTCTGTACGGCAAAGAAGCCGTTGCTTCCGGCTTAATCGATCGATTGGGTGGACTCAGTGATGCACTTACTGCTCTGCATAAAATGATCGATAAACAAAGAAGCCGCGCGAAAGTAGAATAATTTTTATATTCACACTGGAAATTCCTTGCCGGATATGATATTATAAATTGAACTATTGCTTTGAAAGGGGACAGGCTTAGGTATGAATTGGCTTGAAGGTTTTTTATACGGTCTGATATCCGGTGTAACTGAATTTCTGCCTGTCTCTTCTCAGGCACACCAGCTGATCCTTTTACAGATTTTTGGTGTTACCCGGGATTCCGTTTCCGACCTTATCGTACATTTATCTGCATTGCTTGCGCTTTATATAGGCTGCCGAGGTCTACTATTTCGCATGCGCAGGGAACAAAAGGCACTAACCAGGAGTAAATACAGGGCGCATAGCACGGATGTCAGAAATGCCTACGATCTTCGCCTTGTGCGTACCGCAATCGTGCCGTTACTGCTGTTAATGCTCATTTTGGTATTTACACGGACTTGGGCAGACAATAATTTGCTGATCGCAATTTTTTCGTTGTTGGGCGGCATCGTCATTTTTATATCTGAGCGTTTTCCCCATGCCAACAAAGACTCCCGGTATATGTCCATGCTTGATGCGATTATTTTTGGCTTTGCCGGAGCGCTCTGTGTCTTTCCCGGTATTTCCCGTGTTGGCACCTCAATGTCGTATGCCACAATGCGCGGCGTGGGCAAACAACACTCCCTTAACTGGGCTTTGATCCTGAGCATCCCGGCATTAATGATATTGTCTGTCTTTGATATTGTCGGTATCGTCACGGCCAGTGAAATGGTTGTGAATCTATCGGTAATTGTCGGCTACATAACTGCCGGTTTAGGTGCATTTTCCGGTGCATACCTATCTATCTTCTTTATTCGTACTGTTTTAATGCGTTCCAATACAACTGTTTTCGCGTACTATTCATGGGGCATTTCTATGTTTATATTTGTCCTGCATCTGATTAGTTAAAGGAGATTTTCCGATGGCTGAAAAAAAGCGCCAGTCTCAAGCTGAGAGGGCAGCCTCTTCCGCTAATACTAAAAAAACAAATAGCAGCAAAACACCTGCGTCTGCGAAAAAAACAGGGCAGGGGAAGGCTGTGACCGCGTCAACGGGCAAGTCCTCTTCTATCCCTGTCAGAGTGATTACTTCCGCCGTATTTCTTTGCCTGTTTGTGCTGTTTCTGATTACGGCGTTTCTGTCAGAGGGTGTTTTGATCAAGGTCGTTCGCGATGTATTCTATGGGCTTTTTGGCGAAGCAGGCTTTTACATTTCAATTCCTGGATTCCTATACTTATTCCTGATCCATGCCTTTAGCGGCAAACGGCCTGTAAAAATGCGCACGGTTTGTGTGATCAGCTTTGTGTTGATCTGCGGCTGTATTGCGCATCTGACCTATAAGCAGCAAGTTCTCCCCAGTGGCTTTGCGCTGATCAAGGAGCTGTACAGCAGCGGCGTGACTGCCTCTTCCGGTGGTGTTATTTGCGGTCTGATCGGTATGCTTCTGCGTTGGGCTTGCGGTCCAATCATTCCGTATATTCTTCTTGTGATAGCAGGTATTTTGACACTGCTTGGCTCCATGCAGATCACGATTCCCAGTATTGTACGTGCGATCCAGAACCGCCCTCGTGCCGAGTGGGAAGAAGAGGAAAAAGAGCCGCGGCCGGAACCTGCCGAACTTGTTGTCAACCATATTGCCAATAAGCATATTGAACATAAAGAAAACAGACGGGTCAGGCAGGAGGCAGCTGAAGCCAGAGCTGCAGAAGCCTCAAAAACCACTGCGAATAGCCGTGCCTCTGATATCATGCGTCAAATTGATGGTGATGTGGAAACGCCCGTTGCTGCAGCGGCACATCCTGTTGTGGCTGACATACCGGAAACAGAAATCCAACCTGTTGTGTCTCCAATAGCGCCTGAAGTACCCTCGGACGCCGATACTCCTGCTTTTGAAACTGAAGATGTGCCTGCGCCAACGGTTGAGACACCGATAGCAGCGAGACAAAAGAAAGTAACAGCTGAAGAGGCAGAGCAATCTGCAGCTGAAGTTGCGATGGAGATTGCAGCTGCTGAAGCGGAGGAAAAGCCTGCTTACTGTTTCCCTCCAATGGATTTACTGCGTCTGCCTGGACGCTGTACCGCAGATGGAACTGCTGAAATGCGGGAGAATACGCAGCGGCTGAATGAGACTCTGGCCAGCTTTAAGATCGAGGCACACATTATTAATGTGACACGCGGACCTAGTGTTACCAGATATGAAGTAGAACTGGAAAAGGGTGTTCGTTTAAGCAAACTGACAACAGCAGCTGACGATATTGCACTGAGTCTGGGCGCCACCGGTGTTCGTATTGCAGCTGTTCCGGGTAAGATCTCTGTTGTTGGCATCGAAGTGCCGAACCGTGCTGTTACAACCGTTTCTCTGCGTGAAGTCATCGATTCCGATGAGTTTAATCAGGCCAAATCCAAGTCTTCGTTCTCAGTTGGCAAGGATATCAGCGGCAACTGTATCGTCGGTGATATTTCCAAACTTCCTCATATGCTGATTGCCGGTACTACCGGTTCCGGTAAATCAGTGTGCATGAATTCTATTATTATTTCTTTGCTGTATAAGGCATCGCCGGAGGAAGTCAAGCTGATCATGGTGGATCCCAAGATGGTCGAGCTTGGTATTTATAACGGTATCCCGCATCTGCTGATCCCGGTCGTGACTGACCCTAAAAAGGCTGCAGGCTCCCTGCAATGGGCGGTCACCGAGATGATGCGCAGATACAAAGCTATGTCCGATGCTGGTGTCCGTGATCTGGAGTCTTACAACAGTATAATTGAAAGCCAGGAGGTCGATGGCACAAAACTGCCCCAGGTGGTTGTGATCATTGACGAGCTTGCCGATCTAATGCTTGTTGCAGCCAAGGAAGTGGAGGAGTCCATTTGCCGTATTGCGCAGATGGGCCGTGCAGCCGGCATTCATCTGATCATTGCGACACAGCGTCCCTCTGCTGACGTGATCACAGGTCTGATGAAGGCCAATATCCCATCCAGAATTGCATTTGCTGTAGCTTCCGCCATGGAGTCGCGCATTATTCTGGATACACAGGGCGCGGAAAAGCTCGTTGGCCGCGGTGACATGCTGTATGCACCGATTGGCAAGGGCAAGCCCCAGCGTGTGCAAGGCTGTTTTGTCAGCGATCCGGAAGTGGAGGCCGTTGCAAACTATGTAAAGTCCAACTTCACTACCAGCTATGACCAGCAGGTCATTGAAGAAATCGAACGCAAGGCAAGCCAGGCTGAAAAGAAGACCACTGCGTCTGATCCTGAGCCTACAGGCGATGAATTAGCCGGCGATGAAATGCTGCCACAGGCTGTTGATGTGATTCTTGAGACCGGTCAGGCTTCTGTATCAATGTTGCAGCGTCGATTGAAGCTGGGTTATGCAAGAGCAGCCCGCATTGTGGACGAAATGGAGGAAAGAGGCATCGTTGGCCCCTTCCAGGGCAGCAAACCCCGCGCGATCCTTGTTACAAAGGAACAGTGGGAAATGATGCGCTCCGGCCAGTCTGCACAGATGGAATTTGATGATCTTGCAGATGAAACGGATTCCGGCGTTCCTGAGGATTTTTAACATCTCCTCCAGACAGATTCCCGTTTAGACCCGACCGAGCATACGACACAATATTTGCATCGCATCCGGAGGGCCGGAGCGACAGCAAGGAGGAAGTATTTTGAAAAATCAAAAAATCCATACACTTGTAGGTATCGCACTGCTGATTGCCGTTATGATCGTTCTGCAGTTTATCGGTACTGTTCTGCCCATCAAGATTGGACCCGTATCCATTTCCTTGGTGCTGATTCCAATTGTGATTGGTGCAGCTGTTTATGGACCGGGAGCCGGCGCGATCCTTGGAGCGGCTTTCGGCATTATAGCCAATATTTTCTGCGCAAACGGCATGGATGGCGGTGGTCACATGGTATTTCAAGCCAGTCCCATCCTCTGCATTCTTGTGGTAATGACAAAGGGAATCCTTTGTGGCACGGTAGCCGGCTTCACATATAAGCTTATTGCAAAGAAAAACAGCTACTTAGGCATGCTGTGTGCTGCGATTGCCTGCCCTGCGGTGAATACCGGTGTTTTCCTGCTGGGAATGCGACTGTTCTTTATGGAAGTGTTGCAGCAATGGGCAGGTGGCAGCAATGTTGCCGCATATGTTTTGACGGGAATTGTTCTGGTGAATTTTCTGCCGGAATTGATTTTGAATGTTGCAGTAAGTCCCGCCTCCCAGCGTATTATCCATGTAATCAAGAAAAAGTAATTCATATCTTTCTGAAGCTGACAGCGGTTGCTGTCAGCTTTTTTTTGCATATTGACGTTGCCGACGCATACAGTGGAACAGGAGTGATGCAAATGAGATGCCAGTGGGAAGCTTTTATCAGCCTGGTGCCCCTGCGCCTGCGTGAATCGTTGGACAAACTTGGTAAGGACCATCTGCAGGAATTACGGCTGCGTATTGGCCTGCCGCCCGAGTTGGTTTTGACTCGTGGTTCAATATGGTTGGATGAGATTGCTACAAAAGAAGATATTTATTTTTGTATAAATGCTGCATCTAAATATTCCCCTTGGTCAGCTTCCACTGTATCGCAAGGTTATATTTCTGCACCGGGAGGTCACAGATTAGGTGTTTGCGGTGCTGTAACGTTATCCAATGGTCAATGCACGGGTATCAGTACAGCTACGTCCCTTTGCATCCGCGTGGCAAGAGATATTCCCAATGTATCTAAAGATCTTGCAGAAAGAATAGGTTCTGTTTTGTTGATCGGTCCGCCAGGCAGCGGAAAAACCACGTTGCTTCGCGACTTGATACGTCAGTATTCTGATGCAGGACCGGGCTGCATTGCTGTTGTTGATGAAAAAGGGGAGTTGTTTCCCTTCGCACAGCAAGAACCGTGCTTTCCCACAGGAAAGCGCACAGACATTTTGACCGGTTGTTCAAAGCAGAAAGGAATTACGATGCTGATCCGGTGCATGGGGCCTGCTGCGATCGCTGTGGACGAAATTACTGCAGAGGAAGACTGTAATGCGCTGCTCACGGCAGGATGGTGCGGCGTGAAAATTTTTGCAACTGCACATGCTGCGGATAAGGACGATCTGTATAGCAGGCTGGTGTACAGGCCACTGCTGGAGACCAGACTCTTTACAACGTTGGTTACTTTACAACAGGACAAGTCCTGGACGATGGAAAGGATGAAATGATGACGATTAAGCTGATAGGCGCGCTGCTGATTATTTGCGGATGCGGTGGCTTTGGATTTGGCGTTGCAGCCGCTCACAGAAGAGAAGAGCGGACGTTACGCCAGTTTGTTGGGGTCTTGGATTACATGTCCTGTGAACTGCAGTATCGTTTGACGCCGCTGCCACAGCTGTGCAGACAAGCTGCCTTGGAATGCAGCGGTATACTGAATAAGGTTTTTTCCTCTTTTGCAGAAGAGTTGGACATGCAGGTATCTGCAGATGTGGAAATATGTATGAAAGCAGTGCTGGCCAAGTACGATGACATACCCAAGCATACCCGTAATGCAATGCAGCTTCTTGGTCACTGTCTCGGTCGTTTTGACTTAGAGGGACAGCTGAGGGATTTGGAAAAGGTCCGTCTGGAGTGCAGAAGCAAATTGTCTGAATTAAGCCAGAACAGAGATTCTCGTTTACGTACCTATCAGACACTTGGACTGTGCGCCGGTGCTGCACTGGCCATTCTTTTTATTTAAGTATCTATGGAGATCGATTTAATATTCAAAATAGCTGCAATCGGAATTATTGTTTCGATTCTTAATCAGGTTTTGTCACGCTCTGGAAGGGATGAGCAGGCAACAATGACCACACTTGCAGGACTGGTGGTCGTTTTGATGATGGTCGCGCAAAAAATCGCTGATCTATTTAGCCTTGTAAAATCCCTCTTTGACCTGTAATGGAAATTGTTCTTAAAGCTGCAGCAGGCGCATTGATCAGTGTGGTATTGGGACTGGTGGTAACAAGGCACAGTAAAGAAAGCGCACTGTTGCTGACGGTAGCGGTGTGCTGCATGATCGCAGCAGCTATGCTGACATATTTAAGTCCTGCTCTGGAATTTTTTCAAAAATTAAAGCTGATCGGAAATTTAGATTCGGATATTTTGAGCATTCTTTTAAAATCAACTGGCATTGCGCTTCTGGCTGAAATTACCAGCTTAATCTGCACAGATGCCGGCAATGCTGCATTGGGAAAAGTATTGCAATTGTTAGCCGCCGTAGTGATCCTTTGGCTTTCGATCCCTCTGCTCAATCGGTTGATCGACCTGTTAGAAAACATTTTGGTGTCTGTATGAAAAAGATTTTACTTGTGATAATCCTTGTGGTCATGCTGGTGCAACCGGTGTCTGCAATGGAGTTTGAGGCGCCTGAGGTTCCAGAGTCCGGACAGGCATACATGCCAGATAATACTGAGTCGTTTGGGGAAGGACTTTGGTATGTGATCAAGTCTGCAATCTCAGCAATACGGCCAGAGGTTGTGCAGGCCGCCGGTATATGCCTGTGTATTGCGGCAGTGGTACTTCTGATATCGTTGCTAAGCGGTCTTTCGGCACGAACGAAGCAGCTTGCTGAAATGGCTGCCATCATCGGCATTGCCGTCCTTCTACTACAGCCGACAAATACGCTTATCAATTTGGGTGCACAGACAGTCACCGAAATTAGTGAATACAGTAAGCTGTTGATTCCTGTTATGACAGCTGCAATGGCAGCACAAGGCGGTGTCAGTACTTCAGCTGCACTTTATACCGGAACGACCGTCTTCTGCACCGTGCTTACAAGCATGATCGCCAAGCTGATCATTCCCATGCTGTATATTTTCCTGTGTTTATGTATTGCGGGGAATGCAATTGCCGAAGATGTTCTGAAGAAACTGCGGGATTTTATAAAATGGGTCATGACATGGTCATTAAAAATCATCTTATATGTGTTTACAGGATATATCAGCATTACAGGTGTTGTAAGCGGTAGTGCAGATGCCTCAATGATAAAAGCTACTAAACTGACGATTTCAGGAAGTATACCCGTTGTTGGCAGTATTTTATCAGATGCATCAGAAACGATTTTAGTCAGCGCAGGAATCATGAAAAATTCAGCCGGCGTGTACGGCGTACTTGCTATCGTTGCGGTTTGGATCGGGCCGTTTATAAAGATTGGCGTACAGTTCTTGCTGCTTAAAATCACAGCAGCGGTCTGCGGCGTGTTTGGTACAAAGCGTGCTGTAGCACTGATACAAGATTTTGCTGCAGCAATGGGTTTTATACTTGCTATGATCTGTACGATCAGCTTATTGCTGACGATCGGAATTGTTTGTTTCATGAAGGGGGTCGCATAGTGGAGCATATAAGGCAATACCTGCTCTCTGTGATTGCTGCAGCAATTCTGTGTGCTGCTGTACAGGCTATCACGCAAAAGAAAGGTGCGTCCTCGGCGATCATTAAGCTGATTGCAGGCATTTTTTTGACTGTAACAGTCATTACACCGTGGACCAAACTGTCGTTTACAGATATTACTGAATATGCACAGACCTTTACCGCCAGTGCGGAGACTGCCGTGAGTTATGGGACTGCTGTTGCACAAGAGGAAACAGCGGCAATCATAAAAAGCAGATCGGAAGCATATATCTTGGACAAAGCAACCTCCCTGGGGCTTACCCTGCAGGTAGCTGTCACCGTAAGTGATGCCTCTCTGCCGCTGCCGGAATCGGTGGTGCTGACAGGGAAAACTTCACCATATACAAAGGAAAGACTTGCACACTATATCGCCAATGACCTTGGAATACCGGAGGCAGACCAGACATGGAATTGAAAAAAATAGGCGGAAATATAATCACATTTGTAAAAAAGTATCGATATGTGGCAATCATCCTTTTGGTCGGCTTAATATTCATGTGCATTCCCGGAAAAAGCAGTACTCAGAACGATGCAGAGGCCGTTGAAACGAAAGAGACCGCCGCTTCAGAAACCCAAACATTGGATGAATTATTAAGCCAGATTCTAAGTAAGATTGATGGGGCTGGAGATGTTCAGGTATTGCTGACCTTGAAAAGAGGTGAGGAGACTGTCTATCAGACAGATGAACACACGTCAGTGAGCAGTGATACCAATACAACACAAGTTGATACTGTTATCGTTTCAAGCGCGGACCGAGATCAGGAGGGTTTGATCCGGCAGGTTAACCCACCAACATATATGGGCGTTATTGTGGTTTGCCAGGGCGCAGACAGCCCTACAGTCCGTTTGGCAATTGTCGATGCTGTTTCCAAGGTGACTGGCTTGGGAGCTGATCGGATATCTGTTTTGAAAATGAAATGAATGGAGGCATTTGAATATGAAAAAGTGGAAGAAGAATCTGATTGCCGTAGCCTTACTGGCAACAGTATGCGGTGGGATATTTGTGAATTGGTATTATACCAAGGATCAAACTGCCGTTAGCTTAACTGACACTCTGGACGCGAGTAAAATCCTGTCAGCAGACACGTTGGTGATGAGTGACGGAACTGTACTGGAAACAGATACAAGCACAACGATGGAAGATTATTTTGCCGCGGTGCGCCTGTCGCGACAGGAAGCCAGAGACAATGCGGTAACCCTTTTGCAGGAAGCCATGGCTTACAGTGAAGATCCGGAATCTGCTCAATCCAACGCCCAGCTTGAGGAAATTGTACAAACAGCATTGTGCGAGGCACAGATCGAAAGCCTTGTGATCGCCAAAGGCTATACAGATTGTGTTGCATACATCAGCAATGAAGGTGTTTCTGTTGCGGTAGCCTCACCGGAAGGTGGCTTACAGCAGACTGACGTCGCAGCGATCGCCGACATTGTCCTGACACAGTCTGAGTACACGATTGAGGATATCCGCATCGTAGAGGTACAATGATGTAACCCCCAAAGCCATCGGCTTTGGGGGATTTCTGCAGTAAAGAAAACAGTTGTATTTTTTAGAGTTTGTGGTATAATAAATAAAACTATGTCGTGAATTTATAGTGACGACAATTTAGGAGGTATTCTCATGGCAGACAATAAGCAGTATATTACCCACGCACAGGCAAATGGCAATGTGCTGATTTCTGAAGATGTGATCGCAACGATCGTTGCCCATGCTGTGACCGAAGTAAAAGGCGTTGTCGGTCTGAGCACAAAGCCTGGTGCAGATATTGCCGAGTTTATTGGCAAAAAGAATTGGGGTAAGGGCATCAAGATCCTTGTCAACGAGGATAATGAGGTTTCTATCGACTGCAATGTAACGGTTTCCTACGGTCATAGTGTTGTTGCTGTAGCAAAAGATGTGCAGGCAGCAATCCATAACGCAGTGGAGGAACTGACCGGCGTTGTGATCGCAGCAGTTAACGTGAATGTTTGCGGCATCGTCCGCCAGTGAGGTCATGTATGACACGAGCAAACGCCAGAGAACTGGCAGTACATTTGATTTATGCCCGCAACTTTACCGGTGACGAGCCGGAGAATGTAATTGCGACCCGCTTGGATAAGGAGTACTACGCAAAGCTTGCTGCCGAAAATCAAGTCTACTCTGAGCGCCCGAGCCGCGCACAGGTTGCATATATCGACAATGTTGTGACTGGCGTAGCTAATAGGGAAGAAGATCTGAATGCTGAAATTCAGAAGTATTCGATCGGCTGGGATGTGACTCGCATCTCCCGCCTTGCCCGTACTATCATGCAGCTTGCTATGTTTGAAATCCTGTATTTGGATGATGTTCCAACAGGCGTGGCCATCTCTGAGGCTGTACGTATTGCAAAAATGTACGATGGAGATGATACCGGCTCATTTGTCAACGGTATTTTGGGTGCCTTTGCCCGCGGCTTGACCGCTGAGGTGACTGAATGAGTGTGATCGGTTTTGATACCAGTAATTACACCACTTCCATAGCTTGTTTTGACCGCAATTTAGCGGAGAACTGCTCTAAGCTCCTGCCGGTGAAGGACGGAGAACTTGGCCTGCGCCAGAGCGATGCGGTATTTCATCACACCAAGAGCCTGCCGGAGCTTTCCGGCAGGCTGTTTTCCAATGTGGACATCTCGACGGTAACTGCAGTTGGCGTTAGCACCCGACCCAGGGCTGTGGAAGGCAGCTATATGCCATGCTTCATGGTTGGATATTCCCATGCAAAATTGCTGGCAGAGGCCCTTCATGTGCCCTTAGTGGAGTGCTCTCATCAGCAAGGGCATGTTGCAGCATCGCTTTGGAGCGCAGGCAGGCTGGATTTAATGGACCAGCCTCATTTGGCATGGCATCTTTCCGGTGGAACAACAGAGCTTTTGCTTGTGGAGCCGGAAAGGAAGAACGTTTGCTGCATCCGAGTCGGCGGCACGTCGGATATTTCAGCAGGACAGTTGATTGACCGTACCGGTCAGTTACTGAAGCTGCCGTTTCCATCTGGAAAACATCTGGATGCACTTAGCGCAGATGCCGTAAATACTGATTTGTTCCGTGTAAAGTGCAGTGATTTGGAATTTTCCCTGTCCGGTGTACAGAACAAAGTAAACCAGTATTTTGAAAGGTGTCACAATATGATTGAAACGGCTGCATACGCACTTCGTTGTGTTTGCCATGCCGTATATCAGACAACGTTGGATGCTCAGAAGCAGTATCCAGGTCTGCCAGTTGTGTTTTCCGGCGGCGTAGCATCCAATGCTATGCTCCGTGAAAAAGTGGCTCCACTTGCCCCTGTTTTTGCAGAGCCCCAGTACTCCACCGACAATGCTATGGGTGTTGCGGTACTTACATTCCGAATGCAGGAGGAATGATATGGCACAGCATGTCTTGTCCATCACGCAAATAAATGAATATATCCGCGCCATGATGGACCAGGATGCACTGCTGACTGGCCTTGCTGTCAAGGGCGAGATCAGCAATTACAAGGTCTATCCATCCGGACATCACTATTTCACGCTAAAGGATGAAGGTGGTGCATTAAAGTGCGTCATGTTCCGCTCCAGCGCAGTAAAGCTGAAGTTTCGACCCGAGAACGGAATGAAGGTCATCGCCATGGGCCGTATTACAGTCTATCCCAGGGACGGCGCCTATCAGCTGTATTGCACTGCTATGGCGCTGGACGGTATAGGCGATTTGCACGCAGCCTTTGAGCAACTAAAATGTAAATTGGCTGCGCAAGGCCTGTTTGACGAGGCTCATAAGCAGCCATTGCCGCGGTTTCCAGGCACGATCGGCATTGTGACAAGCTCTGCCGGCGCTGCTATACATGATATGCTGCGCATTCTGCGCAAGCGGTATCCTCTGACAAAAGTACGTCTATTTCCTGTGCGCGTCCAGGGGATAGAGGCACCCAGTGAGATCGCTGCAGCTATCAGCTATGCCAATCACTATAAGCTGGCAGATCTGTTGATCGTGGGCCGCGGTGGTGGTTCTATTGAGGATCTGTGGGCATTCAACGATGAGCTGGTTGCGCATGCTATTTATGATTCAAGGATCCCGGTTATTTCCGCTGTTGGCCATGAGCCGGATATAACGATCTCTGACTACGTTGCCGACCTGCGAGCCGCTACACCCTCCAATGCCGCTGAGCTGGCCGTGCCTGACCAGGACGCATTGAGGCAGAGCATGGACGCAATGATGGCTTCCATGGCAACAGCCCTCCAGCGGCAGCTGAAAGCCTCCAGACAGCATCTGAACGTGTTAGCGAGCTGTTCTGCACTGCAAAGCCCGGACATGTACCTGCAGCAGCGCAAAAAGGACCTTGAGCATATGCAAAGCAGACTACTTTCCACCCAAACGCAGTCGATCAGTAAGCATAGACATCGTTACCTGAGTTACGCCGCTAAACTGGATGCCATGAGTCCCTTAAAGGTGTTGACTCGCGGCTATGCCATGGTTCAGAACCAAAGTAGGGAAGTGGTACGCTCTGTCTCACAAGTATCCGTAGGTGATAGCATTTATGTCAATGTCAGTGATGGCAGGGTCATTGCATCTGTCACCGATAAGAAGGAGAATGCAGAATGAATCAGAATAACAAGACCTTTGAAGAGAATATGCAGCGCCTGGAGCAGATCGTCAGAGCCATGGAGCGGGGCGATGTGCCTCTTGAGGAATCCCTGAAACTGTTCCAGGAGGGCACACAGCTGGTCGAGAGCTGCGGAAAGCTCCTGGACAAAGCAGAGTTGCAGGTAAAGAAAATCAGCACTGCCACTGACGGCAGCCCTGTCGAGGAGGATTTTGCTGATGAAATTCCCTTTTAAAGAGCAATACGGGCAATATTCGGCATATATCGAAAAGTATCTTCAAGAACAGTGTTTTGTGTATGATGCACCTCAGAAGACTTTATTTGATGCTATGCGATACAGTCTGCTTGCCGGAGGTAAGCGGCTGCGTCCTGTATTCGTCTTTGATTTTTGCCGCATGTGCGGCGGTGATTGGAAAGCAGCTGTGCCTTTTGCGGCTGCGGTGGAAATGATCCATACATACAGCCTGATCCACGACGATCTGCCTTGTATGGACAACGATGACCTGCGCCGCGGTAAGCCCACTAATCACAAGGTCTACGGCGAGGCAAACGCAGTCCTGGCCGGTGATGCACTGCTGACAGCAGCCTTTGCTTATCTGGCCAAGGCGCCTTTCTCTGCTGATGTACGTATCAGTGCGGTGGAGGTTTTGTCCTCCTGTGCCGGCGAAATGGGCATGGTGGGCGGTCAGGTGCTGGACATGCAAAGCGAGCAGCGTCAATGCACTGAGCGCGAAGTGCTGGACATTCAGTCCCGGAAGACCGGGGCGCTCATCCGTGCGTCCTGCATGTTGGGCGTGCTGGCCGGTAACGGTAGCGAAAAACAACTGATAGCTGCTGCTGAATTTGCTGACCATCTGGGACTTGCATTTCAGATCCGTGATGATATGCTGGATGTGGTTGGCAATGCTGAAGAACTGGGTAAAGCAGTTGGCGTGGATACTGTCAAGAATACATTCGTCCAGCTTTACGGCCTGGATCGCTGCAACGAGCTCGTCCGCAATCATACAACACAGGCAACGGCGAAGCTGCAATTGCATTTTTCTGATACCGATTTTATGGAGCAGTTATCCGATTTCTTAACAAGTCGGACCGCATAGAATGGAGCAAGCAATGGATCTATATATCAAGCAGCGTGTATTCTCCTGGGGTGACAAATTCTCCGTAAAGGATGTTCATGGTCAGGACCGGTATTTTGTTGAGGGCGAGGTATTCAGTTGGGGCAAAAAGCTGCATATCTATGATATGGCCCATCGGGAAGTTGCCTTTATCAAGCAAGAGGTATGGACATGGATGCCGAAGTATCTCGTTTTCTGCGGTGACCGGCAGATAGCAGAGATCAAAAAGGAGATATCCTTCTTTTTCCCCCAATACTCTATCGAGGGTCTTAACTGGGAGGTCGATGGTGATTTTCTCGCACATGAATACCGTATTACCAAGGCAGGAAATTCCATTGTAACGATCAGCAAAGCGTGGATGACTTGGGGAGATTCCTACGAATTGCGCATCAATGATCCAGCCGATGAACTCGTGGCGCTGGCTGTGGTGCTTACCATCGACTGTGTGCAGGCTTCGTAAAAATAACGATATTACATCAGGGGCGGATAGAGATATCCGCCCCTGTAATTTTACAGATCGATCGCTGGGTTCATATAGTAGACATTCTTCTGATTCAACTTCTCGCGCAGCAACTGCACCGCTTCGCCAAAGCGCTGGAAGTGATTGATCTCCCGCTGACGCAGGAACTTGATTACGTTATTAACATCCGGATCGTCGCTCAGCCGCAGAATGTTGTCGTAAGTGACACGGGCTTTCTGCTCTGCTGCGAACTCATAAGAAGAACACGGTGCGAAAAACCCTTGAAAATACTGGG
>CAYVCR010000025.1:0-15972 GCA_964450205.1 uncultured Oscillospiraceae bacterium | reverse complement strand
TGTTTATCGACTTTGCCGGTACGGGCGAGTCTGAGAAGATCACCGACTGCCTGTACCGTGACAATGACAAGGAAGAGATCCCTGCTGAGATCCAGTCAATGCGTGATAAGGTCGAACAGACCATGCGCGCCATGGGCGAGTACGTGTGGACGGTCCCCAAAGCACTGTATTATTCCTGCACTTGCTCGCTAACCTCCTGTGCCGGTATCTATCAGCCCGGCATTGAGATCCACGGCGTCGTCTATAACCATAAGAGCAGCTCTTTGGAGCGCGTCAAGTACTGTATGGGCGAGGACGGCCAGCTGGATGAATGGGTGTACTTGGGCGAATATGACGGTTTCGACAGCTACATCGGCAGTGACTGTTCTGCCGCTGTGCAGCAGGCTTATATGTCCGTCAGCGGCGATGTTGATTTCTTGAACACCCGTAACATGGTACCTGCCAAGGGTGCAGGTACGGTTGCTGTGGGCGACTGGGCCTGGGATTTGGAAACCGTTCCCACCTACTATGATGTGTACATGGAAGCCACCGGCGAGCAGCAGATGTACGAGGCCTACGCTTGCTTGCGGAAGGGCGACTTCATCGTCTCTCAAGTCGAGGCCGGCGGCCATACCCGTTTGTTGGCAGCCGATGCCGTTGTTGTCCGTAACGCCGCAGGCGAAGTGGACGGCATGGAGAGCTATGTCATCACCCATGAACAGGGCGCTCCCAGAACGACAGAGCCGTACTTCTCCTCCTGGCGTGTGGACTATAAGTACTCCTTCTCCAGTATCTACATCGACTGGTATGTGCCCTGTACCATCGAAGAGTTCGTTACCGGTGAGTTCGAAATACCTGAGGCCTATCTGGAAAACGGCGTGGAGGGCAAGGCTGGTATGTCTACCGGCGTGGTCAGATCCAACTTCTACCTGGACTTCGTGGATCTGGTGGTTCTGGATTCTGAGGGCAATGAGGCTTTCAATCAGAGAATGTTTACCACCGTGGGCAAGTCGGCGGATAACAATAACAACGTGCTCGTCCGCCGCAACGTCCAGGAGTTTGACCTGGCGCGGTTTGCGACGCCGCTGCGGGAGTTTATGTTTGAGCTGGGTGAGACCTACACCTATACCTTGACTGCCCACCTGGGCAGTGGCGACGACTTCGTTGTTGGGGAAGGCTCCTTCACCAACGGCTCAGCACAGTAATCAAAAATCCTGACGGCTTGCCCGTCAGGATTTTTTCGTATGTACCATAGGGAAAGAAAATTGCAAGAAATGCAAGAGTGAATGTTAAAAGTTGCAAATAGACCCAAAAATATCGATATGACTGGATTGAATATGCAAGAAAATGAAATAATATTGCAAATAATTGGGCGTTAGGGATTGCAATATCCGTCACATCATGTTAAAATGTAGCCATTCTTTTGTCGGAGGTAACATTTTATGTCCTATGTAGATGATGTGCTGGAGCGTATTGCAAAGCAAAATCTCTCACAGCCTGAATTTCAGCAGGCAGCTACAGAAGTGCTGGAATCCCTGCGGCCAGTGATCGAGCAGAATGAGGAGGTCTATCGCCGGGACGCGATTCTGGAGCGGCTGACCACACCGGAGCGTGTGATCGTGTTCAGTGTTCCTTGGCTGGATGATCAGGGACAGGTACAGCTGAACAGGGGCTATCGTGTCCAGTACAACAGCTTTATTGGTCCCTATAAGGGCGGCTTACGTTTCCATCCTACGGTAAATTTAAGTGTTATCAAGTTCCTGGGCTTTGAACAGATATTCAAAAACAGCCTGACCGGACTGCCTATCGGCGGTGCCAAGGGTGGCTCGGATTTTGACCCAAAAGGGAAGTCGGATCGTGAGATCATGCGGTTCTGCCAAAGCTTTATGACGGAGTTATGTAAACATATAGGCCCCGATACGGATGTGCCAGCAGGCGACATTGGTGTGGGCGGCCGGGAGATCGGCTATCTGTTTGGTCAGTACCGGAAGATCCGCACCGCCTTTCAGGGCGTGCTGACCGGTAAGGGTGTTGCCTATGGCGGCTCCCTGGCTCGGACGGAGGCCACCGGCTATGGGCTGCTGTATCTGACCCAGGAGATGCTCCACTGCAATGGCTATCAGTTGGAGGGTATGACTGTTGCGGTATCCGGGGCGGGTAATGTGGCCATCTACGCGATCCAGAAGGCGTGGCAGTTGGGAGCTAAGCCTGTCACCTGCTCGGACTCTACAGGCTGGGTTTATGACCCGGACGGTATCGACGTGGAGCTATTAAAGCAGGTCAAGGAGGTACAGCGCGCACGGCTGACGGAATACGCAAAGCAAAGACCAAAAGCCCAATACCACGCAGGTAGAGGCGTTTGGAGCGTGCCTTGTGATGTGGCGCTGCCCTGCGCTACCCAAAACGAGCTGCTGCCGGAGGATGCGGAGCTGCTGGTGAGCAACGGATGTATCGCGGTGGCGGAGGGGGCAAATATGCCTACTACACTGGAGGCAACCCAATACCTGCAGGCACACGGCGTTTTGTTCTGTCCCGGTAAGGCAGCCAATGCCGGCGGTGTCGCCACCTCCGGTCTGGAAATGAGTCAAAATTCCGAGCGCCGCAGCTGGACCTTTGAAAAGGTGGATCATAAGCTTCAAGAGATCATGGTCAGTATCTTCCACAATCTGGACGACGCGGCCAGGGTCTACGGAAAGGCGGGGGACTATGTGGCAGGTGCCAATATTGCTGGTTTCCTAAAGGTGGCTGATGCCATGCTGGCCCAGGGCGTGGTGTAACGGCCTCCCGGGTTTCATAACAGGGATATAAATTCCGATTTATCGAGTGGTTTCTAACGCTCCAAAGGAGCGTCATCCTGAGTGGAGCGAAGCGGAATCGAAGGATCTTCGCACCGAATATTAGCAAAGTAGTACTGATCATGCGTAGATTCTTCGACTCGCTTACACTCGCTCAGAATGACGCATTTAGGGTGGTACAGTGATGATTTCAACGGCTCGATAAACTGAAATTTGAAGATAAATGTAATAAAAAGCGCGCGCCGAAAGCCGGTGCGCGCTTAGCTATACATTTACAGGATCACATTGGCGATGTTGCCGGTGATCTCCATCTTCACGCCGTAGGGAGCGGACATTTCGGCGTAGCGTTCCAAAATAGCGCTGTCGGCAGCAGGACGGGGGTTGCCGGCCTTGCTCTTGCCTGTGCCCAGACCCAGCTCCACAGCCAGCAGCTCCAGCTTGGTCACGTTGCCGTTTTCGTCAACTTCCCAGCGGGGCAGGACGGTCTCCATCATCTTGGGGGTGGACATCAGACCTACGGTGAAATTCTTAGTACGCTTTTTTAGCAGATCATGGGTCATGTCATTGCTGGTAAAACCGTACTTTTCGTAG
Source organism: uncultured Oscillospiraceae bacterium (assembly GCA_964450205.1). Classification (GTDB taxonomy): domain Bacteria; phylum Bacillota; class Clostridia; order Oscillospirales; family Oscillospiraceae; genus Faecousia. Next base: position 12,607 of record CAYVCR010000025.1, on the reverse strand, counting down.
TAGTCCTCAGGACAGTAGGGCATGTTCTCGTTGTGCATGACGAAGTCGCCCAGAGAGTAGAAAATGGGCTTGCCCTTGTAAATTTCCATGGGGCGCAGCAGGTGGGGGCCGTGGCCAATGACGGCATCAGCGCCGTTGTCAATGGCGTGGTGGGCAAACTCCTCCAGGAAAGCAGCAGGCTGTTCCTTGCTGGTACCGGCCAGCTGATGGGCGTGGATGGAGACCAGCACCACATCGCTCTGGAACCGTGCTTGGCGAATGGAGTCGGTCAGCCGCTTCAGGTCTGCAGGATCGCACAGGGTCTCCTTGTGGGGGGTGTGGCCCACGCGGAAGTGGATGTGCTTGCCGTAGTCCAGAGTGCCCTCCACAGCGGGAGCGGTGTAGCCCTCGGCACGGGAGATGGTCAGAGCACCATTGACCTCGGTAGCTTCAGCAATGGCCTCCAGCTGCTTCATCTGCTCCTCGGTGACGATCAGCGTCTCCTTGACCCGCAGCTGGTTGGGGCCGGGTCTGCCGGGAACACGGCGGGACTGGCGCCCGGCGATGCCAACGCCCTGGAACTCCGTATTCATGGAGGCTGTGAAGCCGATCAGTGCCACACGGCCATCGTCCAGATCCAAATAAGCGGGAGCAGCAGCCTGGTCCAGGTTCATGCCGCAGCCGGCGTGGACAAAGCCGCTGTCGGTCACATTTTCTATGGTCCGCACCAGGCCGGGAATATCATAGTCCAGAGAGTGGTTGTTGCAGAAAGAGGTCATGTTGAAACCATAGCCCTTCAGATCCTCCAGGACTTCAGGGTCGGCACGCAGGTAAGAGCCACCGTTGAGAGAGAAACCCCACAGGCCCTCGTTCTCCCGGAAAATGGTGGTCTCCAGGTTGAAATAACGGGCATCTGCTTCCCCCAGCCAGGCGCGGATACCATCGGCACCGGGGTGGTTTTTGGGAATACGGCGCTGGATCAGCGCATCACCGGCAACAACGATTTTCATAGTGTGACCTCCTTAAAATTCAATACCGTCCTGGTTATCCAGAACAAAGTTGACGAACATGGGGATACCGACTTCGAAGCAGCGCTCATCTACATCGAAATGCACGTTGTGGACAGGGTAAGAGGTTTCACTGGGATCGTCCGGGTTGGTAGTACCCAGACGGAAGAATACACAGGGCTTCTTGCGGGTGAAGAAGGCAAAATCCTCGCCGCCCATGGAGCGGACGATGGGATGGACATGCTCGCTGCCCAGCAGCTTGCCTGCGGTTTTCTGCAACTGACGGACCATGGTCTCGTCATTCTTCACATAGGGCAGCAGCTTGGTGACGGTGACCTTGGCAGTGCCGCCGCACATGGCAGCCGTGGCCTCGCAGATCTCCCGGGTACGGCGCTCCATGAAATCGGTGACGTCATCGCTCCAGGCTCGGGCGGAGATAAACAGCTTGACGTAGTCGCAGACGATGTTATTGGTAACGCCGCCGTTGAAAGCGCCTACGTTGTAGACGATAGGCTCCTTGGAGGCTATCTCTCTGGCAGCCATCAGCTCCAAAGCGGTATAAGCCTGCACAGCCATGCGGATAGCATCCACACCCTTCTGCTGGGAGTGGGCATGGACGGATCTGCCAAAGAACTCTACTACGATACCCATAGAGTTGGCGTTGACACCGCCTTCGCCTATACCGATGTTACCTACAGGCAGGGTGGGGTTGACGTGGCAGGCAACGGCACAGTCGAATTCATCGGCGACACCGTCCTCCACCATCAGCTTGGTGCCGGGGGTGATGTACTCTTCAGCGGGAGTGAACAGCAGTTTGACGGTGCAGTGCAGTTCGTTTTCCATATCCTTCAGTTGGCGGGCAACAGCCAGCAGCTGGGCGGTATGTACGTCGTGGCCGCAGGCATGCATCACACCATCGTTTTTGGAGGGGTAGGGGTTCTTGCTTTGCTCCTGCATGGGCAGGGCATCCATATCCGCACGCAGGCCGATGGTGAAGGGCTTGCCGGGGTTGATAGTACCAACAATGCTGCTTTTACCGTACTTCTCGGTGTATTCGATGCCCATGGCATCCAGCTCCCGGCGGACGATGGCAAGGGTCTGGTGCAGATCAAAGCCGATTTCCGGGCACTGATGCAGCTCATGCCGCAGCTCGCGCGCGTAGAAAACGTAATCGAACATGTTTTGCGTCCTCCTTTAAAATTGTGCTATAACAATATACTATAATTATATAACATAATCATAGGGAATGCAACCCTGTTTTCAGCGATTTTTCCAGGAATTGGCCTGCAAATGAAAGAAATTCTTTCTTTTTCTTTAAGGCTATGGTATAATGCTGGCGGAAGATGAGGTGACTGTGCTATGCACTACAATAAACCGAACCGGTTTTTCTACGGCATCACGCAGGTGGTGGCATGGGCGGCAGCAAAGCTGGTCTTCCGCAGAAGATTTCTGCGGAACGAGATCAAGGATAAAAAAGGCTCCTTCGTAGTGATCGCCAACCACCAGTCGGCGCTGGATTTTGTGAATCTGATCGGTGCCACCCGGCGGCCCATGACCTTTGTGATCAGCAATTCTTTCTTTAACACACTGCCCATTCGCGGCTTTATGAAAAAGCTGGGCGTGATCCCCAAGCAGCAGTTCCAAACTGCCTCCCGGGATCTGAAGCTGATGAAATCCGTGATAGACCGGGGCGAGGCCTTTGTGATCTACCCGGCTGGACTGATGTGCGAAGATGGCCTGTCTACACCTATTCCTGCAGCTACATATAAATTTCTCAAATGGCTGAAGACGGACGTATACGTGGCGAGGGCCAGCGGTACCTATTTTGTCATGCCCAAGTGGGCCAAGGGCGTTCGTCCCGGCAGAACCTATATGGATATCTACAAGCTGTTCTCGGCCAAAGAGCTGGCACAGATGGACTTGCAGGAAATCCAGCAGAAAACAGATGAGGCTATGCTTTTTGATGCCTACCGGGAGCAGGAGCAGCTGCAGGTGGCATACAAAAATGGTGACGACCTGCAGGGCCTGGAACATGTGCTGTACATGTGCCCGCACTGCAAGCAGGAGTTTTCCATGGCGGTGGAGGGCAAAAAGATGTACTGCACCGTCTGCGGCTTTGCCCATGAGAGTGACAAGTATGGCTTGCTCCATCAGGCGGGTCAGGTGGGACAGGAGGTACGTTATATCTCTGACTGGAGCCGCATGATCTACCGGGATATGTACCGGAAACTGGAGAACGGCGAGCAGAAGGAAATGTCTTCCAACGTTAGCATCTCCATGATCGACATGAAAAAGAAAAAGTTCCTGCCTGTCGGGCAGGGTGTACTGACACTGTCAGAGGAGACCTTCCGGCTGCAGGGAACAGTCAGTGACCAGGCGCTGGATATTGCTGTCGATGCCGGTACATTCCCGTCACTGCCCTTTAGCCCCGGCAAGTATCTGGAATTCCAGTATGGCGAGAATATTTACCGCTGTATGCCTGAGGACGGCAGACTGGTAATGAAATATATCAATATGATCAAGGTGCTGTACGAAAAGGCTTGGCACGGAGAAAACACAGAACCCCAGGCAGTATAAAGAAAAGATAGGAGAAACGATATGGGAAGAAAAGTATGGTTATGTATCATTGCGGCGTTGGCGATCCTGCTGGCGCTGGTGGTTACGGCAGTAATTTGGCTGGGCACCATGGATAATGAGCAGCAGCCCACAGAACCGGAGACCTCCGGCGTTCAGAAGGAAGAAACACAGGAACAGACGGATGCTCAGCAGACACAAGCTGAGGCAACAGAGGATTCGGAAGTACAGCAGGTGACAGAAGATACCGAGGTGCAGCAGACCACTGATGCCACACAGACACAACAGACGACAGAAGCTCCACAGGTTACCGAAGATACAACTGAGGAGATTCCTGATCCGTTGCATCCCAATATGACACCATTGCTTTGATAGTATAATTCACCTTGATGAACGAATCCCCGGCAGCCAAGCTGCCGGGGATTCGTTTATACCTGGACGAAGCGGAAATCGTTCCAGGGGATGTTTACAGGTTTGCCTTGTGTAAGGATCTCGTCGATGTGCAGCAACAGGGGGAAGTCTGCAGGGAGCAGCTCGCCTGCGGCGATGCGTACCTTTACGGCACGGGCTACCCGCTCGGCCACCACCAAAGATTCCAACGTCACGCCATTCAGCTCCTGCTTGGCCTCTGCCAAGGAAAGACCTCTGCCCAGCAGGATACCAATGAGTCGGGTGCGACCGCCGTAAACGGTCACGTACAGATCGCCCAGACCGATGACCTGGTTGTGGAGGGTACAGGCACCCTGCAATTCCAGCAGCTTGGACATCTCCCGGACACTTTGCCCAAAGACGGCTGCCTGAGAGTTGTAGTGCAGTTCGCTGTCGATACCAAATGCCTTCTGGTTCAGACCGATGGTCAGGGCAATGCCCAGGGCGTAGCCGTTTTTCAGTGCAACGGCACTTTCTACACCCACCACGTCGGTGGACAGGCTGATGTGGTAGTAGTCTGTTTCCATCAGACTGCGGATAAATTCCAGAGTTTTCATGTCCTTGCCACAGAAGGCGACCTGGGTCTGATCGTGGGCTACCAGCTCATAGCTGGTGCAGGGGCCGCCGATGGCATTCAGATTCCGTGCAAGACCCTTTTTTGCCAGCGTTCGGCTCCAGTACTCCGGGTAGGGGATCAGGGTGCCGTCAGGCAGATCCACCAGCCCCTTGGTCACGGTGATCACAGGAATATGTTCGGGGATGATGGGCAGGATCTCGTCGCCAAACCAATCCACGCCGAAGCTGCTGACACCACCGATGATCAGATCGCTGCCTTCGATGGCTGTCTGCACTTCCTCGATCTGGAAGTACTGGAGACCTGCAGGGAAGTCCCGGACAAACTTGGGATGACGGCCGGTGGCCCGGCAGGCATCGATGATTTCCCGGTCCAGATGGGTGCCTACAAGCCGGACTTCATGTCCGTTTTCCCGGGCAGGGAAGGCCAGGGCAGAGCCCATCATGCCGGAGCCAATGATGGTGATAATTGCCATAGTTTATACTCCTGTTCCTTTTTTCTTTCATTATAAGGCGCAGGCAGGAAAAGTCAACTGGGGAGAGTCCCGCAAACTTTTTATAAAAACAAAAATGTAATATTGTGTTTTTCGGCAGGATATGCTATTGTAATACAAGCTCAAGAAATTATTAAGGGGTGAGGCTCCATGGTAACCAAGGATAAGCCGAAGACCAAAAAGAAAAAATGGACACGTACCCGCCATAAGGTGGTTACTGAACTGGCCCGTGTGGTGCTGGTTCCTTATATGAAGCTGCGCTACCGGATCACCATCACCAAGTTCCGGGAGGAGAAGAAGCGCAATTACCTGATCCTTTTGAATCATCAGACACCCTTTGACCAGTTTTTTGTAGGTGCGGCCTTCCGGGGTCCGCTGTATTACATGGCCACGGAGGATATCTTTTCCATGGGGTGGCTCTCCAAGGTGATCCGCTGGGTCATCGCGCCCATCCCCATCAAGAAGCAGACCACGGATGTACAGGCGGTCATGAACTGCATCAAGGTGGTCCGGGAGGGCGGCAGCATCGCCATCGCCCCGGAGGGCAACCGTACTTACAGCGGTAAGACCGAGTACATGAATCCTGCCATCGCGCCCCTGGCCCGCAAGCTGGGCGTGCCGATCCTGCTGTACCGGATCGAGGGTGGCTATGGCGCAGAGCCCCGGTGGAGCGACGTGATCCGCAAGGGCAAGATGCGTGGCTATGTGGCCCGGGTCATTGAGCCGGAGGAGGCAGCTGCCATGACCAATGAGGAGCTGTACGAAGCCATCCGGGAGGGCTTGTATGTTAATGAAGCGGTGGCCAACAGCCAGTTCCACCACAAGCAGTTGGCCCAATATCTGGAGCGCTGCATCTACATTTGCCCCCATTGCGGCATTTCCCGTTTTGAAAGCCAAGGCGATACGCTTACCTGTACCTGCTGCGGCAAGTCTGCCCGCTACCTGCCTACCAAGGAATTCGAGGGGGACTTCGGTTTCCGCTTTGTCAACGACTGGTATGAATACCAAAAAAGTTATGTAAACCAATTGGACACCCGGGAGTATCTGGAAAAGCCTCTGTTTGAGGACGATGCCAATCTTTTTGAGGTGCTGGTCTACGACCGCAAAGTGCCTTTGAAGGAAAACATCCATTTGACCATGTACGGTGACCGGCTGGTGCTGGGTGATGAGACACTGCCCTTCAGCCAGATATCTACCATTACCGTGCTGGGCAAAAACAAGATGAACATCTATCACGGCAAGCAGCTGTATCAGATCAAGGGCGATAAACGATTCAATGCCCTCAAATATGTGATGCTGTTCTACCGCAGTAAAAATATTGAAAAGGGTGATCGAAATGACGAATTTTTGGGGATCTGATGTTTGGGGCGCCTTCCTGGTGCTGGGTCTGCTGTTGGGCAGTCTTCTGGTGGCAAACATACTGAAGCGCTCGATCTCATTTTTGAGAAAGTCACTGATCCCGCACAGCGTGCTTGCGGGTATTCTGATCCTGGTTGCCGAGGGTATCTATAAGCTGGCCTCCGGCGGACAGGTCATGTTCGAAGCACCTGCCTTCGGTGAAAATGCCACCGCATTTTTGGAAATCCTGACCTACCACACGTTGGCGCTGGGCTTCATTGCTTCCACCCTGAAGTCCGGTGGCGGTAAGCTGACCAAGAAGCGCACTGTGGAGATCTTCAACACCGGTGTGACCACCGTGTCTACATATCTGCTGCAGGCAATCGTTGGCTTTGGTATTACCATCTTGGCATCTTTCATTATTAAGGATTTCTTCAAAGCAGCCGGTGTGCTGCTGCCCTTCGGTTACGGCCAGGGTACCGGCCAGGCTATGAACTACGGCACCATTTATGAGACAGAATACGGTTTCGTGGGCGGCAAAAGCTTTGGCTTGACCATTGCCGCCTTGGGCTTCCTCAGCGCCAGCATCGGCGGTGTTATCCACCTGAACTGGATGCGTCGCAAGGGTAAGATTCGCTGGGAATGTGATAAGGATGTCCGCAACAACGAGCAGGTGGAGCGGGAAAATGAGGTCCCCATGCAGGAGAGCATCGATAAGCTGACCATCCAGGTTGCGCTGATCGCGGTTGCCTATGTTCTGGCCTACGTGCTGATGTATCTGCTGGGCCTGCTGCTGCCGGGCATGAAGAGTGTGATCTACGGCTTCAACTTCCTGCTGGGTGTGTTGGCTGCAACACTATTGAAGGTTGTTATGAACGGCTTGAAGAAGGCCGGAATCATCCATCGTGAGTACGTGAACAACTTCCTGCTGACCCGTACCAGTAATTTCTTCTTTGATGTCATGGTGGTTGCCGGTATCGCAGCCATCCGCCTGGACATTCTGGAATCCTACTGGGGCATCATGCTGATTTTGGGCGTGGTGGGCATGGTCATCACCTATGCTTACAACTACTTTGTGGCTAAGAAACTGTTCCCCGAGTACACCCAGGAGCAGTTCCTGATGATGTATGGCATGCTCACCGGTACTGCCTCCACTGGCACGATCCTGCTCCGTGAGGCCGACGGCGAGTTTAAGACCCCCGCTGCTGACAATATGGTCTATCAGAATTTCCCGGCCATCGTCTTTGGCTTCCCCATGATGCTGCTGGCGACCCTGGCTCCTCAGAAGCCCTACCTGACGATGATCATTCTGGTGGCATTTTTCGCAGTCATGAACGTGATCCTGTTCCGCAGCTTCATCTGTAAGAAGAAAAAGAAAGCAGAATAAAAGATAAAAACCGTCCGCGCCCCTCCGGTCCTCCGGTTGCGGACGGTTTGCGTAGAAACCAAAAAGAGCACCCGGCGGAAGCTTCCGCCGGGTGTTGTTATGTATGGGATCGGTTGGCGTTTCAAGCGCCAATGGATTTTTTAAATTCTTCTACCTCGACCAGCTGGCCGCCCTGTACGCGGCTGTGCTCAGCGGCAAAGGCCAGGTAGTGGCTCTCTGCGGAGCGGTCAATGGTGGTCATGGAGCTGGTGTCGAAGTCGTCGCCACGGGTGAAACGGACAACATCGTAGATCAACCGCTCGTCGCCGCCGCCGTGACCGGTAAAGTCGGTGCACAGGGCCTGCAGATCCACCGTCTGCACCTCGCCACCGAAGCGCTGCCAGTGGAGCTCCAGAGATTTGAAGTCGCCCCAGATCTCGCCCTGGGTACCCATCACACGGATCTCGCGTGTCTGCTTGTTGGTGAAGCCAACCATCTGGAAGGTGGCGGTGACACCGTCTTCAAACTGGAAGTTGACAGTCTGGTGGTCCACCACATCGTTGTCCATTTTGTAGACACAACGGCCATAGTTGGAGTTTGCCAGGATCTCAGTGATGTTCTCAGCAGTGGGCTCCGGATGGAGGATATTGCTGGGCCAGCCGGGGATCCGGGACAGATAGTAGCGGTTGGCGTGGGCGGGGCAGTCCAAAGGACAGTCCACACAGCGCTCCGCAGCGCCCTCGGGGCAGTTTTCCGCCTTGAAGTGGGTCAGCTGGCCGAAGGAGGAGACCTTCTGGCACTTCTTGCCGGTGAGCCAAAGCAGGATGTCCATGTCGTGGCTGCACTTGGCAAGGATCATGGGGCTGGAAGCGGCCTGATTGTGCCAGTTGCCGCGGACGTAGCTATGGCAGTAGTGGTGGAAGCCCACCTGCTCGATGGCTTCAATGGTCACTATGTCGCCAATGGTGCCTTCTTCGATCAGCCGCTTGACCTGCTGATAGAACACGGTGTAGCGCAGCACGTGGCAGATGAAGACCCTGCGGCCCATTGCCTTGGCCGCATTGGTAATCTCCACAACATCGGCCAGCTTGTTGGAGATAGGCTTTTCCAGTACCAGGTCATAACCCAGCGCCATGGCCTTCAGAGCATGCTCCTTGTGCTGGGCATCTTGGGTGGCGATGATCATATAGTCGGCCAGCTTGGGCTGTGCCAGAATGGAGTCAGCACCGTCGAAGAGCATTTCTTCCGGCAGGTGCAGGTACTTGTTGGCAGCATCCAGACGGACACGGCGATTGTCAGCCATGGCCACGACCTGGGCCTCCTCCGGGTATTTCAGCAGTTTGGAGGCGTAGGCGGTGCCCCGGTTGCCCATGCCAAGAATGGCAAAGGTGATCTTGTTCATTGGGATCTCCTCCTATGTATATTTTTTCCTATTGTAGCACATAACCGTGCCCGCTGTCATCCTAAAAAATCGAAAATGCTAAAAACTATCGGCGTTTTGGTCAAAAAATATGGGTGCGGTGATCCGCACCCATAGGTTTTTATGCTTCCAGCTTTTCCCGGAAGGCAGCTTTATCGCTGCTGCCGTAGAAGGCAGAGCCTGCCACCAGTACGTTGGCGCCGTTTTCCTTGCAGGTCTCGCAGGTGACCAGATCCACACCGCCGTCCACCTCCAGGTGGCAGGTGGGGTTGACCTTGTCCAGCATTTGCCGCAGCTGAGAGAGCTTGGGCATCATATGAGCCATGAATTTCTGTCCGCCAAAGCCGGGCTCTACAGTCATCACCAATACCAGGTCCACCTTGTCAAGATAGGCCTCGATGGCCTCGGCAGGGGTGTTGGGCTTGACCACGATGCCGGGCTTAACACCCAGGGCGCGGATCTTTTCCAGGGCAGCCAGGGTGTTCTCCGGGGTATCAGACTCCACATGGATGGTCAGATAGTCGGCACCCGCATCGCAGAACTGCTGGACGTAACGGATGGGCCGGTCGATCATCAGGTGCACATCCAGCACCAGGTCGGAGACCTTGCGCATAGCCTTCACAAAGCCGTAGCCAAAGGTGATGTTGGGCACAAAGATGCCGTCCATGATGTCCACATGGAGCCACTTGACACCCATTTCCTTGGTCATGGTCAGGTCGCGCTCCATATTCATATAATCAGCCGACAGGATCGACGGTGCAAGAATAGCCATAAATATCCCTCGCATTTCTCTTTTGATACTATAAGAATAACCTTTTCCAACAGGAAATGCAATAGAAAATTTCTACTTGGGGATCGTGATGGTCAGCACGATCTGGCTGTCGGTCTCCCGCCGCTCAGAGATGGCGGGGATCCCGGAAAGCTGGATCTTTGCCAGGGACTGATTCAGGCTGTTCAGAAATGCACCTACGTTGATCCGGGGGGCTTTTTCCTCCGGCGTTTCCAGCAGGTCGGCTATGTAACATTCCGTCCGGGCAACACTCATACCGTGACGGACGATGACGGCAATGACCTGCAGCTTTTGGGGCTCGGTGGGGAGCTTCAGCAGCGCCCGGGCGTGTCGCTCGGTAAGCCCCCCTTCCCGGAGGGCCTCCAGCACAGGTGGACTGTGGCGCAGCAGCCGCAGCTTGTTGGCCACGGCGCTTTGGCTTTTCCCCAGCCGCTTGGCAGCCTGCTCCTGACTTAAGCTGAATCGGTCCATCAGCAGGCTGATGCCCCGGGCCTCCTCAATAAAGTCCAGGTCCTGCCGCTGCAGATTTTCCACCAATGCGGCAAGGCCTGATTCCTGGTCGTCCATGTTCATGATGATGCAGGGGATCTCCGTTAGTCCTGCCTGGATCCCTGCCCGCAGCCGCCGTTCACCGGCGATCAGCTCATAGGCAGTCCCCACCCGCCGTACAGACAGGGGCTGCAGGATCCCGTGCTGCTGAATGCTCCGGGTCAGCTCCTCTAAGGCTTCGTCCCGGAAGACCTGCCGGGGCTGAGCGGGATTTGGACGGATCGATTTGGCAGGCAGGAAGACTACCCGCCCGGTCTCCATGTATGTTCTCAGCTTCTGACATTGCATAGCCGTTCCTCCTTGGTGCTTGGTAGGACTATTCTACAGACCCGCTGAGCGGAAAAAACACGAATCAGCAGGCAGCATTCCATAAACCGCTCGACAAATTCCGGTTTATGGAGGTGTTAAAAAAACACCTCGATAAACCGTAGGGGTCGATGCCCACATCGACCCGGCGGTAATATGTTGTTTGCAATGTATTTTGGCGAATACGATCGTGTAGCAAACGGGCGGATGTAGGCATCCGCCCCTACGATGTGATACGATAGACTGCTCATTAAATATGAATTTGACGGTATAATTCCTGTTTTCCCAATTGCGTTGGGCGGTGATCTTTGGTATACTGACTACAAAACATGGCACAAGGAGCACAAGGATGGAAGTACGGAAATTATATTATGAGGATTGCCATTTGAAGACCTTTCCCGTTACAGTGACCGGCTGTGAGCAGACGCCAAAAGGCTGGGAGGTGACCCTGGATGCTACCGCTTTTTATCCCGAGGGCGGCGGCCAGGCCTGCGATCTGGGAAAGCTGGACGATGCCAACGTGCTGGATGTCCGGGAAAAAGGCGGGCAGGTGGTGCACCTGTGTGATAAACCTCTGGAAGTGGGCACCCAGGTCACCGGTGCCATCGACTGGCAGCGCCGGTTTGATCTGATGCAGCAGCACAGCGGTGAGCATATCCTGTCCGGTCTGATCCACAAAAAATACGGCTACCACAACGTGGGCTTCCACATGGGCAAGACCGCTATGGAGGTGGACTTTGACGGCCCGATCCCCATGGACGAGTTGGCAGAGCTGGAGCGCCGTGCCAACATGGCCGTGTGGGAAAACCTGCCGATCCGCTGCTGGTATCCCAGCGAAGCGGAACTGCCGCAGGTGGGCTACCGCCGGAAGAAGGATCTTGCCTGGCCTGTGCGGATCGTGGAGGTGCCCGGGTACGATACCTGCGCCTGCTGCGGTGTCCATGTGGCTACCACCGGCGAGATCGGTCTGATCAAGATATTAAGCTGTGTCAAATTCCACGAGGGCGTGCGGCTGGAGATGCTCTGCGGCCGCAGAGCCTATGAATATTTGTGCCGTGTCTATGAGCAGAACCGGCAGGTGTCCCAGACCTTCTCTGCCAAGATTTTGGAAACAGGAGAGGCGGCCCGGCGTTTTGCCGAGCAGCTCAGCGCGGAAAAATTCCGGGCAACCGGCCTGGAAAAACGGGTCTTCGCGGCCATCGCCGCAGGATATGCAGGCAGGGGAGATGTGCTGCATTTTGAAGAAGGACTGTCTTCGGGCGCTGTCCGGGAGCTGGCAGATGCCATCGCTAATGTCTGCGGCGGCGCTGCATCGGTTTTCTCCGGCAACGACGAAGCCGGCTACAGCATGTGCCTGGTCTGCCACGGCGGCGACGTGAAGGAACGGGGCATCTGGCTGACCCAGACTCTGAATGGCCGTGGCGGCGGCAAGCCCGGTTTTTTTCAAGGCAGTGTGAAAGCCACCCGCCAGCAAATCGAAGAAGCATACGCAAAATAAAAAGAGCGGTCATTGACCGCTCTTTTGTTATGTGCGTCAATTTTTGGGAACGAAAAAATCCTGTTTTTTACAAATTCGATACTTTACAACATACTTTCCGTATAGTATAATGAAGTCGTATAGGCCGAATGGTCTGTGCAAGAAAATCGTCTAAAAACTGCACAATGCAGTAATTATTTACATGGAGGAAACAAACATGTCTGTAAAAGTTGCTATTAACGGTTTTGGTCGTATCGGCCGTCTGGCTTTCCGTCAGATGTTCGGCGCTGAGGGCTTTGAGGTTG
>CAYVCR010000024.1:0-16163 GCA_964450205.1 uncultured Oscillospiraceae bacterium | reverse complement strand
CTGGCTACCTATGAGGTAGATGCTGCCACGGCTGCTGAGTGTGTGGATAAGTTTGTTGCAGATTTGAAGAAAAATGAATTCCTCGCCTGATAAACAGCACCGGCTGGAGGATCTGATGCCCCACATCCGGCAGACACTGGCCCAGGGGAGGTCTGTTGCCATTGGCCCCAAGGGCACCAGCATGCTTCCTCTGATCCGGCAGGGGATCGATTTTGTGGAGCTGTCTCCGCTGCCGGAAAAGCTGAAGAAATACGACCTGCCCCTGTATCAGCGCAAAGACGGGCAGTATGTGCTGCACCGGATCGTCAAAGCAGGGGAGTCCTATACCTGCATCGGCGATAATCAGTTCCAGCTGGAGCACGGTGTTTCCCACGATCAGATGATCGCGTTGGCCACAGCTGTCTATCGGGGAGAAAAACGCATTTCTGTGGATGCTTTCTCCTACCGGCTGTACTGCCGCCTGTGGCATTGGTCCCGGCCTGTCAGAGGGTTCTGTCTCCGGGGAAAAAGCTTTTTGCGCCGCAGACTCCTTCATAAATAAACGTAAAACCGCCGCCCATTTCCGGGCGGCGGCTGTTTGCAATATGATGGAAAAACCCCTGCGGGCATATGTCCGCAGGGGTCGAATATTATTTAGCCCAAGGTGGAATCTACTACTGTCTTCAGGTCTTCGTAGGTGACGGAGGCGTAGAAGACCTTGACGATGATGCCGTTTTCGTCCAGCACCAGGGTGTAGGGGTAAGTGCCCCGGCCGCCCAGCATGGCGTAGTAGTCGCCGGTGGCGCCGGTATCCCAGGAGAAGATCATCTGAGAATCCGGATAATACTTGCCGATGTACTCTGGTGCGGTCTGACTCTGCAGGGCAGAGTGGATGGCGATGACGGTCACATCGTCCGGATACTCTGTGGCGATCCTGTCAAAGTAGGGCAGCTCTGCCACACAGGGCGTGCACCAGGTGCCCCAGAAGTTCATGATGGTGATCTTACCGGTCTGGGTGGGGACGATGATCTCGCCGGTATCGCCGCTTGCTGTGACTATCGGCAGGTCGGTGTCAAAGCAGAGCATGCCCTCGGTGTTGCCCCGCTCGGCCTGGGTAACACCGGGGTCGGGACTCCGCTGGTCCTCTTGGGTGTTGTAGTAGACCAGCGCGCCCACCAGCACGCCCAGGGCCACCACAGCGGTGATGATGCGGACGGTCAGACGGGTATTCTTGCGCTTTTTGCTCTCGGGAGCAGTGCCCACCTCGTTATCCTGCAGCAGGATCTTGCCGGCCTTCCAGGAGATGGCCTTGGTGGGACACACGTTGATACAATCGCCGCAGCCGATACACTCCTGGTCGCCCACGTGCTTGATGTCCACCTTGCAGTGATTGACACACAGGCCGCAGTGGGTGCATTTATCCTCCTTGACCTTCACGCCCATGAGGCAGAACCGGTTGAACAGGCCATACAGGGCACCCAGGGGGCAAATGAAGCGGCAGAACACACGGTAAATGAAGATGGTAGCCACCAAAATGCTGACCATCAACAGGAATTTCCAGGTAAACAGGGAGCCCAGCATGGAGAAGTAGCTCTCGTTGACCGCGTTGCTCAGCAGGCCAAGGCCACCCTCCAGGGTACCGGCGGGACATATGTACTTACAGAAGGCGGGCAGGGGCGTATCCCGGAAGGCGTAGGCGATGGGAATGATCAGCACGAAGATCACCAGCAGCACATATTTAAGGAAGGACAGCACCCGGGTGATGGGGCTCTTGCGTACCTTGGGGGTCTTGATCTTGTACAGCAGATCCTGAATAAGACCAAAGGGGCAGATCCAGCCGCAGATCATGCGTCCAAACATGATGCCGTACAGCAGCAAAATACCGAAAACATAGAAAAAGGTGGACTTGTCGGCGCTAAACGAGCCTTGCAAGGAACCCAGAGGGCAGGCACCGACCGCGCCGGGACAGGAATAGCAGTTGATACCGGGGGCGCAGACGATCTTGCTCTTGCCCTGGTAGATGTTACCGGTGACAAAGCCCTTCAAATTGGCATTGAGCAGCAGACCAAAGTACAGCTGCACGATCTTGCGCTTGGTGGGCAGCCAGCTTTTCAGTTTTTTCCACATACGCATTTCACCCCAATCCTACGCACTCAGTGCAGATGTTAACGGCCTTGGTCAGCACGTCCTGCCAGCCGCCGCTGGCCAGACCCCAGACCATCAGACAGACTGCCAGTCCCAGGACCACATAGCGGACAACAGGCACAAAACCATTCTTTTTGACGGCTGCCGGCTGAGACAGGGGAGGGCACTGCTTCAGGGCAGCGATCTCCTTTTCCATGTTCCAGCGTGCCCGGTAAACAGTAAACAGACTGCAGCCAAAGGCCACTGTCGCACAGGGCGCAAAGACATACATCAGGCTGATCACTGATTTGGTGGCCTTGGCGGCATCCGGGTCGTAGCTGGCTCCGTTCAGGGCAAAGCACAGGAACACGCCGGCACACACCGCACAGGCCGCGGCACAGAAGATGTACAGTCCGCGGCGGCCCTTCCGGAGCTTCGCAATGGCAGTCTTCCGGGCTTCATCGGCAGCAGCAGGGTCACGGGTGGTCACCAAGCGCTGCAGCTGCATAGCGGTTTGCTTGGTTTTAGGCGCCTTGCCGGGTGCCTGCCACAACACCAGCTGCAGCACAAAGCTCACCAGGATCAGTCCCAGACAGATGTATACCGGCACCGCGATAGGCGCGAAAGCGGCAGCAACCTTTTCGGGCGTGTAGACCTGCTCACCGCCGGACAGATAGATCTGCAGGCAGGCCCACATCAGGCAAAGGCCTGCCACGACGATGGATACGCTCAAAACAATACTGTATATATAATGTATCAGCTTTTTTGGATCACGTTTCATAGGGAAGCCTCCTTTAAGCGGTAATAATAGTATATCACACCGAAACGGGAATGTAAATGCCGTAAAAAGCAGGAATATGGCAGGCAGATTGCAGAAACCGTCCGCAAGAGACGGACAAAAATGGTGATTTTATCCGTATTTTCGAGTTTTGACCAAAACTTCTTGCATTTGCTTGCTAAATGCGTTATCATAATGTAACGTATGAAAATATGCATTTTATAAGATGGAATACCATGCGAAACCACACAAGAAAGGCGAAACATTATGAATAGAATCACCATGACAAAGCGGCTGCAAATGGTGCTTGTGGCACTGCTTGCAGCAATGCTCCTGTTCGGTATTCTGGCGGCTCCCCATGCCCAGGCATCGAGCAACAAGGCGTCTGATATCACCCTGCGTGAGGATCTGACCCACGACTATACGCAATATCTGGACAGCTCCAAAATGTATCAGCTGCCCTCCGGTGTTAGTGACGATCAGCAGATCTCTGTGATCATCACTGTGGATGCACCCAACCTGATGGATGCATATGAGGAAGGCGACAAGATCCAGAACTTCTCTGACTATGCGCAGACGACCGATGATGCGGAAGACATCATCGCCGCCATCGCAAGCGAGAAGGATCGGATCCTGAGTCAGCTGGACGAGCTGCAGATCGAGTATACCACCGGCAAGGACTACTCTGTCCTGCTCAGCGGTTTCGAGATCGAGATCCTGGCCCGTGACTTTGACGCTGTCTGCCAGTCCTTGGGCGAGGGCGAGGGTACGATCGTCAGCGAGGTCTACAATGTGGCTGAGACCCAGCTGGTGGAGAATCCCGTGAACATCTATACCGAGACCGGTATTTTCTACAGCGGCGATTCCGGCTATGACGGCTCCGGCATGGTGGTCGCAGTGCTGGATACCGGCCTGGACTCCAACCATTCTGCCTTTAGTGTGGATAACTTCACCTCCCAGAAGCTGGGCCTGACCTATGAGGACGTGGCCGCGGTTCTGGATCAGACCCTGGCCTACGAGCAGTCCGGCGGTCTGAGTGTGGACGATGTGTACATCAACGAGAAGGTCCCCTTCGGCTATGACTATGCCGACAACGACCCCGATCCCTACTCTACCCACAATAACCACGGCACCCACGTGTCCGGTGTTATTGCCGGTAAGGATGATGTGATCACCGGCGTGGCACCCAATGCCCAGCTGGTATCCATGAAGGTGTTCTCCGATGTGATGGACACTGCCCGTGCATCCTGGATCCTGTCTGCACTGGAGGACTGTGTGGTCCTGGGTGTTGACGTGATCAATATGTCCCTTGGTACAGCCTGTGGTTTTGCCCGTGAAAGTGACGAGGAAGTGCTCAGCGGTGTCTATGACAAGATCCGCGAAGCCGGTATCAGTGTGGTCGTGGCTGCGTCCAACAGCTACTCCTCCGCTTACGGCTCTGAGGCAAACGGTAACCTGCCGCTGACCTCCAACCCCGATACCGGTACGGTCGGTTCTCCCGGCACCTATGAAGGCACGCTGTCTGTTGCCTCCATCAACGGCGAGGAGACCCCCTATATCCTGTATAACAAGACCATCATGTACTTCGATGAGACCAACACCGGCGCGGCAGAAGAGAACGATTTCTTCGAGACCCTGCTGGGCGAGGAAGATTCGATCGAGATCGAATTCGTGGTGATCCCCGGTGTGGGCCGTACAGCGGACTATACCGGCATGAACGTGGAAGGCAAGATCGCGCTGGTGCGCCGCGGTGACAACACCTTCGAAGAGAAGGCCATGATCGCCGAGAGCCAGGGCGCCCGCGGTATCATTATTTATAATAATGTATCCGGTGATGTGAAGATGAACGTGGGCGAGGCCAAGCTGGCTTCCTGCTCCATCTCCCAGGACGATGGCGAGATGCTGGCAGCTACCGGCGGCGGCAAGCTGAAGATCAGCAAGGAGCAGACCTCCGGTCCCTTCATTTCTGACTTCTCCTCCTGGGGCCCCACGCCCAGCCTGGAGATCAAGCCTGAGCTGACCGCTCACGGCGGCAACATCCTGTCTGCTGTTACCGGCGGCTCCTACGACCGTATGTCCGGTACTTCCATGGCCTGCCCCAACCTGGCTGGCGTGGTGGTCCTGATGCGGCAGTACGTGGTAGAGAATTTCCCTGACATCGCTGATGACAATGTGGCTGTGAGTGCTATGGTCAACCGGCTGCTCATGTCCACCGCAGACATCGCAAATAATACCAACGGCCTTCCCTACGCTGTCAGAAAGCAGGGTGCGGGTCTGGCCAACCTGATGAATTCCATCAACACCACCGCTTACATCACGACTTACGATGCTGACGGCAACGCTATGGACAAGACCAAGCTGGAGCTTGGTGATGACCCGGAGAAGACCGGTGTCTACGAGATGTCCTTCACCGTTGCCAACTTCGGTGAAAAGACGCTGGCCTACGACATTGGCGCTTACGTGATGACCGAGGGTGTCAGCGAGACCAAGACCAATGCCGGTGAGACCACCGTGACCGAAGAGGCTTACATGCTCGAAGGCGCGCAGATGGAGATCGTCTCCGTGGAGGGCGGCAAGCTCAGCGGCACCAAGCTGACGGTCAACGCCGGTGAGGAAGCCGACGTGACCGTGAAGATCACCCTCAGCGAGGAAGACAAGGCATACCTGGATGCTTCCTTTGTCAACGGCATGTACGTGGAGGGCTACATCACCCTGACTGCTACCAAGGGCACCGACGTGGATATGAGCGTGCCTTATCTGGCCTTCTACGGCGACTGGACCGTAGCGCCTCTGTTCGACCTGACTTACTACGATACCAATGCCGATGAGCTGGATGAGGGTCTGGACGAGGAAGACAAGCTGAAGGCCGATGCCTATTCCACCCGTCCCATCGGCGGCGTGGAGGATGACTTCGTCAGCTACCTGGGCTCCTACTACTTCCTGCAGGATCCCGACGACATGGTCATCGCTGCCAATGAAAACTACATTGCTCTGTCCAACACGGTGGGCAGTGTCCACTCCCTGCGTTTCGTGTGGGCAGGCCTGCTGCGTAACGCAGAGCGCATCGAGATCGTCATCACCAACGATACCACCGGCGAGGTAGTCTTCGAGACGGTGGACGACATGGTCCGTAAGTCCTACGGTGACGGCGGCTCCATCTATCCTGCCAATATCGAGATCGAGTTCGATACGCAGGACTATAACCTGCCTAATAACAGCCAGTACACGGTCACCCTGACCGGCTATCTGGATTACGGCGAAGACGGCGGTATCGATACCAACGAGAAGAACACCTTCACCTTCCCCCTGACCATCGACTTTGAGGCTCCCACCGTCACCGACGTGGAGTACTACTACGAGTACGACAAGACCCTGGAGAAGAACCGGCTGTATGCCAAGGTCTCCATCTACGATAACCACTACGCCATGGCTTCCCAGCTGGGCTACGTGGGCACGGGTACGGATGAAAATGGCAACGAAGTCCCCGAGCTGATGAGCTTCTCCCACTACATGACCCCCGTCTATTCCCAGTGCAACAGCACCACCGTGGTGACCTTCGAGCTGACCGACTACATTTACGAGATCAAGGCAAATGCAGTCAACAAGAACACCTTTGTGGTGACCACCTATGACTACGCACTGAACTATGCAACATACGAGATCAGCCTGCCCGATGATCTGACAGACTTCTACTTCGAGGGGCTGGAAGACGGTCTGACCCTGAGCCCCAATGAGGTCTACACCCTCTCACCGCTGGTCTACCCCGAGACCGAGTGGGGCGAGATGCTGGAGATCACCTCCTCCAAGCCCAGCGTTGTCCGTGTGGTCAACGATAAGCTGGTGGCATGTGCCAGCGGCAGCGCCACCATCCGTGTCCGGGAACCCCAGTCCGGCAAGAGCGTCACCTTCTCCGTGAAGGTGCTCAAGGAGGACGATGAGGGCTACCGCCGTTACGATAAGCCGGTGGCCGACACCTTCGAGTTGCGTGGCTACACCACCCAGAAGGCCTACTACGTGATCGACAACAACGATCAGGACATCGGTGAGACCGGACAGACCCGCTTCTTCGAGGGCGATTACAGCCTGGCCCTGTATCCCTCTGAGACCGTACTGCTCAACTATGTTCTGGATCCCTACTTCCCCAAGGATACCGAGGTAGTATTTGAGTCTGCCAACGAGAACATCGTGACCGTGGATGACTACGGCAACGTGGTTGGTGTGGCAGAGGGCTTCTCCTCCGTTACCATCAAGGTCCTGATGGATGGCAAGAGCACCTACTACTCCCAGTCTGTGACTGTGGAGGTCAAGGATCCCTATCTGACCAGCGGCGCTACGCTGACCCACTACTACGGCAACGGCGGCCTGGTCACCGTGCCCGCGGACCTGCGCCTGCAGGAGATCGGCGCCTTCGCCTTCGCAAACTTTGAATATGTCCTCAAGACCGAGGAAGAGCTGGCCTTTGACGATGCCGAGACCTCTAAGCAGTGGTACATCGGTGACAACACCATCACCAAGGTGGTGCTGCCCGAGGGCATCGAGAAGATCAACCAGTACGCCTTCGCAAATCTGACCAGTCTGGAAGAGATCGTGCTGCCGTCCACGCTGGAATCCATCGAGTACGGCGCGTTCTACGGCTGCTCCTCCCTGGCGAAGATCACCTTCAGTGGCGAAAACAATCTGAAGATCATCAGCCAGAGTGCCTTTGAAAGCTGTAACCTGCAGGGCACTATCGATCTGAGCTCCATCTGCGTTATTTCCAACTATGCCTTTGCCGGCAACCAGGAGCTGGAGGGCGTGATCACCGGCGACACCCTGCTGTCCATCGGCGAATATGCCTTCGCAAGCTGTAAGGATCTGAAGGACTTCACCATTACTGCTAAGAAGGTCAAGTACGGCCCCTACGCCTTCACGGACTGCGAATCTCTGACAGAGTTCTACGTGAATGCGGCCGTGCTGCCCGAGGGTATGTTCTACCAGGCAGAGTCCCTGAAGAAGGTGACCATCGGCCCCGATGTCAATGATATCGGCGAGTTTGCCTTCCGTGACACCGCGGTGGATACCTTCGTGGTGGAAGCCGGCAATAAGGCTTACACGGCCCAGTCTGCAGACCATGTCCTGTCTGCTGATGGCAAGACCCTGTACGCTGTGGCGGCTACTTTGCGCGGCGAGTTCAGCGCCAAGAATCTGGGCGGCGCTTCCGTGACTGCCATCGGCAAGGGTGCCTTCTCCCACAATACCAAGCTGACCGCCATCAACCTGCCCACCGTTACCACCATCGGTAACTATGGCCTGGGCTCTGCCGAGAGCATCGAGAAGGTGACCTTCGGTCAGCTGACCCAAATTGGTGAGTATGCCTTCTTCGAGACCTCTATCACCGAGCTGCCTTCCTTTACCGCGGAGACCAAGGTCGGCAAGTATGCCTTTGCCTTTACGGATATCGTTTCCGTGACCGTCCCCGATAATATGACGGTGGCAGAGGGCGTCTTCAGCCAGTGTATGGACCTGCAGTCCGTGACCATTGGCAACAACGTCACCTTGGAAGCCTACGCCTTCAATATGGATAAGGACGAGTCCTTCAGCGTTGCCAACTATAATGAAGACGGTGAAAAGTACTTCTACTATGTTTTCAGCTCTGCTTTGACTGAGCTGACCATCGGCGATAATGTCGTCATCGGCGACAACGCCTTCGCCGGTCACGCCAGCCTGGAAGCTGTGTCCCTGGGCGCAGGTGCCAAGCTGGGCTACATGGCCTTCTACAACTGCTCTTCCCTGAAGGAGATCGACCTGAGCAAGGTCACCGCTATCGGCGACTATGCCCTGTCCGGCGACGTGTACTACATCTGCCTGGATGAGAGCATGTCCGTGGCTGCTGTCAGCACCGAAGGTACATATATGTACACCTACCATGCGCCTGCCATTGAAAAGGCAGAGCTGCTCAGCGTCACCGAGCTTGGCGAGTATGCGTTCTCCTACTGCCGCGATATGACCGAGGTGGTGCTGAACGATGCCATCACCGAGCTGCCTCAGTACGTGTTTGCCGGCTGTGAGACCCTGCAGACCATCGATCTGAGCAAGATCGTGACCCTGGGTGATTATGCCTTCATCGAGGGCCGCGCGCTGACAAATGTGGACCTGTCCGCTGCTGAGAGCATCGGCGCATACGCCTTTGTCTACTGCTACGGTCTGGAGAGCGTGACGCTCAATCCCAGCGGCAGTACTGTCGCGGAGGGTGCCTTCGCCTACTGTGAGAATCTGACCAAGGTGCAGAACATGGCTGCCGTTACGGAGATCGACAGCTATGCCTTCTCCTACACGGCTCTGACCGGCGCGGATCTGACCGGCGCGGTCAAGCTGGGCGACTACGTGTTCATGAAGGAAGAGCTGACGCCCTTCAAGGTGACCCTGGGCACTGCCCTGGAAAGCCTGGGTGACAATCCCTTCGCCCTGTGCCAGATCGAACCCTTCTGCCAGACAGAAACCGTCGACTTCAACGGCACCAAGACTGAGAACAAGAATTACACCTACACCCTGAGCGATACCGTTCAGGTGATCGAGGGCAGCCTGTACTGCCAGACCGCAAACGGCCTGGAGCTGATCTGCTACGCAAATCCGGAGCACGAGAACGTGAAGATCGCTGACGATACCGTCCGGATCGCAGGCATGGCCTTTGCCGGCTCTGATATCCAGCGGGTGACTCTGCCCTACACCACCACCGCCATCGGCCACAAGGCCTTCTACCTGTGCCAGGATCTGGAAATGGTGGTATTCGGCAGCTACTACGCCCCCATCCTGGAGGAGGAGTTCGATCCTTCCTACTACGAGACCCTGGAGCATATCCCCGGCACCGGCGAGTTCGGTGAGTACACCGACTACGACGGCGAGCAGGTGATCGTCAACGGCATGAGCCTGCTGCCCTACTACATGTGGAACGCCACCGACGGCATGTACTCCAATATCTTCTACGGCGCGAGCTTCGTGGATTACCTGGGCTACGTGGAGGATAAGCTGGTCATGGTCAGACCTGCCAACGGCGAGCAGTACGATTCCTTCGTGCTGAGCCAGTACTTTGACACGGTCATCGACGGTGCCAAGGCACCTGATGACAACGCCGTTGCTGCGATCAATGCCATCAAGGCCATCCCCGAGAAGGTCTCCTATGAGCAAAAGGACATCGTGGAGGCTGCCCGGGCAGCCTACGAGAAGATCGCCACCCTGGAGCAGAAGGCGCTGGTGACCAACTATGCTGACCTGGTCTCTGCCGAGCAGAGAGTGGCGGCTCTGGATCCCAATGCCCAGCCTGCTGAGGGCGAGGAGAACACCGATGAAACATCCGCCGAAGAGCCGAAGAACGGCGTCATGGGCGGCGTGATGGTGTGCGTATTGGTGGTCGTGGGCCTGCTGGCCTGCGGTGTTGCCAACTTCCTGCGGGGCAGAAAGCACAAGGCAGCTGCACCTGTGGCAGAAGCTGAGGAAATGACTGAGGAAGCCACCGAGGAGGTTACTGAGGAAGCCGCCGAGGAAACCACCGAAGAGGCGACCGAGGAAGCAACCGAAGAGGAGATCTCTGAGGAAGTGACCGAAGAGACCGTGGAGACTGCAGAGCCTGCACAGTCCAACGAGGAACCGACTGAATAACAAACCCGATATGCGGGCAGAGCCGAAAATCGGCTCTGCCCCAACGGAGTTTTTAAAGGATGTTGTTCAAAAGGAATGAAAAGCATGAAAATGAATGTAAAAGCGATCCTGATCGCCTGTCTGCTCTTGGCGATCACCCTGTTTGCGGTTGGCTGTGGGCAGGACGAAACGCCCTATCAGATCAATGATGGGGAAAATTACACCGTCAGCGTCAAGTATGATGCCAATGGCGGTGTCTTCACCACGAACACCTCCGTGATCGTGGATTCCTACAACGTATCGGCAATGAAAACAAACAGCGAAGGCAAGGCTGAGATCGCGCTGATCGAGCCGGAAAATGCCCAGCGGGGCAAGAATGCCTTTACTGCTAGCTATAACGGCTATTTCCTGACCGGCTGGTATACCGAGCGCACAGAAAACGGCACCGATGAAAACGGCAATCCCCAGTACATCTACAGCGGCAAGTGGGATTTTTCCACTGACCGTCTGGAGGTAGATCCTGCTGAAGCACATACCTCTGCCGAGCCGGAGCTGACTCTGTATGCTGCCTGGGTACCGCTGTTTGAGGTCCGGTTCTACGACCTGGCCTCCGGTGAGGCTCTGGGAAGCTACACCTTCAATCCCACGACCACGGAGGAGATCTCCGTGCCTGTGCTGGATGAGGGGACCGGCGCTTACGAGATGTATGATTTCCCCGCCCGCAACGGCTACACCTACAACGCTGCCTACTATGACCAGGCAGGCACCCAGGCTGTGGACACCCCTGCACTGGTCCATCCCGGTACTGTGAATATCCAAACTGGCCAGGCAGAATCGCCTGTGCTGGATATTTACGTAGACTGGATCGAGGGCGAGTGGTACCACATCTACACGGCAGAGCAGTTCCTGGACAATGCCAGCGTTAACGGCAGCTATGTGATCCACGCCGACCTGGACTTCACCGGTGAGATCTGGCCCTCTTCCTTGATGTACGGCGCCTTTAACGGCACCATCGAGGGCAACGGCCACACCTTCTCCAACATTTCTATCCAGCAGACCAACAATTCTAAGGTCAATGCGGGTCTGTTCGGCAGTCTGACCGAGACCGCAGCCATCACCGATCTGAACCTGCAGAATGTGACTGTGACCATCCAGTCCGGTACCCGTATGGCAGGTGCCAGCTTCGGCTTGCTGGCAGGCACGGTCTCCAATAAGACCACACTGACCAATGTGACCATCGCAGACAGCAGCCTGCAGATCGACTCCGGCGCCTACTTTGGCACGGAGGACTATGTGATCGGCCTGGTCTGCGGTATGGGCAGCACCGACATCGACGCCAGCGGTATCACCTGTGAAGCCGTGGGCAGCGATCCGGAATCTATCGTAATCACCGTGACTGACGGCACCGTAACGGTGGCGCCTGCCGCGTAATGTCAAATTAAAGGAGCTAGTATCATGAAAAAAGTAATTTCTCTGCTGCTGTGCCTGGCCATGTGCTTTGGTATGGTAGCCATGCTCTCCGGCTGCGGCGGCGCCAGTGCTGACGCCTTCGTTATCATGGTCGATCAGCTGGACGGCCTGTTCAATCCCTTCTTCTACACTGCCGCCAATGACGGCACCGTCGTTTCCATGACCCAGATCGGCATGCTGGGCGCCAAGTATGTGGACGGCGAGATCCAGGTGGCTTACGGCGAAAACGAGGCCGTTGTCACCAAGGACTACGACATGGTCAAGAACGATGACGGCACCATTTCCTACCGTTTCGTGCTGAAGAACGGCATCAAGTTCTCCGACGGTCATCCTCTGACCATGGAAGACGTGCTGTTCAACTACTACGTCTACCTGGATCCCGTGTACACAGGCTCCAACACCCTGTACTCCACCGACATTCTGGGCCTGGCTGAGTACCGCACCCAGCAGGTCAGCTCCGGCTCCAGCGACGGTGACGAGCTGATCGCCTCCCAGGCAGACACCCGCGGCGAGGCCCGCCGGATGGAGCTGGTGAACCTGTTCACCTCTAAGAAGAAGGCTTCCTCCACCAACGAGGTCTCCTACGAGGATATGAAGGCTGCCATCAGCGCCCACTCTGTCAGCTCCGGCTACCAGACCGCCATCTCCAACAACCCCGATGAGGTCACCAACGAGCAGCTGCTGGCTGACTACGAGTACGCCCTGGCTGAATTCAAGGAAGAGCTGGGCACTGACTATGTCAGCGCACAGGAGTCCTACACCGAAGAGCCCTACAAGTCCCACGAGGAATTCCAGGACGAGATCTTCTGCTTCATGTACACCGAGGGCTATGTCCAGGTGGAATACGCCGAGGGCGAAGACGGTAAGATCGACCGTACCACCATCGAGAAGCTGACTCCCATGTATCCTTCCTCCATCACCACCAAGGAAGCAGCCATCGACTACATCTACAACGACAAGATCGCCCGTGAGCTGGACGTCATCCTGCTGTACTGGGCAACCGGCAATACGCTGAAGACCGAGTTTGCCGCCAAGGCTAAGGAAGTCATCCTTCACGAGAACATGGAGGACGGCCAGCTGGCAGTTCCCAATATCTCCGGTATCGTGTCCCTGGGCCACACTGAGGCCGCAGGCTCCACCGTCACCATCAACGGCACCGACTATACCGTCGCTTCCGGCCACAACGAGGACGGCACCGTTACCAACGAGGGCGAGTACGATGTCCTGCAGATCACCATTGATGGCGTTGATCCCAAGGCCATCTGGAACTTCTCTCTGACCATCGCTCCCCAGCACTACTACGGCTCTTCCGAGTATCCTGTGGACATCGAAAACAACCAGTTCGGCGTGGATTTCGCAAGCTTCAGCTTCATGACTGATGTGATCCAGTCCACCCGTAACATCAAGCTGCCCATGGGCGCTGGCTGCTACAAGGTCACCGATAAGGACAACAGCGATACTCCCAGCGAGTCCGGCTTCTACGCCAACAACGTTGTCTATCTGAAGTCCAATGAGTATTTCAACACCGTGGGCGAGCAGATCGAGAACGCCAAGATCGGCAAGATCCGTTATCAGATCGTCTCCTCCAACAACGCCATCGCTGCGCTGGAGGATGGCAGTGTCCACTACATCTCCCCCTCTCTGACCACCGATAACTACGAGAAGCTGGAGAAGCTGGCCTCCAAGGGCATGGTCACCCTGACCACTGACCAGCTGGGCTACGGCTATATCGGCATCAATGCCTCCAAGGTCAATGACATCAACCTGCGTAAGGCTATCATGTGCGCCATGAACACCAGCCTTGCCCTGGACTACTACCGTGCCGGCACTGCCGATCAGATCTTCTGGCCCATGTCCAAGGTCTCCTGGGCATACCCCAAGGGCGAGGCTGCAACCGATAACGGCTTTGAGTACCCCGCAATGGGCAACTGGAGCGAGGATGCTGCCAAGGCTAACATCGAAAAGTACATGCAGGAAGCTGGCGTCAGCGCCGGTGACAGCCAGCTGAAGCTGAAGTTCACCATTGCCGGCCAGAGCCTGCAGGACCACCCCACCTACAAGGTCTTCCGTGACGCAGCCGCGCTGCTGAACGAGATGGGCTGGGAAGTGGAAGTCGTCTGCGACACCCAGGCGCTGACCAAGATCAACACCGGTGCACTGGCCGTTTGGGCCGCTGCCTGGTCTTCCGCACTGGACCCCGATATGTATCAGGTCTACCACAAGGATTCCACCGCAACCTCCACCCTGGCTTGGGGCTACAACTACCTGAAGACCAGCGGCACTGCTGAGGAAATGGCTATTCTGAACGAGCTGTCCGATCTGATCGATCTGGCCCGTGAGACCGACGATCAGGCCGAGCGTACCGATCTGTACCAGCAGGCCATGACCCAGGTCCTGGAGCTGGCAGTGGAGCTGCCTGTCTACCAGCGTGATGTTCTGTATGCATTCAATTCTAAGGTGATCGACGCTTCCAGCCTCCCCAGTGAGTCTGAGATGAATCCCTATTCCTCCCCCCTGGACCGTATTTGGGAAGTTGAGTTTGCCAGCTAAAATCGGAGAGACTTATGTTTAAATACATTGTTAAGAGAATCGCGTACGCGATCCTCATCCTCCTTGGCGTATCCATGATCATCTACTTTTTGATCCGGCTGATGCCCGTTGATTTTATCCAGGATAAGATCAACGCCATCAACCAGGGCGGCGCCACGGTCAGTGAGGAGACCGTACAGGCGATGTATACCATGTACGGCCTGGGCGACAACAGCTTCTGGGGTATTTTGAAGGGATACTTCAACTGGCTGGGCGCTCTGTGCCGGTTCGATCTGGGCACCAGCTTTGTCTACGGCATTCCTGTGGCACAGGTCATCGTGGAGCACATGGGCGTTTCCTTTGCTATCAGTCTGGTGGCAACGGTCTTTGAGTTCATGATCGCCATTCCCCTGGGCATTACCGCGGCTACCCACCAGTACAGCCTGCGGGACTACATCGTGACCATCCTGGTCATGATCGGTATCTCCCTGCCCTCCTTCTTCTTCGGCCAGATGCTGAAAAACGTGCTGGCCTTGAAGCTGGGCTGGTTCCCGCCGTCGCAGCTGGTGGATGCATCCATGTCTTACTCGGGCATTGCCCTTTTGTGGGACTACCTGCGGCATCTGTTCATACCGGTGCTGACCATTGTGATACTGTCCATCGGCGCCCGCATGCGTATGACCCGTACCAACATGCTGGAGGTGCTGAATTCCGACTACATCCGTACCGCCCGGGCCAAGGGTCTGAAGGAGAAGGTCGTTATCAACAAGCATGCATTCCGCAACACGCTGATCCCCCTGGTCACCTCCCTGGCGGGATTGCTCCCCAGCTTGTTCTCCGGTGCTATCATTACCGAGCAGGTCTTCGACCTGCCCGGTATCGGTAACATCGCGCTGGACGCCATGAACCGTGGCGACATCCCCTTCATCATGGGCTATAATATGTTCCTGGCGCTCTTAAGCGTGCTGGGCGTTCTGCTGGCCGACCTGATGTACGGCCTGGTGGATCCCAGAGTCAAACTTGAGTGAGGAGGCGCAGTATGGAAGAATTGAGAGAAAACCAGGCTCCCCAGGAAACTGTGGATACCGAAGTGCCTCTGGATAAAAATATCAAGCTCATGTCGCCCTCCCGTATGGTGGTGCGCCGCTTTTTCCGTTCCCGGCTGAGTATTCTGGGTCTGATCATGGTGGTCGGCCTGTTCATCTTCAGCTTTTTCGGTCCCATGATCTATACCGAGTGGGGCGAGATCGAGCTGGACGAAAGCGGCAAGACCTCGTACGCTACCTCCGAGACCACCTACACGGTGGACGGTGTGGAGTACACCCTGCGTCAGACCACGGAGACCTATTTGAAGGATAATTTCCGGGATCCCCCCTCCAGCAAACACCTGCTGGGCACCGACAACGAGGGCTACGACGTGTTCGTGCGCCTTATGTACGGCGGCCGGATCTCGCTGACCGTCAGCTTCATCGCCGTGTTCCTGATCACCATCCTGGGCGTGATTCTGGGCGGTGTGGCAGGTTACTTTGGCGGCTGGATCGACAATCTGATCATGCGTATCTGCGATGTGCTGATGTGTCTGCCCGGCGTGCCGATCCTGCTGATCATCTCTACCATTCTGGATGCGTCGGATATCGATGCCAAGTACCGCATCTACCTGCTGATGATC
>CAYVCR010000023.1:0-16682 GCA_964450205.1 uncultured Oscillospiraceae bacterium | reverse complement strand
TCGGCCGCCAGGGTCGAATCGCGAAAGAGATTCGCACCATCGTGAAAACCGTTGCCCAGCGCACCGGTGAAAAGGTCACGGTGGAGATCGTTGACTAACGGTTATGCGTGACGGTGACGTCACGCATTTTCCGTTTATTTGGGAGGGTATGATTATGAAACTCCAATTTTTAGAAGCAGGTGAGATCGTCACGACCCACGGTGTGCATGGTGAGATGAAGATCCTGCCTTGGGCAGACGGCCCGGATTTTTTAGTAGATTTTAAGCGTGTCCGTATCGGTGGCACGGAATATAAAGTGGAGAGCTGCCGTATTCAGAAGAACTGTAACCTTTTAAAGGTACAGGGCGTGGATACCATGGAGGAAGCCCAGGCGCTTCGGGGTAAGACTGTGGAAGTGTATCGCGAGGATGCACCCACAGATTTGATCTTCGTTGCAGAACTGATCGGTATGAATGTACTTGCTGATTGGCAGGAAATCGGTAAGATCACCGATGTGCTGGATTACCCGGGAAATAAGGTCTACGTGGTCAAGGGTGAGCATGAATACATGATCCCAGCAGTGAAGCAGTTCGTTCTCTCTACAGATATGGAAAATGAAGTCATGCAGGTGCAGCTCATTGAAGGGATGCGTACCGATGAGAATTGATATTTTGACTCTCTTTCCGGACACAGTTGGTGACGTGCTTTCCGAGAGTATTCTGGGCAGAGCACAGGAGCGGGGCTTTATCCGCATCGAGACCCATCAGATTCGTGACTACACCGCTAATAAGCAGAACCAGGTGGATGACTATCCTTACGGCGGCGGCAGGGGCGCGGTCATGACCGCCGATCCCCTGTACCGCTGCTGGGAAGCTGTCTGCGACCAGGCGGGCGGCCCGGTGCATACCATCTACATGTCTCCCTGCGGAAAGACCTTCCGCCAGGAGGATGCCCTCCGGCTGAGCAAGCTGGATAATATCGTTATCGTTTGTGGTCACTACGAGGGTATCGACCAACGCTTTATCGATGAGTGCGTGGACGAGGAATTGTCGCTGGGTGACTTCGTGCTGACCGGCGGCGAGATAGCGGCCATGGCCATCACCGATGCTGTATGCCGTATGGTGCCCGGTGTGCTGGCAGATCCGGAATGTTTTGAGGATGAGAGCCACTTTAACGGCTTGTTGGAATATCCCCAGTACAGCCGCCCTGCGGTCTGGCACGGCAGGGAAGTGCCCGCCATTCTTCTCTCCGGCAACCATGAAAAAGTGCGCCAGTGGCGCCGCAAGCAGTCCCTGCGGCGTACCCGCGAGCGCCGTCCCGACATGTACGAGAAATTGGACTTAAGCAGCAAGCAGGATAAAAAGCTGCTTGCCGAGATGGAGGCTGAGGATCGTGAGCGATCTGCAAACACTGAAACAGTGGGTACAGGAGAGTAACCGAATCGTCTTTTTTGGCGGCGCAGGAGTCAGCACAGAATCGGGAATCCCGGATTTTCGCAGTGTGGACGGACTTTATAATCAGAAGTTTGACTACCCGCCTGAGCAGATCATCAGTCATAGCTTTTATAAGCGCGATCCTGCTTATTTCTTCCGGTTTTACCGGGAGAAGATGCTGCCACTGGGTTTTGAGCCGAACATCACCCACAGAAAACTTGCCCAATGGGAAGCAGAAGAGAAGCTTCTGGGCGTGGTGACGCAGAATATTGATGGCTTGCACCAGAAGGCAGGCAGCAAGAATGTCTTTGAGCTTCATGGTAGCGTGCTGCGCAATTACTGCACGCAGTGCGGGAAATTCCACAATGCGGAGTTTGTTAAGGATTGCGTGGATATTCCTTACTGTGACTGCGGAGGCATCGTGAAACCGGACGTGGTGCTGTACGAGGAAATGCTGGATCAGACGACTATACACCGCAGTATCGACGCGATCAGCAGCGCCGATCTGCTGATCGTGGCAGGTACCAGTCTGACAGTCTATCCTGCTGCAGGACTGGTTGACTACTATCATGGCAGCCGCTTGGTGCTGATCAACCGGGACGCAACACCCTATGACCATCGGGCTGATCTGGTGTTTCATCAGAGCATGGGTGAAATATTCTCCCAATTACCGTAAAATAACCGCCTCCGTTTTTTCGGAGGCGGTTGCTATTTATTCCTTATGTACGATCTTGCCGTCAATGATAGCGATGTGCGCTCTTCCTCCGACGGTGGTCAGGGGATCGGCGGTCCAAATCACGATATCCGCATCCTTGCCGGGCTCCAGAGAGCCAACACGATCAGCGATACCCAGTAGATTAGCAGGATTGATGGTGATTGCTTTCCAGGCTTCTTCCATGGGCAGGCCTTCGCTGGCAGCAAGACCTGCGCACAACGTAAGATGCTCCAAAGCGGAAACGGGTGCATCGGTTGTGATGCAGACCGGTATGCCGGCCTTGTGGAAGATGCCGGGTGTAGCAAAGCTTTTATGAGCCAGTTCCGGTTTGGATTTGGAAGTAAGGGCCGGTCCAATAATTACGGGGTAACCTTCCTTGGCAATTTCATCGACGATCACAGCACCGTCTGTGCAGTGATCCAATGTCAGCTTGACACCGAATTCCTTAGCAATACGGATAGCCGTCAGAATATCATCTGCTCTGTGGACGTGACACTTCAACGGAATCTCGCCGCGCATGACCGGCAGCATGGCTTCCAGCTTCATGTCAAACTTGGGGTTATTGCCAGAATCCTTTTCTGCACAGTAATCCTTTGCTTTGAACAGCAGTTCCCGCAGCAATGCAGCAGATGCCATACGGGTCTTGGGTGCCTTTTTGGCCTGCCCGTAGGCGTTTTTTGGATTCTCACCAAGGGCGCACTTCATAGCTGCGGGGGCCTTGATGATCATGTCATCGATGCGATTGCCGTGAAGCTTGATAGCTGCAAATGTTCCGCCTACCACATTGGCGCTGCCAGGGCCTGTGCATGCGGTTGTTACGCCACCGCGCACGGCAGCAGCGAGATATTCATCCTGGGGGTAGATAGAGTCGACGGCCCGCATTTGCGGTGTTACAGGGTCAGTGGACTCGTTGTAGTCAGCACCTTCCCAACGCAGGCCGGCATCGTGCAGACCAACATGGCAGTGCGCTTCTACACAGCCGGGGGTAGTCAGACGACCCTGTGCATCGATGATCTGTGCACTTGCCGGTGCACTGATAGATTCCGCAATTTGGGCGATCTTGCCGTTATCGTCAATAAGAATACAGCCGCAGTCCAGTTCAAAGCCAGCCATAGTTTTGATATGGGCATTTTTGATCAACAGCATAATGTACAGCTCCTTACATTTTTTTTGTATCATAACATAATTTGTTGGAAATGCAATAGAATTTCGGAAAGTATTTGTGAACAGACAACAAGAAACACCCCATATCACATGACAATCTTGTGATATGGGGTATATTGATCATTGGTCTTCCTGAACGGGATTGTAGTTGACAATGATGCTTTGCTCTGTCAGCATGGTAACTTCGGTCACCTTAGTGCCGTACACATCTACACGGATCAAAACGTAGCAGTTGGCTAATGGCTCGACGGATTCAATGTTTTCGTTATAATCCATGAACACATTGTTGAGGTGTGTCAGGCCACTCAGCGCATCCAGTTTTTCCAAAAGGTTGTGCGAACCGTTGATCGTTACCAAAGCGCAGTTAGCGGAAAAGGCAGGAAGCTCGGCGACCTGATTGTGCGAGAAGTCCAGCATCATAATCGCAGAAAGCTTGCTGATCGCGGAAATATCTGTCAGCTGGTTGTTATCCAGGTACAATATCTGCAGAGAAGTACATGTGTCCAATGCCGAGATATCGGCGAGCAGATTTTTGGAGAGGTATAGCTCCTTGAGCATGGTCAAATCGCCGATTTGATCGATAGCTACCAGTTGATTATTGGAGGCATCAAGCCAAGTCATTCCGCCAATGCTGCTGATTGGTGTGATAGTCGTCAGGGCATTACCGGATACATTCAGTTTGGTGATCGTTTTGATGGCGGACAAGCTGCTCAGATCGGTCAATGCATTATTTTGCAAATAGACTTCCTGGAGGTTTTGCAGGGAAGATAATGCAGAAATGTTACGGATCGTGTTGCTGCTTAGATCCAGATACCGCAGTGCAGTTGCTTTCTCCAAGCCGGCAGTTGTGGACAGACCGCAGCCGCTTAAAGTTAATCTTTCAAGCTTGGGAAGTGCACCGATCACAGCAAGTTCTTCGGCACTGACAGTGGTATTGGTAATTTGCAGATTTGTTAGTTTGGCCAAAGAAGAAATCACACTCAAACCGCCGGACCTTCCATCTGTGATGATCAGCTCTTCAAGGAAGGGGAGATACTTCAGATCCTCATAAGATTCTGCATCTGCGGGCATGGCAAAAGAGGTGATATTCCACAGCTCGTTGGAGTAGAGAACGGTATCCTCACCAACCTCCAGCATTTCACGGATCTGTGCTTCCACAGCAGGATCGGCGAATTTTACTTCCTCGATCACGCCGCCAACGGTATAGCCGAAGATTGCCAGGGGACTTACCAGACCATTTTCGTCTACAGTTACGGCGTAGATGGTATTCTCACCGGCCACCAATGAGATCGGGGCAGAGTATGGATCGTTTTGGATCGAAGGATACTCGCCATTGGGGTTTACATACAAGGAGCCGTCCTGGGCCTCAACGGTCACAGAAATGTACTGATTGTAAAAACCGGGTTCCGGTATTGCTGTCGGTGCAGCCGGACGCATAGCATCCAACTCGGCTTTGATTTCGGGGTTGGTAATGCTGTTTAGCAGATTTACACAATCCAGTAGCTTGTCCTGCTCTGCATAAGTCCTGCAAAGAGCTATGTAGAGCTTAATGCCGCCGCCGTCTTCGATTGCCTTGGCAAGGGTAGCCTCTGCCTGCGTATAATTACCGGCAGCCTTATGCTGATTTGCCAGTTCAATGGCCACATCATCGTTGTCGCCGGCCTGGTCATAGGCGCGGTCATAGAACCAGGAGGCTACTGACCGGTTGCCCCGGTTGTCAAAATAGCGGGCACTGTACAGCAGCATATCGCGGGTAAATTCCCGGTCATAGCTAAATAAGTACCAACCCATGCATATTACAATGGCGAGTGCCAAAACGATCGGTATCAGAATTCGAAAGACTTTTTTCATGGTGTGCTCCATTCAACATATTTTCTCATTTAAATTATACTTCCATGAGGAAATGATGTCAAGAGAAGGCGTGGAACTTTAAGAATTTGCCTGCATAAATCAGCAGGTTTAGTGACAGGTCAGTGTTAGAATATCGGTGGGTGATGGAAATGAAACGGCGCACAAAGGAAATACTGACAGCCATTTTTTTGGGTGGGCTCGTACCTGCGATATGCTTTCGTCTGGCAGAAAAGCGAGTGCTGCAATCACAGCCTGCACAGAACGAACCCACAGTGCAGGAAACAACACAGGAAATAACAAAATCGAATTTAGATCAGCAACAGATCCCAGTGCTTCTGGCCGATGGGACGGTGCAGATCATGGAGTTGGATACTTATATCACAGGCGTTGTGCTGGCGGAGATGCCCGCTGACTTTGAAATCGAGGCATTAAAAGCCCAAGCTGTCGTTGCAAGGACATATGCTTTGAAACGTGTGATCACCGGTCAAAAGCATGCGCAGCAGGCAGTTTGCACGGATTCGGTGTGCTGTCAGGCTTTTTGTGCTGATGCAGAGTATTATGAATCAGAAGAATTTTTGGAAAAAGTACGTACTGCTGTGAAAGAAACCGAAAATCAAGTACTTACCTATGACGGTAATTTAATAGAAGCAACCTACTTTTCCTGTTCCGGTGGGAGGACAGAAGATGCCTTGGCAGTGTGGGGGGAAGAAATTCCATATCTTCAATCGGTAGAGAGTCCCGGAGAGGAGCAAGCAGCGCATTATGTGGACACAGTATCATTTTCCTCTAAGGATTTTTGCCAAAAAATGGGAAGAGAACTGTCCGGTGCACCGGCTGGATGGATCGGAGAGGTGACATATACAGAAGGCGGCGGTGTGGAGACGATCTATATCGGCGGTGAACAATATGAAGGAACACAGGTACGTCAGCTTCTGGGCCTGCGTTCAACAGCATTTATTATTACCGCCGCAGGTGATACCATAATAGTGACTACAAAAGGCTTTGGTCACCGCGTAGGAATGAGTCAGTACGGCGCAGATGCCATGGCAGCAGGTGGCAGCTCCTATGCGCAGATCCTCGCGCATTACTATCCGGGGACAGAGCTGCAGCAGTGGCAGAATAATTGACAAAGAGCAGAATCTTTAGTAGAATAATCAAAATACAGAAGGGGGGGCGGTATATGCCTATTCGGATTCCCAATGATTTGCCGGCTGCCGGTACGTTGCAGCAGGAAAATATCTTTGTTATGACGGCCAACCGTGCAGTACAGCAGGATATTCGCCCGCTGGAAATCGTGGTGCTGAACTTGATGCCTACGAAGATCGCAACGGAAACGCAGCTTTCCCGACTGTTGGGCAACACACCCCTTCAGGTCAATTTGGAACTGATGCACACGACTTCTCATATTTCCAAAAACGTGGCACAGGAGCATCTTCTGACATTTTATAAAAGCTTTGATGAGCTGAAGCACCGTAAGTTTGACGGCATGGTGATCACCGGCGCGCCGGTTGAGCATCTGGAATTTGAAGATGTGGATTACTGGCCTGAGCTGTGTCAGATCATGGAGTGGTCCAAGACAAATGTACACTCCACATTCCATATTTGCTGGGGTGCGCAGGCCGGCCTTTATTATCACTACGGTATTCAAAAGCATGAACTGCCGGAAAAGCTGTTTGGCGTTTTTCATCATACTGCAGATTACAAGCGTTCGATCCTATTGCGAGGCTTTGATGATACGTTTTGGGCACCTCACTCCCGTCATACTACTATTCTGCGTGAGGATATTGAAAAGGTACCGGAGCTGAAGATCCTGGCATCTTCTGAGAAAGCCGGGATCTATGCGCTGATGAATGATCAGGGGCGGCAGATATTTGTAACCGGCCATTCCGAGTATGATGCAGACACCCTGCAGAAGGAGTACATGCGGGATAAGAATCTGGGCCTGCCGATCCATGTGCCGGAGAATTACTTCCCGGATGATGATGATACAAAAGAACCGGTTGTTCGCTGGCGCGGTCATGCCAACCTGTTGTTTTCTAACTGGCTCAATTATTTTGTTTATCAGACGACACCATACGACATCATGGCAATTGGACATGAATAAGCACCAAAGCGGCATGCAAAACTGCATGCCGCTTAATATACACTTGCAAAATTGCACGAACTATGAGATAATGGGAAAAAATGGAGGTGAAATCATGAAACTGTGGATCGATGGCCACGAAACTTGCGCGCAAACGAACCAAACGCTTTTAACCCTTGTTCAGTCCTTGAATCTTGACAGTAAAAAACTTTCCGAGAGGCCGATCGCCGCAAAAATTGCAGGCGAGGTGTTCAACCTCAATTATGTGCCGGTGCGTGAAATGGATGTCAACCCCGATCGTCCGTCAATCCGCCGTGCCATGGCAGCCTCAGGCGGTATCGTTCAGCTGCTTCGCTACAGTGATCCAAGTGGAAAAGATGTGTATGCACGAACAGCACAGTTTGTGCTTTTTTTAGCTATTCGGGAGCTGTGGCCCCGGGCAAGAGCAAAGATGCACTGCACTGTAGGTCCCGCATTGTTTGTAGAGGTTTTCGGTGAAGATGATTTTTCTGCTGACCGGTTAAAAGAAAAGGTAAATGAGATTACCATGCAGGATATTCCGCTGCTGCGTCGGCGTGTCACGACCAGTGCGGCAATCGAACACTACAATGCTTGTGGGCAGGAAGATAAGGCCAGATTGCTTGCCTGGCGTACAGAGGCCTATTTTGATGAGTATGCTTATGGGGCTTTCTCCGACTACTATTACGGCGAATTGGCTCCCAGCACCGGGTATTTGCAAGTGTGGGATATTCTTCCTGCAGAAGGCGGTTTCCTGTTCTTGTATCCTGACGATCATAGCCCGGATACTGTGGCAACCTATCAGGAGATGCCGCATTTTATGACAGTCAGCATTGAAGGTAAGCGCTGGTGCGAACTGATGGAATGTGAGACTGTAGCAGATCTGAATGATCTGGTACATAGTGGAAAAATCCGTGAGCTGATCCGCGTTAATGAAGCACTTCACGAAAAGCGCTTCTCCAAAGTGGCAGATATGGTTTGCCAGCGTGGTGCAAAGGCAGTTATGCTGGCAGGTCCCAGCTCATCCGGCAAGACCACCTCAGCCAATCGTTTGGCAACACAGCTGCGCGTTCACGGTAAAAAGCCGATCCTAATGGGTCTGGATGATTATTACATGGATCGGGATAAGATCGCGCCAGGTCCGGACGGAAAGCTGGATCTGGAACATATTAATACCATTGATACAGACCTGTTCAGTCAGCATTTGAATGCACTTCTCAATGGAGAAGAAGTGGAACTGCCAACATTTAACTTCCGTACCGGCAAACGGGAATGGCACGGCCATAAGCTGCGCCTGTCCGAAGAAACGGTTATCATTGTAGAAGGTCTGCATGCGTTGAATCCAGTACTGCTGCCAGATAACTTTGACAGGAATCTTGTGTTCCGCCTGTTTGTGTGCCCGTTATTACCGCTAAATTTGGACGATCATAACCGGGTCCCCAGCAGCCTGCTGCGCCTTTTGCGCAGAATCGTGCGGGACTATGAAACCAGAGGTGCTACGGTGGAACGTACGATGTCCATGTGGGACTCTGTGCGCCGTGGGGAAAAACGGTGGATATTCCCATTCCAGGAAAATGCAGATGTGATATTTAACAGCTCTACGCTCTACGAAGTAGCGGTGCTGAAAAAACACATCTTCCCGCTGCTGGCAGCAGTGCCGCCGGAAGAGGAATGCTACGAGCAGGTCAGAGCGATCGTTAAGATCCTGAATTATGTTCAGGAGGCCGATGTGGACGATGAGATCCCGCCTACCAGTTTGGTGCGCGAGTTCATCGGCGGCAATAGTTTTTACAGATAAAATAATGCCGGGAGTTATGCTCCCGGCATTATTTTACACGTTGATTAAAGTGCTTCGTTTTCCCAAATCATAACATTGGCAATGTCATCTTTTTGGGGAGCGCTCTGCTTGTACTTATTGGGACTGGGAAAATTCAGAACCAGGGAGAACAGCAGACAGACAATGGTCGCACCTGCGGCGGTGGTCATCCACAGATTTCTTGGCCGCAACAGCGAATTTGTCATGTAAAGAAAGGCAAGACAGGCGAAGCAGATGAGAATTGCCAAGATAGCGGTTATTACTTTCAGCCAGGTGATGCCGAAGCCTGCAAAAACCAGGTAGAGGGCGAATAGACCGGCAGCCGCGATCAACGCGTAGGTAAGATACCACTGCATTTGTTGAATTTTTGAATTGCGCGTCTGTGCCATATGCATCACTCCAAAATATATTTGCTATATTTATAGCATATTCTGTCGAAAAATGCAATCCCTTATGCAATAATGCTTGCAGGATCGATAATTAAGTGGTATAATAGGCCCAAAATTATGCGGATCGCAAAGCAAGGAGCCGTTATGGGTGAACCACAATATCGGCTGGAGGGCATCGTTCATACCCGCAGTGAGGCTATGGAGGATTTTGAAGGCCCTCTGGA
This sequence comes from uncultured Oscillospiraceae bacterium, assembly GCA_964450205.1. Lineage (GTDB taxonomy): Bacteria > Bacillota > Clostridia > Oscillospirales > Oscillospiraceae > Faecousia. The sequence goes on along the minus strand of CAYVCR010000023.1, from coordinate 7,010 downwards.
CGTGATTTTTCTTCTTTTAAGTAAAAATAAGATAGAGATCCAGGACGTTTCCATTACTGCGATTTTGGAGCAGTATCTGGCATATCTGGATGAGATGAAGCGCTTGGATATGGAAATCGCCAGTGAATTTATCACGATGGCATCCCATCTGATGCTCATCAAGACCAAAATGCTTCTTTCCGCCGCTGAGCAGGCTGAGGCGGAGAGCGAGTTGGATCTGCTGCGCCAGTCTCTGATCGAGCGGCAGCGCAAAGAAGCAATCGACCAGATCCGAATCGCCATTACAGCGCTGGAACCCCGTAATGAAGTGGGACGCTGTATTTTCACGAAGGAACCGGAGCCGTTGCGCCGTGATCATACCTATCGCTATAAACACGAGCCTGAGGACATGCTCCTGGCGCTCGAGGAGATCGCAGAACGCAATCAACGCCGTCTGCCACCTCCTACGGTCAACTTTATGGGCATCGTTGGTAAAGAACCTTACCCTGTGACGCGCAAGGCTAAGGAAGTGATCCGTACCCTTGTGCTGCGGGGAATTGAGAGACTCAAGAATCTCTTTAAGGGAAACCGTTCCCGTTCGGAGATCGTGGCGACCTTCCTTGCGATCCTGGAATTGTGTAAAACCAACTCTGTCTGTTTGGAAGACGATGTTTCTGGAGAGAATCCCAATGTGCGGCTTTTGCAGGAGCCGGATCATTCTGTAAGTGAGGAGATGACTTAATGGAACAAACGGAATTACAACGGGCCATTGAGGCCATCTTGTTTGCAGCAGGTGAACGCGTGGAGTTGTCTAGATTGGCTATGGCACTGGAGGCGGACGAAAAGGATGTGGAAGCTGCGGTGGACACATTGGCTGACGAGCTGGCCTTTAACCGCAGAGGTATTCGCGTTTTGCGGCTAGAGAAGGGATATCAAATGGTATCCTCCGGAGAAATGGCTGACTATGTCACCAAAGCGCTGGAGACTCGCAAGCCGCCGAAGCTGTCTTCTTCTCAGCTTGAGGCACTGACGATCATTGCGTACTATCAGCCTGCGACCAAAGCTATGGTCGAACAGCTGCGCGGTGTGGATAGCTCCTATTCCATCGGTGCGCTTCTGAACAAAAAGCTGATCGAGGATGCAGGACGTCTGAATGTGCCCGGTCGCCCCATACAGTATAAGACCACGCCGGATTTTCTGCGGACCTTTGGTCTTTCTTCGCTGGAAGAATTACCGCCCATTGACAAAGTCGATCTGGGAGAGCCGGTGATCACGGAAGAAGCTCAGGATCCGGATCAGATGACTATGGAGGAGGGCTGACCCATGTGGTGGATCATCCCTCTGGCAATCATACTCGTAGTGGTCGGTTTGGCGGCATTGCCGGTCGGCCTGCGCGTGATCTATGATAAGGAAGGCCTTTTGGTCAAGCTGATTGTTGGTGTTTTTCCGTTCAAGCTGAATCTTACCGAGATCAATGAAAAAAGCTTTGAAAAGCGCTTGAAAAGAAAGCGTAAGATGGAGGAAAATCCTAATTACCAGCCCATTATCCACCATCCAAACGGTACGCTTCGGGAATTTATTCCGTTACTGGATTTATATCTGCAGCTGCTGTTCAACAGTAAGTACAAGCTGAAGGTGAAACTGCTGGAGCTGAAGCTGACCATGGCAAATGACGATCCGTTTGATCTTGCTATGAATTATGGCAAGGCCTGGACGATCATCAATGGCCTTTTGCCGCAGCTGGAACGTTTTTTAAATATCAAGAAGCGCAAGCTGGATGTATCCTGCGACTTCCTGGCAGAGGAAACTATGATATATGCCCGTGCGGATCTGGTGATTCCTCTGGCACGACTGATTACCGCGCTGTATGATTTTATTGTGGCTGAAATGAAACGTTAATTTATACTTTACTAAGAGGTGCAATGTTATGAGTGAGAAACTTCCCAATATGCTGGACAATACCATCGCAAAGATCCGGGAGATGGTAGATGTGGACGCTGTCGTCGGCGAGGCCATTACTACGCCTGACGGTGTTACGATCATTCCCATTTCCAAAGTCAGTGTTGGCTTTGGCGGCGGCGGCTCGGACTATGTTTCCAAGCATGTGAATCAGCATGAGAATCCCTTCGGCGGCGGCGTTTGCGCCGGCATCAAGGTCACACCTACGGCTTTTCTGGTGATCAAAGAGGGAAGTGTCCGTGTCCTTCCTGTGGCAGAGGCTGCCAACACCACCGCAGACAGACTGGTTGAGATGATTCCTGACACATTGGATAAGATCGCCAATTTCATTGACTCCCGTACTGTTAAGAAAGAAAAATAATCTGTCATTTCCCGGTTATACTATTGCCGGGTGATAGATATGAAACGATTATTTGCCGGGATGGCAGCTGCTTTGCTGGCTGCCGTCCTGTTTTTTCCCTGTCGCGTTCAGGCGCTTTCGGCCCAAAAGGCGATTCTCATGGATGGCAGCACAGCCAGAGTCTTATATGAAAAAGATGCTGACAGCCAGAGCTTGATTGCCAGTACAACAAAGATCATGACAGCGCTTGTTGTCTGTGAGCAGTGCAATGTACTGGACAGGATGCGGATCCCAAAGGAAGCTGTCGGTATCGAAGGTTCTTCCATGTATCTGCAGGAAGGGGAAGTACTGACCATACAGGAACTGCTGTACGGTTTGATGCTGCACAGCGGTAATGATGCGGCTGTGGCGTTGGCGATCTATTGTGGTGGCACAGTGGAAGGTTTTGCTGAGCTGATGAATGATAAGGCACGGCAGTTAGGTATGCGAAATTCGCACTTTGTCAATCCCAACGGTCTGGACAGTCCCGATCATTATTCCACGGCACGAGACATGGCGATCTTGACCGCCTATGCTATGAACAATCCCATTTTTGCCCGTACGGTTTCTGCTAAGACAGTAACAGTGGGCAGTCGCAGCCTGCACAATCACAATAAGCTGTTATGGCAGGTCGAGGGTGTTGACGGTGTAAAGACTGGCTACACAAAAGCAGCCGGACGCATTTTGGTATCCAGCGCAGTGCGCCAGGGACGCCGTTTGGTTGCTGTTACCATCAATGCACCCGACGACTGGAATGATCACAAGCAGTTGCTGGAGAATGGTTTTTCCAATTATGAGGTCCGCAGGGTCATAACCGAAGGACAGTGCCTGGCTACGGTTGCTGTTGCCGGAGGAGAAGCTGGTACTGTCGATTTGGTCGCTGCACAGGACTTTTCCTATGCACTCATGGATTCTGAGCAGCCAAGGATCGTTGTTTCCGGCAGTGGTTTTGTATATGCACCGGTAGCGCAGGGACAAGAAGCTGGATATGCCTATGTTTGTATTGGAGATCAAACAGTTGGCAAAATTCCACTGCTATATGGCGAAACAGTGGAACAGATCGTAACAGAGAGAAAATCCTTTTGGGACAGATGGAAAGGAGGCACGCCATGAATGAGCGATTGCAAAAAATAATCTCAGCCAGTGGCGTTGCTTCGCGCCGTAATGCAGAAGAAATGATCGCCGCGGGGAGAGTGACGTGTAATGGTCGCGTATCTTCTCTTGGTGACCGGGCTGACCCGGAGATCGATACGATCCTTTTGGACGGGAAACCACTCCCGTCCGCAGGCGAAAAAGTGTACTTAATGCTGCATAAACCAAGGGGGTATGTGACGACCCTGTCAGATGAAAAGGGACGTAAAAATGCAGCGCAGCTGGTTGCCGACTGTGGTGTTCGTGTGTATCCTGTTGGGCGGCTGGATATGGACTCGGAGGGATTGCTGCTGTTTACAAATGACGGTGATTTTGCCAATCATCTGATGCATCCCAAGCATGAGGTGAAAAAGACATATCAGGTCATAGTGAACGGTTTTTCCGATGTAGCACTTCAAAAATTGCAGCAGCCGGTCACGTTGGATGGATATACGATCCGCCCGCCGGAGGTTACTTGCATCAAACCGTTACCGCAGCATGCGGAAATTCTGGTGACGATCCACGAGGGACGTAACCGTCAGGTGCGTCGCATGTGCGCGATGGCTGGCATGTCTGTGGTACGTTTGATCCGCATTTCCGAAGGGCGGTTGCTTTTGGGAGATCTGCCTTGTGGCCGGTGGCGCTACTTAACAGGGCATGAAATAGAAGAACTTAAAAAATGAAGCTTTGCAATTTTACTTGCAAAGAATCGTAGGTTGTGATAAAAATTATAAATAAACCGAAAGGGGAGAGAGTTATGAACAAAGATATTTTATCGGTTCTGGAATCCCTTGCTCCGACCTTTTCCAAAGGTCAGCGCAGGATTGCTGCGTATATTCTTGAGGCGTATGACAAGGCTGCATTTATGACGGCCAGTAAGCTTGGAAAGATGGTTGGCGTATCTGAGTCCACTGTTGTTCGCTTTGCGGTGGAACTCGGCTATGATGGGTATCCCAGTATGCAAAAGGCCCTACAGGAGATGGTGCTCAATCGTTTGACATCTGTTCAGCGCATCGGCGTTACCAATGACCGGATCGGCAGTCAGGATGTGGTATCCATGGTGCTCCAGGCCGATGCGGACAAGCTGCGGCAAACGAATGATACCCTGGACAGGGAGGCATTTCAAGCGTCTGTGGCTGCGATGCTTAAGGCCAGAAGGATCTACATACTTGGTGTTCGGTCAACAGCGGTGCTGGTCAACTTCCTTGGCTACTATCTGAACTACATGTTCGACAATGTGCATATCGTTACTACCTCCGGTGCCGGTGAAATGTTTGAAAAACTTGTCAATGTGGGTGCTGAAGATGTAGTCGTGGCCTTTAGTTTCCCTAGGTATTCCACATCAACCGCTAAAGCTGCCCAGTATTGCCGCAGTGTTGGTGCGACTGTGATCGGCCTGACCAACTCTCAGATGTCTCCTTTGGGGCAGAACAGTGATCATGTGCTGGTTGCCAAGAGCGATATGGTTTCTTTGGTGGACTCTCTTGTTGCACCTTTGAGCATTGTCAATGCGCTGATCGTGGCATTGGCTGCGGACCGGGAGAAGGAATTGGCACGGACCTTCGATACCCTGGAAAGGGTTTGGGAGGAATATAATGTTTACGAGAAGCGGGTCGATAATCCATGAATTTTGATGGAATTATAATTGGCGGTGGGCCTGCCGGGATGTTCGCTGCCATCACGGCAGCCGGGCAGGGAAGCCGTGTGCTTCTCCTGGAAGCCAATGATCGGCTTGGCAAGAAGCTTTTGATCACGGGCAAGGGCCGCTGCAACGTGACGAATGATTGTCCAAATGAAGAGGTGCTGCGCAACATACCCCGCAATGGAAGATTTCTCTACAGCGCTATGGAGGCATGTCCTCCTGCAAAGGTGATGGAGTTCTTTAATAACCGCGGTTGCGCACTGAAAACGGAACGGGGAAATCGGGTTTTCCCTGTTAGCGATAAATCTGCTTCTGTGTTGGATTGTTTACGTGATGAAATGCGGCGATTGGGGGTCAAGGTGCGTACTGCCCGTGTAAAACAGATCCTTACTGAGAGCGGAAAAGTAACAGGCGTTCGCACTGCACAGGAAGATATCCATGCCCATTGGGTGATACTGGCAACCGGCGGTGTTTCCTATCCGGCAACTGGCTCCACCGGCGATGGTTATCAGATGGCATCTGCACTGGGGCATACGGTAATTGGCCCTACAGGGTCACTGGTGCCACTGGAAACGGCAGGTACTGACTGCCAGGATATGCAGGGTCTTAGCCTGCGAAATGTTGCAGTCAAGCTGCTGAATGCCAAGGGCAAGGTGCTGTACAAGGATTTCGGAGAACTGCTGTTTACCCATTTTGGAGTGTCCGGTCCTACTGTACTTAGCGCGAGCGCTCACATTCAGGGAGAGGGTTGCAGTCTGGTAATGGACCTGAAACCTGCTTTGGACGAAAACAAGCTCAATGACCGGATCCTTCGGGATCTGGAGATGTATAAGAACCGCACCATGGAAAATGCGCTGACAGACCTGCTGCCACGTTCCATGATACCGGTTGTGCTCCGCAGATCGGAAATACCTGCTGACCTGCAGGCCAATTCCCTGAAAAAGGAGCAGCGCCGGGCGCTGGTATCTCTTTTGAAGTGCTTTGATATTCCAATTACCGGTAAGCGTCCTGTGGCCGAAGCGATCATCACCTCCGGTGGTATCAAGGTTTCAGAGATCGATCCCAAAACAATGAAATCAAAGCTGATCGATGGATTGTACTTTGCTGGCGAAATCATAGATTGTGATGCTTATACCGGTGGTTTCAACCTGCAGATCGCCTGGGCAACGGCGCATGCAGCGGGTATGGCTGTAAATTCCGGCATTGACAAAAACAGCATCATATACTAAAATACTCTAGGTATCGAGTACTACGATATGGAGGTTAAAACTATGTACGAAAAACTTGTTTCTTATGCTGTCAAGCAGTTGGAGATCGATCCCTCTGACATCACTCCTGAGAGCACTTTCGAGAGCCTAGGCATTGACTCTCTGGACATCGTGGAAATGATCATGGATCTGGAAACTGAGCTGGGTATCGAACTGGAGATGGAGGATCAGAAGATCTCTACCTTCCAGGAACTGGCTGATTTCATTGAGAGTAAGGTCAACTAAAAAACATAATAGCCTTGTTATGGCTGACCGGCTTATAGCAAGGTCGCACTAGTCGGGGAGATAGCGGTGCCCTGTAACCTGCAATCCGCTACAGCAGGGATGAACTCCCACACCCGGGTAGGTTTGAGTGCCGTCCGGCCCGCGTAAGCGGTGTTGAAGGAACGGTCCTGCGCAACAGGATCCCGTGAACCATGTCAGGTGGGGAACCAAGCAGCATTAAGCGGACCGTTCTGTGTGCCGCGGGGCTGCCGTTCCCGAGCTGGCTGCGTGGATACCGGGTATTCAGCTTGCTCAAATGTGGGTGTGCGATCTTGTTATAAGCCGGTCCTATTAATTAGAATTTGGGAGGTGGACAGAATGTATCAGGCATTGTATCGAAAATACCGTCCTCAGACCTTTGATGATATGGTTGGTCAGTTGGCGGTCA
>CAYVCR010000022.1:0-16805 GCA_964450205.1 uncultured Oscillospiraceae bacterium | reverse complement strand
AGTCGTGCGTGCCATCAGCATTGATCACGTACTCGTAGCTGTGAGCGCAAGTGGCGGTGCTGTCCACGGTGGTGTAGTAGGTTGTACCGGCTGGGCCGCTCAAGCCATAAAGCACAATTGCTTTCTGACCGCTGGTATACGTACGGAACTGCTTGCTGGATGCATTGAAACGGAGTGTTCTGCTGCTGTGTGTAACGTTTTTAATAACCGCCTGACCGCTGCTATAAGACAGATCCCACAGCGCACCTTCTGCAGATGTGCTGGTTGTTGTATTCAAACCGCTATTGCTATTGGATGTCATTAAATACAACGTGTCGTCAGATCCCTTTAGGCGCAGAGAATAGTGGTCCCCCACTGCCTCCACAATGACAACATAGTTATCGGTAACGTTAGTCAACGTTGTGCCGCTAACACTCAAGCCGGCAGTGCTAAAGGTTACTGCAGCAGAAGTGGTGTTCGGCTCTGTGCCGTCAGCAAGGAACGCATAGTAAGTGCTGTCAGACGAGCTGGTCAGAACATATTCACCTTCCCAATCAGCGGGTTCTGCGTTAATCAACTCATAGGTACCTGTACCAGTTGCGCCAACCACGTAGGTATAAACTGCATAAAGCGTGGTATCTTCCGTCGTAGTATAGGTACTGCCGGCAGTGTAGATCGTAGGTGCTGTTTCCGTGTCTTCCACAACATCCGTTGTCCAGCCTGCGAAAGCATACGTATATTCGCCGGTGGGAACACCTGCAGAAGGCAGGGTAATACCATTCTTGCCGCAAGCCATGTTTGCTACCGCATCCACACCGGAGGGAACGCAGAATTTGACCGTATAGGTCTCACCCAGTGCCTCGGTATAGTCGCCAACATAGCTGTCGCCACAGGCAGAGCAGGTGTAGGTGGTATAGCCCTGTTCCGTAACAGTGGGCAGCGTAACAACAGCTGCATAATCATGGCCAAATGCCGGGATCTCAGCGTAACCACCGAAGTACTGGCTGCAGTCATTACAGTAATAGCCTGCGGTATTACCATTTGTGGTGCAGGTTGCAGACACTGCAGAAACGCTAATGACATCGTCATCATGCTCGCACGCAGCCGCTGTTGTTGTGTAATAGACTGTACCGGTAATACCTCTATATAAGGTAAGCGCACCACCCGTAGCGCTGGCATAACCACCAAAACCGAATGTAGTGTATCTGCGCAGATACAATCCATTACCCACGTTGACAAAGTCGTATGTATCTGTTCCAGAAACATTCCATGTGGCGTTATTCGTCAGTGTTGCCAACAGCACAGCCCGAACAGATGTGCTTGTACTGCCAGCGTATGCAGAGGCTGTTTGGCTATATATGGTATAGCTGCCACTGGAGGTAGGTTTAATATGCCAAACGATATTCTCAGCAGGATTCAAGATCATTCCGTCTGTGAGGGTCACTGCTGTGTAGTTAAAACGGTTAGAAGAAACCGTTGCCTGCATTGCTCCGATATCCGTGGTTTCGTAGGTGATGATATAATCACCTTCCACCAAGCTGCCACTGTGTTTAATAAACAGATTGCCGCTGCCGGTGGTAGTATCCAAAGACGAATACAGAGCGCGCAAAGTGCAATTTCCGTTTACGGTGTAAGTATCACCGACAGCATAGATATTATCAGGTTTGCTGTCTGCTTCATAATAAGAATCGACCCAACCAATAAATGTAAAGTCATCCTCCACGCCTACTGTGGCAGTTGGAAGTGTGATCGCGTCACCGTCATAGACGGTCAGTGTCTTTACCGTTGTGTCATTCTCGCTGATATTCACCGTGTATTTTGTTTTTTCAGCGAAATTGATTTGTATGATACAATCAGAAGTCGCTGTAACCACAAAAATATTGTCGTTTTGCGTCACAGTAGCATTACCGCTGGTGACTGTGTAACCGGTTATGTAGTATCCAGCCGCGGGTGTAGCAGTAATATTTTTACCGTTCACGGCAACTGTACCGTATGTGCTGTTATTTGCTGTTGCTGTGATCGTATAACCACCATTGGCTGCCTCGCCGGACGGAGTCGTCATATCGGCGGGAATCTCTTCACCAAACATGATAAAGGCCAGCTCCGGATAGTCGACGAACACATTCCGGGTGCCGGTAATGGACTCCACGGAGTCATTCCTGCCAAGCTCCCAGGTATCCACCGGGTCAGCCTCTATCCAATCCAGCAGAACCTGCTTGCTTTCAAACACGCCGTCGGTGCCGAAAATGCCGTTGGGATTATAATCGGAGCCTGTATTGGTGCATTCCCAGCGGACATATACGTACAGAATAATCCGCGCCACATCGCCGCGAAGGTCATAGGTGCCGTCGGACTCGCTGTTGGGATCATAATAAGCAGAGCTTTCACCGTAAGCCTTATTGCCGCGGCTGGAGTTCTCGCTGGTAGCAGTCGGCCGCAGCATCATAATATCGTTTTCACCGTTACCAGACGCATCGCCCTTACTGTTGGGCCAAGTATGCTCGCGGTTCCACTCGCCATTCCAGGACGGGCCAATTCCCTTTCCGGAGTAGAACGAAGAAATCTTACCGCTATTCCAACTGCCGCTCTGCTGACAGTCCGTGTACTGGAACAGATTCTTGGTCGCGTCATAACTAGTTTGATAGGTTTGATTGGACTGCATCAGGCTCTGTAAACGCTCATACAGCGCACTGCTGGGAACAGAGCTTGTACTGGACGAGCCGGACAAAGCGGCAAGCTCGCTGTATGTAACATTATTGTCCTCATAAAAGGCTTCCGCATTTGGGGACAGGAATGTTGCCGTCGTGCCGCGAGTACCCCAGTTGTAGATGTAGCCGCTGCTGCTTGTCACGTAATTTACTGTTGCCGCGCTGACATTAAACGTCAGACCGGACAGCAGACCGATACACAAAGCAAGCACCAACAGCAGGCTCAAGCCGCGTTTGATAACGTTTTTCATATTGACATCTCCGTTTCTTTTAATCTCTAACAAAAAACGTATAGTTAGTTATTATAACTATATCACATTATTTTGTTATTATCAATTCCCTTTTGTCAAAAAATGCAAAGAGTTCTATTTGGGTTCCTTGGGACATACTCTGCTTTAGACCTATTATCTGCGCAGAACAGGAGGCTGGCTATGGAAAACATTTACTCCGACATAGCAATGCGAACCGGCGGCAACATTTATATTGGTGTCGTGGGACCGGTACGTACAGGAAAATCCACACTGATCAAGCGGATCATGGAGGAATTGGTAATCCCCTGCATTGCAGACCCCTTCCGGAAGGAACGGGCACGTGACGAGCTGCCCCAAAGCGGCTCCGGCAAAACGATCATGACCAGTGAGCCAAAATTCGTACCGGAAGAGGCCGTGGAGATCTCCCCCGACGGCACAACGACACTGCGGGTACGAATGATCGACTCGGTTGGTTACATGGTAGACGGTGCTGTCGGTGCAGAGGAAGACGGTGTTCCGCGTATGGTCGCTACCCCTTGGTACGATTATGAGCTGCCCATGACAGAAGCAGCTGAATTAGGCACAAAAAAGGTTATGGAGGAACATTGCTCCATCGGCCTGGTCGTAACAACGGATGGAACTGTCACCGATATACCCCGGGAGGATTATCAGATCGCCGAAGGGCGCGCGATCCGCGATATGCAAGCAACCGGAAAACCCTTCCTCGTCATCGTCAATTCCAAATTTCCGTCAGGCGATGCGGCCAGGACGGTCACGGAACATATCAAGCGGGAATTTGGTATAGATGCATTTTCTGCCGACTGCCAAGCATTGGACACCGAAGATATCTGCAAGCTTCTCCAGCAGTTACTGTACGCTTTTCCCATGCAGGAGCTGCGTGTTTATCTGCCCCGTTGGCTGGATGCGGTAGAATCGACACATCCTGTAAAATCCGCCCTGTACGAAGCGCTTTTGCAGCGCGCAGACGAGATCTCCTCGTTGGGGCAGGCCGAGTATACCCTTACACAGCTAAAAGATCTTGAGCAAGTGCTGGACTTCTCCATACGCAGTGTGGATTTGGCCACCGGATGTGTTTCCTGTGCGCTGACATTCCCGGAAACACTGTTTTATGAGATTCTCAGCGCAAAGACAGGCATGCCGATCCATAGCCAAGCACAGCTTTTGGCACTGTTGGTGGAGTTGGCAGCCGTTAAGCAGGAATACGATAAAATTGCCGATGCGTTGTCCAGCGTGAAAGCAACCGGCTACGGTATCGTCATGCCCACCGCTGAAGAGATGGTGCTACAGACACCTGAGATCGTTCGCAAAGGCGGAGCTTTTGGTGTTAAGCTGAAAGCCGGAGCTCCATCGATCCATATGATCCGGGTGGATATTGATACAGAGATCAGTCCCATGGTCGGCGGTGAACAGCAATCCCAGGATCTGGTCTCCTACTTAACCGGCGAAGAACCGGATAAGCTTTGGGAGAGCAATATTTTCGGCAGGTCCGTTTATGATCTGATACAAGACGGGTTGACTTCCAAGCTGGTCAGAACTCCGGAAGATGTACGCGCTAAATTCCGCGGCAGTCTTACGCGCATCGTAAATGAGGGTGCTACAGGACTGATTTGCCTGATCTTGTAATATATTAAGGACACGCACCGTGCGTGTCCTTTTCTTTCTATAATTTTACACTTTTCCCCTTTACCCACAGAAAATCTTGTGATAAACTTATGATACATTTGTTTTCCAGGGGGATTCTCATGAAGCGAAACACATTGCGCGGCAGAAAATGGAATTACGCAGCGCTTGCTTTTATATTGCCGGTATGCGGGCTGCTGATCGTCCGTTTGATTTGTTCCATTTTTTTTAATGGTACCTATTCCCTGCTCTACTCGGACTGCTACCATCAATATTACCCCTTCTTCCTGGAATTCCGGCGGGCCCTGCGTTCCGGTGAGTCGTTGCTGTATAACTGGAGCGTGGGAATGGGCATGGATTATTTGGGATTGGTAGCTTATTATCTTGCCTCTCCCTTGAACTTGGTCACTGTTCTGCTTCCTGAGGGCATGATGGTCGCATACTTCTCTGCACTGATGCCCATCAAGCTTGGTTTCGCCAGCTTATTCTTCTCTATTTTTCTCAAAAAGACATTTCATAAAAACGACTTCTCGATCGTCGTATTTGGCTGTCTGTATGCCCTGTGTGCCTGGGCGCTCGGTTATCAGTGGAACATCATGTGGCTGGACACCTTCGCACTTCTGCCGCTTGTTGTTTTAGGTACTATTTCCCTGCTGAATGAAAAGAAGTTCGTTCTTTATACCGTATCCCTGTTTTTCTCTGTTGTGACCAATTATTATATTGGCCTGTTTACCTGTATTTTTGTGTTTTTGGTATTCGTCTGCTACCAGATCTGCCGCTGGCAGGGTTTCAAAAAGTTTTTCGGTGATCTGCTGCGGATCGCGGTCTTCTCTGTGCTGGCGATCGGCATGACAGCCTTCCTGGAGCTGCCCGCCTTTGCTGCCCTTCAAACCACCCAATCCAGTGTCAACAAGTTCCCGACCGGCTTCCGGATAAACATTGCTGATCAGCAGACTTGGTACGGACTCTTTGACGCCATGCGTCAGGTAGCCGGCAACGGTAATTTACTGGTTACCATGACACGCAAGGAAGGTCTGCCGAATATTTATTGCGGACTCATCACAAATATTTTGGCATTCCTGTTCCTGACCTGTCGTCAAGTCAAGCTGCGCGATAAACTGTGCGCCTCGTTCCTGTTGGTCTTCTTGAATCTGAGCTTTATTATTCGCCAGCTGGACTATATCTGGCACGGTTTTCATTTTACGAATCAGATCCCCTATCGTTTCAGTTTCCTGTATAGCTTCGTGCTGCTTTACATGGCCTACAAGGCATGGCTGCTTCGGAAGGACTTTAAGCCGTGGCAGATCCTGCTCAGTTGCGGGTTATCCCTTTGTCTTGTGCTATGCAGCAACGATATGCAGAGCTGCATCGATATTATCACTGGCGAAACAGCGTTGCTGTCCTGGAATAGTGCATCTAATATTACAGAAAATTTAAAAGATCTCTGCAAAGCTTTTGCAATGCCGATCGTATGTATCATCTTCATAACTTTGTATGCGATCGCGCTCTTCTTGCTGCAAAAAAAGCCTGCCCTGCCGACCGGAGATACGAAGCAGGAGCGGCGCAGATGGCTGCGCAAATTACTCAATCACCGCCGGTTCTGTTCCAGTTTGCTGCTATGTATCGTCGCACTGGAGCTGATCGTAAATCTGGCAAATTTCGGCGTGCAATTCACCGGAACCAGTCTTTCCTTCTATCCCCGCGGAAAAGCCGACTCTGAAGCGGTTTTCGACTACATGCGCGAATTGGAATCCGACACGCTTTTCTATCGTGCTGAGACAGCACACTCACAGACCTATAACGACGGCGCACTCAATAACTACAACGGCATCACAGCCTTCACCAGCTCCGCAAACGTAAACGTGACGCAATTCATGCGCACGTTAGGCTACGGTGCAAAGAACACGTACAACCGTTATTGCTTTGAGGAGTCCTCCCCTGTAGCCAATCTGTTCCTGGATCTGAAGTATATGATCGAGCGTGATGGCTCTGTGAAGGAAAACCCTTACTTTGACAGCATATACACTTCCGGTAAAGTCACCCTGCTAAAGAACAACGCCTATTTGCCCCTAGGTTTTCTGGCTGAACCGCAGCTGATCAACCTGGAATTTGATGCAGATGACGATTACTTCGGTTTCCAAAATGAATTGATGCGCGCCGCCTCCGGTATCTCCGGTGATGTTTGGCAGCCGCTGGATGGTACCACACTGACGATTTTCGGAAGCCAAGTGGACCTGAATGCCTACGCAGAAACCGGCTACTGCTACTACACCGCAACCAGCGCCGACTCTGCGATCACCTTCAGCTACACTGCCGACAAAGAAGGCCTGATGTGCTTTATGCTCGATCAGAGCAAGCGCAATAATTTTGCAGTGTATGTCAACGGCAGTTCAACACCTATCTACAGCGAAACCTACAGTCTGCCCCAAATGCTCAGTGTCTGCAAAGTAGAGCTCGGTGATGTGGTTGAGATCAAAATGACCTGCACGAAGGGCGACCAGGGTACCATCAACATCGACGCCGCAGTTCTGGACGAGGCGCTCTTCCGGAATGCCTATGATATTTTGGCAGCCTCCACACTGGAACTGACTGAATTCAAATCTACCTTTGTAGAAGGAACGATTCAGTGTGACCGTGACGGTGTCTTGTACACCTCTATTCCCCAAAACGGCAACTGGTCTGCCACCGTTGACGGAGAGCCCGCTCAGACCGTTTTGATCGGTGATACCATGCTCGGCCTGATCCTCTCAGAAGGCCAACACACAGTCTCCTTCCAGTACCACAACGAAGCATTCTCCCTTGGTTGGAAGATCAGCCTTGCATGTCTCGTGATCTTTGGCGGACTGACCTGTCTGGAATACAGACATCTTTTCCGCCGCAATAAAGGCAAATTCGTACGTTGATAGCTAAGCCGCCTTCTACAGAAGGCGGCTTTAGCTATGATAAAAACCCGCACAGCCTGCTGTGCGGGTTTCGTTCATCTTAGAAACAGCCATGCCAACAGAACGATCAGTCCCAAAGCTATTGCTGCAACCGGCAAAAAAACAAGAAAAGCCGAGACGATCATGGCAGGCATGTCTTTTTTCTCCAGGCCGCCTTCTTCATCGATCTGCCTGTGCAGGTCTTTTTCTTTCTCTTTATCCGGTTTTTTGATGACCTTTAATTTTTTACCGAAGAGCATAATTACGCATTCTCCTGCTTACCGGGAATATCGAACAGATAATCACCGTTCTCATCGATCTTTCTATCCAGGAAGTGGCATGCTACGAAATGACCGGGTGTCACTTCCTCATAAGGAGGCGGCACGACTTTGCACTTGTCGCATGCCATGTAGCAGCGAGTGTGGAACTTGCAGCCTTCCGGAGGACGGACAGGACTGGGTATATTTCCCTCCAGAATGATGCGTTCCTTCTTCAGAGACTCCACATCGGTAGTAGGAATAGAAGACAGCAGCGCAACCGTGTAGGGATGGCGCGGATCAGAGAAAATCTCTTCAGCACTGCCCAGCTCGACCATATTGCCCAAATACATAACACCAATACGGTCAGAAATATACCGGACAACAGAAAGATCATGGGAAATGAACAGATACGTCAGCTTCTCTTTCTCCTTCAGTTCCTCCAACAGATTGATGATCTGCGACTGAATGGACACGTCCAGTGCGGAAACGCACTCGTCACAAACAATGAACTTAGGCTTCACTGCCAGTGCACGTGCAATACAAATACGTTGACGCTGGCCACCGGAGAACTGGTGAGGATAGCGGTGCAGCATATAGTCCTGCAGACCACACTGGGCCATCACGTCCAGGATATACTCCTTCATCTGCGGATCGCGGGGCTTGAAGAACTTATGGGTCATCAGACCCTCACCAATGATCTGACCAATGGTCATACGAGGATTCAGCGAAGAATAAGGATCCTGGAAAATGATCTGAATATCCTTACGCAGGATGCGCATCTCAGAATACTTCAGTCTGCTCAGGTCAATGCCGTTATCGAGAAGTTTCTCATACACGGCAAATTGTTCATTGTGTGCATACTTGGCCTTCAGTTGCGCGATGACTGCATTCTCCGCGTCAACATTCGCTTTTGCTTCCTGAAGAGGGCTCTCCAGCTCTTTTTTCTTAGCGCGGCAGGCAGCTGCCCTCTTCAGCGCCGCATGGATCCTTCCGCTCTTATTCTTAACGGAATCATCTGCTTCCAATTCCTTGGCAATGGCCTCCTGGAAGGCGATCTCACTATCCAGCTCTCGTGCCTTTTCCACCAGTCTGCACAGCTTTACGTTGGCATCAAACCGTTTCAGCAGTTTCCTAGCTCCCTCGGACGGATCATCCAGTGCAGCAAAGCCGCCCAGGATCTTGACTACATTCTGGAAAGCCGTATCCGCCTCTGCAACAGCCAGGTTTTTCGCCTGATGCTGGAAGAAGGTAGCATGATCGCCCGCATCTTCCACGACCTTAGACAGGCTGTCAGCCTTTGCCTGCAGCTTATTGTATTTTGCGATCATCTTGCGTGAATTCAGCAGCGTGTATCTCACATAGCTGGGCGCAAAATCCTCAATCGTGCGGCCATAATACAAGGTGCTGCCAGCCGTCTGATCGTACAGCTGCAAAATTGTACGGCCTAAGGTGGACTTGCCACAGCCGGACTCGCCAACCAAGCCGAAGGTCTCACCGTTGTGGATATCGATCGTAATATCCTCGTTTGCACGGATAAACAGCTGTTCCTTCTGGAAAAAATGCTGCTTCGCAATGGGGAAATACTTTTTAAGGTTCTTGATTGATAAGAGCTTGTCTGTGTTCATCACTGCGACGCACCTCCTTTTCCGGATAATGACAGCGGATCTTCTGTCCGGGAATCACTTCTAAAAGTTCTGGCTCCACTTCTGTACACTTAGCCGTTGCGTATTTGCAGCGGGGTGCAAACTTGCAACCCTTGGGCAGTGCCAGTGGGTGGGGTACAACACCGGGAATCGGCTCCAGCTTATTGCCCACATTGTCAAGTCTGGGTATAGAATGCATAAGACCTTCTGTGTAGGGGTGGCTGGTTGCACAATCGGTAAAGATCATCTTCGCCGAGGTCTGCTCGACCACCTGGCCACAGTACATGACAACAACGTCATCGGCCATCTCATTGATAACACCGAGATCATGGGTGATAAAGATAATTGCCGTACCGTTGTCACGCTGCAGGTCATTCATCAACCGCAATATCTGTGCCTGGATGGTAACGTCCAAGGCAGTGGTTGGCTCGTCTGCAATCAGGACCTTGGGCTTGCAGGCAAGCGCCATGGCGATCATAACACGCTGGCGCATACCGCCGGACAACTGGTGCGGATATTGGCGCAGAACATTTTCCGGATGGGGGATCTGCACCGCGTAGAGCATCTCCAGGGCCTTCTTAGCTGCCTCCTTCTTATTCATACCCTGGTGGATCATGAAGGGCTCACTGAGCTGCTTTTTGATCGTGAATACAGGGTTCAAGGAAGTCATAGGCTCCTGGAAAATAACAGAGATAGCATTACCGCGGATCTCGTACATTTCCTGTTGGGTCAGCTTAGTCAAATCTCTGCCATTAAACAGCACTTCGCCGTTTGCAATATAGCCGTTGCCATCCAACAGCCGCAGGATCGACATGGCAGAAACGGACTTGCCGGAACCGGATTCACCGACAATGCCAACGGTCTTGCCGGGTTCCAGCGTATAAGAAACATCATTGACTGCCTTAACAGTACCTTTTCTTGTCTTGAAATAGGTATGAAGGTTTTTTACTTCTAACAAAGCCATAATTCTACCTCCTGCCTATTACTTTTCCTGGCTGCTCTTGGGATCCAAAATATCCCGCAGAGCGTCACCAATAATGTTGATACTGATGGTAGCAATGCCAAGAAAAATCGCGGGGAATACCCACTGCCACCAATAGTTCTGGATGACAATGGAATTATTTGCGCCATTGAGCATATTGCCCCAGGTAGGCTGCGGCTGCTGTACGCCAAAGCCAAGGTAAGACAAGCTGGATTCCGTCAGCAGGCAGCTTGCGAAGCTCAAAGTAACATTGACAAGAATAACAGAGATCACATTAGGCAAAATGTGCTTAAAAGCAATCTTTCTCTCCTTGATACCCATGCTCTTAGCTGCAATAATAAATTCCTTTTCACGTTCAGACAATACCTGCGCACGGATCATAACCGCCAGGCCGGTCCAGCTCAGCAGGCCCAAAATGATCATAATGATGAAGATTCTTGTTGTCTCATCGATAGGCATGGTGCGAATAACAAAGGACAGCATCATAGCAAAGGGCAGGAATGGGATCGCAGAGAAAATCTCTGTAATACGCATCAAAAGTATATCGACCCAGCCGCCAAAATAACCGGACAGACAACCTACGATAATAGCTATGATCGTAGACACGATAACTGCAACAGCGCCGATGGTCATGGTCATCTTGCCGCCGTGAATAATGCGGGTAAAAACATCACGGCCGCGGTTGTCGGTGCCCATCAGATACCCTCTGAAGCCAGCAGAATCGGTCAGTTCATTCTCTTCGTTGACAAGGTACGTCTGCTTCGCGCCTGTGTAGACCTTTGCGGCAGTTTCGCCGGTGATACCGCTCGCCTGCTTATTATCATCATGACCCCAACCAACAACTGTACCCTGATCGGTCACTGCAACAAAGTGACGGGTTCCGGCAGAAACAGAGACATACTTCTCTCCTTCCGGTGCGGCAGGGACATCCTTTTCACCATACGCCGCAGCTCCAAATGCAACGATACTTCCGTCATCCAGGACGATAGCATAGCAGTTATTGGTAGCAGCAATGTCAACAGCCTTTCTGTCAGTCATGAAGCTACGTAGATTTTTGATCGTACCCTCAGTAGAAGAATAGGCTGAAACCATGTTGAAGCTCAAGGACTGCCCACCGGAAACAGTGCCATCTTCACGCAGAACAAGCGCGTAGTAATTAGAGAATGCGATTTTCTGTACACCCTCTGTGAATTTATTGGACAGTTCCTTCAAGCTCAGCTGGGAATTCAGATTGCCCCAAACATACATCGTACCGTCCTTCATAACAAGCGCCGTACACTGATAGCCACAGAGTAACTGGCGGACTTGACTGGGATCGATCGTTCCGTTAAGCAATTCGTCAGGCATCTGCAAATAGGGGTCATTGGAATTCTTGACTTCGCCGAACTGGCCATTATTACCGTTACCCCAGCCGACAACCTTACCGTCTGTGGTAATTGCAATAATATGGTCAGAGCCGGCAGAAGCAAAGGCAACTCCACCATCCGCCACTTCCGCAGGAACATCGGCATAATCCACATTCGTCAGGTTGTTGATGGTATTGCCCCAAATATAGAACTCGTCGTCATTGCTGACACCTACAGTAAAGCTACTAAAGCCGCTGATGTCGCGGACATTATCAGCCAGCGCAGCAGGCACCTTCATAAAACTGTAATTTGGAGGAAGATTGGCCTGCAGAGGGTCAGTATAGTTCACATCCATCGGCACGATCAGCGGACCAATGAAGACAAACAGGAATAAGGCGATCAACACAACCAGCGCAATAACCGCAATGGGCCGGCGGAAATAAGCCTTAACCGCCATGACAGAAGGGCTTTCCAGTTTTTCTACCGCAAACTTCTCATCATCAGACAGTTCCTTAGATCCACCGAAAAAGGCACGCTTGCCCCAGCGGGCCAATGTCGCGAAAAAGCCTTTCTTGGCAGTCTTGTTTTCTTTACTCATAAAACTGCCTCCTTACTTATTCACGCGGACACGGGGATCCACGAAGCCGTATACGATGTCGGTGATCAGGTTGCCAAACAGCGAAATGATAATATAGAACATCTGCAGGGCCAGCACCACCTCATTATCACTGGAAGTCAGCGCCATGTTGTAGGTGCGGCCGATGCCATTTAGCGCAAAGATATTCTCGATCATCAGAGAGCCGCCAAAGATACCCAGGAACCAGCCGATGATCAAGGTGATCACGGGCAGCAGGGCATTTCGCCATGCATGAGAGTAGATAACGACCTTCTCACGCAAGCCCTTAGCTCGTGCCGTACGGATACAGTCCATGTTCAATGCCTCGGTCATTGCTGCACGGACATAACGGGTCATGCCGCCCAAAGAGCCGAAGGTCATTACGATCAACGGCAGTGCCATATGATACATCTTATCCCAGAACTGCCGCATGGGAGACCAGGATACAGATCCTGCGGTCTGCATACCGCTGACCGGAAACCATCCCAATATAACAGCAAACAGCCAAATAAAGATAATCGCTATGATAAATGTTGGGATCGAGTAACCCACAAGGGTACCCACCTGAACCGCAAGATCTTGCTTACTGCCGCGTTTCACCGCACAGAAAATGCCAAGGGGTATGGTAATGCCCAATGCCAGGATCGTTGCGAATATATTTATGAAGATTGTATTTTTCATAGGTTCAACGAGCACCTCGGAAACCGGCTTGCCGTACTGGGTGGATTCTCCCAGGTAACCGGTCAACAGGCCCTTATAGGAACCATCTGCATAAGGATACACACCCAGCCAGCGCAGGTAGCGCTCGACTTTCGTACCGTTCGTGCCTAGCCTGTTTTGCCAGTATTCGTATCGCGCGTTGTAGTCTAAAAGCTTGTTAGCCTTGATTTCTTCAGAAGCCTTTTCAGCCGCCTTATCAATAGGCAGCATATTGTAGATCATATAGATCATGAAGGACAGGATAATAAATACGAGAATAATATACAGGATGCGCTTAATGATATATTTAACCATCGTATTCTCTCCTTTCTGTATAGTCTCCCACAAGAGGGTATAGTAGTATGCATGTTAGAAAAATTTTACAGCAGTAGGACGGGGGCTTAACTCCGACGTAAAATGATATGAGCTTGCGCGACGCCTACCAATGACGGAGTCCTGCTGCGACGGGGGCAAGCCCCTGCCCTACGGACCTGTACGCGTTAGAATACAGCAAAAGAGAACAAACCTCATGTTACGTAATAGGAACGGCATTGTACAATGCCGTTCCTATTTTTGTAACATGTTTACTTAGGCATAGGTGCCTAAGTGCTTAGGTAATCAAGAAAGACTACTGATAGTTCTCCATGAAGTCAGCTTCATCACTGACAAAGCAAACAGAGTAACCGGCAGCGATCAGCTCAGGGTTGATCGTCCAGTTCCAGCTGTAGTCGTACATAGCGGAAGTAAAGCCAGTAGCAAAGTTGATAGCATTCAGCTTGGGAACGCCATTGAAGCCAGCCTCTTCCATCTGATGCAGTTCACCGTACAGGCCGGTAGAGAAGTCAGTGCTGGTGTAGGTGATATACATACCGATCTCGCTAGTAGCATTGGGGTTGGTCTGCCATGCAGTGATCAACAGGTCAGTAACATCGTTGGGCTGAGTGCCGTACCAGTTGATAGCCAGAGGCATGTAGTACTCACCGTTGATCTTAACAGTCTTGTACTTACCGTCGACGGTAGCAAAGCTCAGGTTATCAGCAGACAGCTCGTAGCCAGACAGCTTCTTGTAACGGATGTCATCGGTACCCTTGACGTATTCCTTACCCTCAGCATTGTAGATCCAGCCAGCCTCTTCCAGAACGGTAATTGCGGAGTCAGCGCTGTATGCATACTGATTCAGGATGATCTCGTCTTCTACTGCCTTGTAAGCAGAGTAGCCGGTGTAGTAGGGGCCGTGAACAACAGCGCCGTAACCGCCGGTAAAGGTCTGAGCGAATTCAGGACGGTTGATGGTGTACATGATAGCCTGACGGACCTCAACCATGGAGGTAGGACCAAAGTCGGAACGGAAACCGATCTTGCCGTAGCCAGCACGGTCATAGTGGGTTTCAGCGTACAGATCGGGAGACTCGGAGATCAGAGCCAGGGCCTCTTCGGTCTCGGTAACACCGGTGATGCCAGCAAGGACATCGATCTGACCGGTCTTGAACATATCGGTCTGAGTCTCAGCAACCATCTTGACGTAAGTGATGGTCTTGATGGAAGCAGTACCACGGGCGGTGTCGCCGGGGTAGTTGGGATTAATGGTCAAAGTTGCGGTCAGAGAAGACTCATCATAATTGGTGACCATGTAAGGACCGGACCAAGGCAGATCGGAGTTCCACTTCAGATTGTTGACGATCACATTAGCCATCTCGTAAGCCTCAGTGCCATCCTTCTCGACCTTAGTATAGAAGCCGTCGGACAGGCCAACGGAGCCGTCTTCAGCAACAACGATGTCGTTCTCGCCCAGGTACAAAGCTAGAGGAGAAGGGCCGAAGGCGGCATAGGACATGACATAGTAGTAGGTTGCGTACTCAGCAGTATAGGTGACAGAGAAGGTGTAGTCGTCGATCAGCTTGATTCCGGAGAAGTACTTGGATGCAATGACGTCGGTCTCAGCACCCTCAGAATCCAAAACAGCCTGGCCGTCATTGGTGCCGTTGTAGCCCTTGAAAGCATCAAAGCCAGCAATAACAAGGCCAGCATTACCGGTGCCACCAGCAGCTGCGGCAACCTCAGTGGAGTTAGCCAGAGTAGCTGCAATGTAATTCTTTGCAGTGATGGGAGAACCGTCGGAGAAGACCATGCCGTCTTTGATCTTGATGGTGTAAGTCAGAGTGCCATCCTCGTTGAGAACAGCAGTAGGTTCCTCAGCAATTGCCATTTCGTTCCAAACAAAAGCACCGTTCTTATCGGTCTGCAGAGTGGCATATCCAGAAGTCAGATTCTCAATATCCAGATCAGAAGAACCGGGATTAGCCTTACCCCAAGAAGAGTTACGGAATGCACCGGACAGATCGGTAGTGCTTCCCAGGATCACAGAATTAGCCTCACCTTCCTTGACGGAAGCAGCGATGATAGCATCAGCAGCACCCCAGTAGGGAGTGGTCACAAAGTTCTTGATCTTTGCATTATACAGATCAAAGTACTGGTTGGAGTACAGGGGAACTTCAGGAACAAGATAGTTCCATCTCTGGATGTACAGCTTCCACCACTCATTGAAAACTTCCTCCTGAGTAGTATACTCAGAGCCTTCGGGCACAGAGCAGTTGTAAACCATAGCGTAGGACAGGAAGTCCATACCCAGTTCGTAAATCACACCTTCATACTCAACAGTAGCCAGGCCGGTCTCGGGATCTTCATTGACCATGTCAATGGTGATAGCGGAGCCGATGGTCTCGTATACGGAAGTGTAGTCGGCGTGCTCGACAGCATCAGCGACATCGATGTCCTCGTAGACAACAGCAGTATCGACGCTATCAGTTGCAGCAGGGGCGTTGGTTGCATTGGGATTCTCGGGAGTCTTGTCGCCACAGCCAGCGAACAGGCCAACGATCATCAATGCAGCCAGCAGCAGTGCAAGAGCTTTTTTCATTTTCTTTTCCTCCATTAGACATATTATATACACAGTAGCGTTACTACTGTTGTATATCCAAATTAATTACCGGATAACAACCGGCGTAATTGAAGTGGATAGTAGAGCAATGCGGTTTTGGCAACTCCTGGTAGATTTTGCAATTCGTCAGTTGCCAGGTTCACGTATTTATATCACATTTAGGTCATTGTGTCAATATAATCTTTACATTCTGTGTGCGTAGCGAATCCAAATGTTTCCAGCACAAAGATTCTATGCATTATGCTGCACATAAATATGCAGATCGCACATCATCAATAATATGCTATTTCAGCCTCAAAATATGCACAAAATATTGTTAATACATAAAGAATTCATCACGATCTTCACAACACTTTGTAACGGAAACAGTCCTTCAGGCAACTGAAACAAAAAGAGCCCGGATCGTTCCTGGCTCTTCCAAATTCTGTTACCCCTTTTCCACGACTTGCAAGCATTGCCCTGCCATCCGCAACAGTCCGGCGGAATGCTGCAGACAGAAAAACCCCGACCTTACAGTCAGGGCTTTGTGTTGGCATTACCTATCTTCCCAGGGGAGCGCGCCGAGCGCCGCCTGTGGCGGATCAAGCGAGGGTACAGCGTGTGCCGCGCTCGGTGGGCAACGCAGGCGCTCGCGCCAAGGCGCTCACCGGGCACCGCAAACGGGAACAGGTGGACCGTCCACCTGTTCCCCACTCGGCTTTGTATATAAAGAAAACCTCACAACCGAAGTTGTGAGGTTTCTGTGTTCGCGTTACCTATCTTCCCAGGCAGTCGCCCGCCAAGTATTGTCAGCGTACATGAGCTTAACTTCTGTGTTCGGG
>CAYVCR010000021.1:0-17331 GCA_964450205.1 uncultured Oscillospiraceae bacterium | reverse complement strand
CACCGCGGGAGCGGTGTCCCTACAAATAATCATTTTGAGACAGCCCCTTTTTTGTAAAATTCAGCGATATTAAGGACACCTTGCGAAAATAACCGGTATCGTCGACCAAACGATACCGGTTATTTTCGCGAAAGAGAGATAAGAAAATGAAAAGGAGAGAAAGATGTTTAGTAATTAGATTATAGCACCGCATAGATACAAATGCAAGGGTAAATTTGTACAAAAAGCAATTAATTAGTTGAAGTTTAGAAAGAAAATTTATGCATAATAAACAAAAAGGCCTGCGTCCGAAAGACGCAGGCTTTAAAATGTTTTTAGCACTCCAGATAGCCGCAGAGGACCTTGAGGGTGTTGTATACGCCGTCAATGTGGCTGCGCTCGTAGCCGTGGCTGGCGTAGACGCCTGCGCCGATCAGACCGTGGCGGATATCGAAGCCTGCCCGCAGGGTGGCCTCCACATCGGAGCCATAATGGGGGTACACATCCACTGCGTAGTCAGCGCCCGTTGCCTTGGCAGCCTGGATCAGCTTGCCCACTACCTGATAGCTGTAGGGACCGCCGGAGTCCTTGGCACAGATGGAGACCTGCCGCTCTGTGCAGCTCAGACCGTCACCCACGCAGCCCATATCCACACTGATTGCTTCTGTGATACATGCAGGCACAGAGCCGGAGCCACCATGGCCTACTTCTTCATAGACCGTTACATGGACGTAAGTTTTGCGCCTTAAGGTGAGCTTGTTGTCTGCGATATATTTGGCAAAGCCCAGCAGGATACCAACGGACAGCTTGTCATCCAGAAAGCGGCTCTTGAGATACCCGGATGCTGTGCGGCGGGTACGGGGGTCAAAGCAGACCATATCACCGGTCTGGATGCCCAGCTTTTTGACATCATCGGCGCTGTTGACATCCTCGTCCAGCACCACCTCGGTGGTGTCAAAGCTGCGCTTGGCATCGTTGTAGCTGCCGTTGACGTGGATAGAGGCGTTGCACAGCTGCAGGGTGCCCTCGTACACCTTGCCAGCGCGGGTATAGACCCGGACATTTTCAGCCTCGGCGTTGTTGGCATTCATGCCGCCCAGGCTTGTCAGCCGCAGGCGGCCATTGCCCTTGACCTCTGCCACCATGGCACCCAGAGTATCTACGTGGGCAGCCAGCAGCAGCCCATTATCCGCATCCTCACCGCCTAAGTCGGCGATCACACCGCCCTTGGTGGTGATATGGGCGGAAAAGCCCAGGGCTTCAAAGGCCTCTTTGACCCACAGGGCGGCTTTTTCCGTGTAGCCGGTAGGGGAGTCCACAGCCAGCAGAGCGGCGGTCTGTTCCCAGGCAAAATCAGCATATTTGCGTTCGATCATAATGTCAGCCTCCTAAAATTATGTAATACCAGACGGCCACGATCTCCCGGAGGAAATAGTTGGCTCGCAGTGTGATCCAAATGGTTTTGGCGGGCACACCTACCATTTCCAGGTCCTGCTCGGCAGCAAACAATCCCGCCCGGAACAGGTGAAATTCATTGGAAATGACAGCGGCTTGCGTGGGGCGCTCGCCTGTCTTTTCTTCGATCAGCTCCAGGGAAAAACGGATGTTTTCCCTGGTGGAGGTGGCCTCGTCTTCCTGCCAGATCCGGCTTTCTTCAATGCCCATGGCCGTGAGCCGGTCATACATACACTTGGCTTCAGTGATGTGTTCACCGGGGCCTTGTCCACCGGATACGATGCAGATCACATCAGGGTTTTCTTCCAGGTATGTATAAGCCCGGTTGATCCGCTCGCTGAGGATCAGCGACGGCACGGTGCCGTTGACGCCGGCACCCAGGACGATCACGTAATCGCAAGGGGTATCCGCTTCACCCCGGCCTGCAGTACCGATGAATACGCCCGTAACGGCGGCCAGAACAAGGCCGAGACACAGAAACACGCTCAAGACCCAACACAATACCGTGGAAAGCTTTGGTTTTTTACCCTTAAGCAGGCGCAAGAGCCAGTAGGCCAGCACCACCAGGGCACAACCCCAAAAGACATAGGAAGAGAAGCTGTAACCGGGTACGAGCCGGGCAAAAACACCCAGCAGCACCAGGATAGCCACAGGGATCAAACAGCCAAACCGCTTCCAAAAACGCCCCATAGAATCACCTCCGTTTGCCCCATCATACCACAAGATCCGACGGAAAACAACCGCGGAAGCACCGACTTAAAGAAAGATTAAGCAGGCAAGAAAATTCTTGTTTTTCTACGGTTTTCCGTTGCCAAAACCGTCAGAATGTGATATGATACATTAATATAACTGAAAGTATGTGTTTTTAGAAACACCGGAGGAAAAACTATGCAGGAGAATCAGAAGAGAAACATGTCATCCACGGAGCGCACGATCGATCTGATGCGTGTGTTTCGGGTGCTTTTAAAGCGCGCGTGGATGATCTTATTGATCGCGGTGTTGTGCGGCGTGGTCGTTTTTGGTTTGTCCAAGCTGTTTATTAAGCCCAGCTATCGCAGCAGCTTTACCGCATACGTCAATAACCGCATGACCACGGCAGAGGGACAGTCCAATATGACTTCGTCTGATATTACCGCTTCCAGAAGCCTGACGTATCTGTACCAGGAGATCATTCTCAGCCGCAGTGTTCTTTTAGATGCGGCAGCAGATTGCGGAATGGATACTACCTATGCGGCACTGCTGAAAAATGTGTCAACTTCGGTGGCGACCAATGCAGCCATCATTAGTGTCTATGTGGAGGCAGACTCGCCTAAGGAAGCGGAGCAGTTGGCTTCGGCCATTGCTGCGGTGGCACCGGAGCATGTGGCCCGGGTGGTTGACGGCAGCTCTATGCGGATCGTGGATTACCCAGTGATGCCACAGTCGCCGTATGCTCCCAACAGTGTCCATCACGCAGTCATGGGTTTTGTGATCGCGTTGCTCGTATGTTGTATTGGTGTGATTTTGTTTGATGTGATCGTGGACAAGGTGGCATCCGGCGCGGAAATAGAAGATCGTTATGGTATCGCTTTGGTGGGTATGATCCCGGACATGCAGCAGGCAGATAAATATCAGTACAGCGCGGCATCAGTTACCCCCAGGAGGAAATGAGAATGAGCAACGGAGTAACACGCAAAGCAAGTAAACTGCCTGGACAAAAGCAGTATGTCTTGCATGATAAAACATCCTTTGTAGTGCAGGAGGCCTATAAATCCCTGCGCACTAATGTTATGTTTGCCCTGCCGGGCAAGGAGTGCAAATGCATTGGTGTAACAAGTCCTACGTCCGGTGAAGGCAAGAGCACTACTGCTGTGAATCTGGCCATTTCTCTGGCGCAGATCGGCAAGCGGGTACTGCTGATCGACTGTGACCTGCGGCTGCCTACGGTAGCGGTCAAGCTGGGGATCCGCCCCACCCCCGGGCTGAGTGATTTCCTTATTGGTGAGGTGCGGATCGATGAGGCGATCCGGAATGTAGAAAAATACGGCATCCATGTGCTGCCGGCAAGTAACGTTCCGGCAGACCCCACAGGCCTTTTGGAGTCCAAGCAGATGGAGCATCTGTTCGTTGCCCTGCGCAGAAACTATGAGTACGTGATCGTAGATCTGCCGCCTGTGACGGTGGTATCCGATGCGCTGATCATCAGCAAGTGCCTGGACGGTTACCTGCTGGCAGTGCAGGAGAAGAAGACCAAGCATAGGGCAGTGGCGGAGACGATCCGCAAATTGCAATTTGCGGATGCCAGGATCCTGGGTGCGGTGGCGACCTGCGGCGCATATCATGATAAGCACTACGATCACTACTACAGCAAGCGCCATCGCAGAAAGTGATATGCTGCCTGTAAGGAGAGAGAAAAATGAAAAGACCCACAAAAACATTGCTTATGCGCAGCTTTAAACTGCTGCATGTTTTAGTGATCACGGCACTGTTTGGTGTTTGTGCGTATGTTTGGTATGTTCCCATGCTGGGGATCGAAAGGATGCACGCATATCTTGTAGCAGTTGCGTTTATCTATCTGATGATGATCGTGCTATTGGGCCGGATCTACCGGATACACATGGTCGGGACCTCCCGGGTGCGGCAGCTGGTGTATTCCCAGGGCTTGGCACTTCTGCTCAGTGCCGCCATCGGTTATGTGGCTGTTTCGGTATTTAAGCTGCGGCTGGTGAATCCGTTGCCCCTACTGGGTTTGCTGGCAGTACAGCTTGCCTGGTGTATTCTGTGGAGCTTTTGGGCCAATCGGTTGTATTTCCGGATGAATCAGCCGAAGAAAACGGTGGTCATTTATATCACGGAAAATGACCTGCGTACCCTCCGGGAGATCGAACACTTTGATCGCAAATTCGAAGTGATCCGGCAAGTGCAGGATTCCGGCGAATGCGGCAATTTTGCCAGCGTGATGGAGGGAGCGGATGTCGTGTTTGTGGCAGGCGCCAGCCTGGATACCCGCAATTCCATCGTCAAATACTGTGTTACCAACAGCATTCAGTGCTATTTCCCGCCCAGGGTGGGCGATGTGCTGATCGCCGGCGCAGATCATATGCAAGCCTTCAGCGTGCCTCTGGTCCGTGTGCAGCGAGCAGCACCGTCTGTTGAGTATTTAGTCATGAAACGGGCTTTTGATGTTGTTGTTTCCTTGCTGGCGATTATCCTTACCAGCCCATTTATGCTGGCTACGGCCATTGCTATCAAGGCCTATGATAAGGGACCCGTTCTGTATAAGCAGGTACGGCTGACCAAAGACCGGAAGGAATTCAAGGTCTTGAAGTTCCGTAGTATGCGTGTGGATGCAGAAAAGGATGGCGTTGCCCGCTTGTCTACGGAGAACGATGATCGGATCACTCCCGTTGGCAAACTGATCCGCAAGATCCGCTTTGACGAGCTGCCCCAGCTGTTTAACATCCTAAAAGGCGATATGACCATCGTTGGCCCCCGGCCCGAGCGTCCCCAGATCGCGGAGCAGTATGAAAAGGAAATTCCCTCCTTCGGCCTGCGTCTGCAGGTCAAGGCCGGCCTGACCGGCTACGCTCAGGTCTACGGCCGGTATAACACCGAGCCTTATGACAAGCTGAAGATGGATCTGATGTACATAAACCGCATGTCCATTGCAGAGGACCTGCGGATCATGCTGGCCACGGTGAAGGTCCTGTTTATGAAGGAAAGCACCGAGGGTATCGAAGAAGGCCAGACCACAGCCTCCCATAAGACGGAGGAAAAAGAAGAACTGCTGCAGAACGTATAAAGTGATAAAATAAAAAGAGGAGACGGCAATCACATGACTATGGAAGATAATGAGCTGATCAGTATCATCATGCCTGCGTATAATGCGGGAAAAACTGTAGAATTAGCGATTGAATCCGTCTTGAAACAAACATATCCTTATTGGGAACTGCTAGTGGTCGATGATTGCTCAAAGGACGACACTTTGGTAAAGCTGTACCGCCTTGCAGCACAGGATAGTAGAATTCAGGTGCTAGTCAATGAGAAAAACAGCGGCGCCTCCCAAACAAGGCACAGAGCGATCAAGGCGGCCCGGGGACAATGGCTGGCATTTTTGGACAGCGATGATGCCTGGGCGGGCGACAAGCTGGAAAAACAGGTCGCGTTGCAGAAGCAAACAAAAGGAAAGCTGTTTTTTGCCGGATCTGCTTTTATGAATGCAGAAGGAGAATCCATTGACTGGTATCTGCATGCACCTGCCCAAATCGGATACAGAAAAATTTTGAAGCAAAATATTGTGTCCAATTCCTCGGTGTTGGTCCATAAGCAGACATATCTGCAAAACGAAGTGGTTGGAAGTAATATGCACGAGGATTTTGCGTGCTGGCTGAGAATACTGCGTTCCGGCGAAATAGCCTACGGAATCGATGAACCGCTTCTGATTTACCGGCTCTCTGCGGCCTCCAAGTCTGGCAATAAGCTGAAGGCAGCAAAAATGAACTGGAACGCATATAGAGCTGCAGACATTAACGTTTTTGAGGCTGCGTACTACATGGGCTGGTACTGTGTAAATGGCCTATTGAAATACAGACAGCTGAGAAAAGGGGCAGAACGATGATAGTAGTGAAGCTGATCGGCGGGTTGGGAAATCAAATGTTTCAATATGCCTATGGCTTACAGCTGGCAAAGGTCTACAAAGAAGAGATTTGCTTTGATACCAGTTACTACCTGCCAGAGAAGCCTTTGGCACTGTATAACTTGAATGTTTCTCAATATCCGCAGTGGGATACATGCGGCATATCCGCCGGCGAACGGAAAAAAGTGGTACTGTTGCAGAATATCTTCCATATTCGGCAGAAGCTGATCCGCGTGCTTGGCAGAACGGACAGAACGGGTCACCGGCTGTACAAAAAATATGCGAAAAAAGGACTGCTGTTCAATTTTGATCCGTATTACTACGAGATCCCCAAGGCAGCGGCAAAACATAAGTATGTATATGGCTACTTCCAGGGCGAACAGTATTTCGACACCTGCAAGGAACAGCTGAAGCAGGAATTCACGGTGGCGAAAGAATTGAGCGGCCAGGCAAAGGAATACCTGCATCAGATTAGTTGCACCAATGCCGTTGCGCTGCATATTCGGTTAGGGGATTACAAGCAGGCGAAAAATGCAGATTTGAATGTCTGCTCCTTGGCCTATTATAAGCGTGCGATCGAGTACATACAAACACATCTTGACAGCTATCGACTGTTTGTATTTAGTAACGATGCCAAGCAGGCGGCAGAGATGCTGCAGTTCCCGGCAGATACTGTGATGGTACAGGGGACAAAGGATTATGAGGATTATGCCTTGATGCAGCGGTGCAGCCACTTTGTCTTGTCCAACAGCACGTTTTCCTGGTGGGCTGCTTATTTGGCAGAAAACCCGGAAAAGATCATTACTGTACCAGAAAAATGGAGACACTCGGAAAAAGATGAGCCGGCCATTTACATGGCCAATATGATAAAGCTGCCGATCGATTGACGCAAGAGGAGATTTATGAAGATCAGTATGTTGGTGGTATCCTTAAATGCGGGAGCCGCCCTGAACAAAACAATTACATCCATCCTTTCACAAAAGGATGCCGATTTTGAGATCATCGTCAAGGACGGCGGCTCCGTGGATGGAAGCGTGGATGCGCTTCCGGATGATCCCAGGATCCGCCTGATCACACAGAAGGATACGGGTATCTACGATGCCATGAATCAGGCAGCCCAGTATGTGACAGGCACAGTGGCAATGTATCTGAATTGCGGCGACTTGTTTTACAATGATACCGTATTGAAGGATATCACAGAGCAGATCGAAAAATTGCAGACAGCTGGGGATCAGCAGATTTTTTACGGCGACTGCTATACGGCAAACCGGGACTATATTCTGCGTTATCCGGATGTGTTTGATGATTATGCCTGCTATACCATGGTGCTGTGTCACCAGGCAACAATATATCCTGCAGCACTTTTAAAACAGCGGCCCTTCGCTGCAGGCTATAAAATGGCAGCTGACTTTGAATATTATACCTATGCCTATAAAAACGGCTATAGGCTGACCCATTTGCCTGTGGTGATCGCTTGGTACGAGGGCAATGGCGCATCGGAGACCAAGTCCAACCGGCGGCTGGCGCTGGAGGAGCGCGAGCAGGCGGTCAAGACCCATTTTAGCAAAGCAGACTACACAAAGGTAAAGAGAAAAGCCTTTCTGCGTGGTGTAGGAATTAAGAATTTCCTGGTCAAACAGGAATGGCTGTACCCGGTTTACAGTAAACTGGCCAAGATTTATTACGGCAAAACAACCAGGAAATAAGCTGCTCTGTTTGGAGAAACAGATATGAAAAAAATATTGTTTGTTTATGATAGAATGATGACTGGTGGCACGACTTCTGCGTTGCTGTCCCTGCTAAATGAACTGGACTATACGGAATATGAAGTGGATCTGATTTTGTATAGTAACGAAGGTCCGTTTCTTTCCTACATCCCTAAGCAGGTCCACTTGTTGGAGTCTGCATACGCACCGAAGTTGTCCAAAAAGCTCACCATGAAGCACCAGAAAATGCTGTTCTTTTTCCTGGACGGCGGTGTGTTCCGAACAATGGGAAGCTGGCTTAAGCATAGAAATACCCCCAAAGGAAAGCTGCGGGATATTTTGGCCCACCATTCTGTCAAGACGCAGGTGTTCCTCTCCCGGAAGATTGAAAAGGAATATGATGTGGCCATCGGCTTTATTGAAGGCTGGTCTGATCACTATGCCTTGTCTGATAAGGTGTGGGCAAAGAAACGTGTTGCCTGGATCCACCCGGATTACGTAGCAAGTTATCTGCTGCCGGAAGTGGACAGAAAGCCTTTGTACCGCGCAGATCATGTGGTTTTGGTGTCTGGCAGCTGTGCCGATAGCTTTGTGTCTGCATTTCCTAAGCTACAGGATAAGGCCATTGTCATAGAGAATATTACATCACAGGAATACTTGCAAAAGCGCGCAGAAGCGGGTGCGAAGGACGTTCTGTCCGGCGATATCAAGCTGGGTACCGTTTGTCGCTGTGACCTGCATGTCAAGGGTTTGGATCGGATTGTGAATGCTTTGCAGAAGCTTCGGGATGAGAACCTGCTGGACGGTGTAGTATGGCATTTGATCGGTGACGGTAAGGATCTGGAAACAGTAAAAAAACTGGTGGCGGATGCACAGCTTGGTGCGTATGTTGTCTTTCATGGTCATTCCGATAACCCGCTGCCTTTAGTGAAACAAATGGATGCTTTTGTGCTTGCCTCCAGATATGAAGGCAAACCGGTTGCAATCACAGAAGCGCTGTGCCTTGGTGTGCCGTGCATTGTGACAAAATACGCATCGGCAAATGAACAGATCCAGTCCGGCATCAATGGATTGGTGGCTGCAAACGATGAGCAGAGTATTTATGAGGGTCTGAAGGCAGTCCTGAAGGATATAACATACCTTACCGAACTGCAAAAAGGTGCCCGGGCAGGCTCTTATAGCAACACAGAAGAAATTCAGAAATTTTATGAAATGGTAAGGAGTGCAGAATGAAACTCGGAAATCTGATAGCGCCAAGTGAAAAAAGATGCATCTCTGCTTACGGACTGTTTGCTTTTTTTCTGTTGTTGCCGTTTGAGTACCCTCTGGCAACCTTTGGTATTGGTAGTGTTTTGCGATATGTAGGCATTGTGGTTATAGTTTTGGCTGTTTGGGATATTTTTCGCTTGGGAGGAAAAATCCAGCTGGACTACCGTATTGCATTGCTGTTGCTGTGGATGCTTTACGCAACTATTTCCGGCCTTTGGAGTGTGGACAAGAATCGGTATTCCTATTATATCTCCATGTATATCAACAACGCACTCATGTTTTTGATGATATCTGCTGTTCGGTATACAGAAAAAGATATGCAGCTTATAAACAAGGGTTATATTGGCAGCATCGTTTTGCTGCTGCTGTATATGACCTTTGTTCCGGGCGCGGTGGTAAGCAGCTCTTGGCAAAGTCGGTTGACTTTGGCATATCAGGGTAAGGAGCTGCTGGATCAGAACTATTTGGCCGCCTTGATGCTGATGCAGTTTGGTATCGTGCTTTATGATCTGATGAATACACAACGGAAACGATTTACACAAATACTGATGTCTGTTTTTGTGATTACGATTCTGTATTACATTGTGCGCACAGGCTCGCGAGGAGGATTACTGGCGGCTGGTGTTATTGCCTTTTTGTGCATATGTGTAGGCTTAAAAAAGAGAAGGACTGCCACATGGGTCTTTATGGGCATCGTGTTGGTTTTGGTACCCATGGTCCTAAATGTTTTGCCGGATGATTTGCTGGAACGGTTTTCTTTGAAAGCCATGACGGGAAACACAAGTGAAAGCGGCGGACGTCTGCAGATCTGGAAGGTAGCATGGGAAGCGATCAAGACCGGTAATGTTATACTTGGTTACGGAGCAGGTTCATCAGAGTATGTTATTGGCTTGAACTATCAATATGATGCGGCAGTGCATAATGCATTCATTGCGCAGGTGCTTGAGCTGGGTATAGTTGGCCTGACTTTGTTCATTTCGTTGATAGTAAATATGCTCCGCGAATTGGGACAGCAAAAACACAAAAATCTGTTGTTTGCCTTTTGTGGCATCCTAATTGCCAGTATGTTCCTGGATGTTTTGACCACAAAATTCTTCTGGGGTGCAATGATGCTGCTTTCTGTCCAGATCAGCACGTCCAGACATACGCCGGTGTTTTCGGAAGAAGGTCTGCAGACGGCACAGGAAGACGAAATCAGCAATTAAGAATTTATAACATAAGGTAGGAACAAATATGCAACGTAAAGGATATCAGTTTGTGTGGAAAATCATGCATTTTGGATCTAGAGTGTGGCATTTTCTTGAAAGCAGACTGCTGCGCGGGTGCAGCTACATCTGGGAGTTTATTAAATACTATAGCTTGTATCCCTTTGCAATGCTAAAATATCGGAAACGTAAGATATACTTGTTGGCGGAACGAGGTACGGATGCCCGGGACAACGGCTATCATATGTACCGATACATCCGGCAGAATCACCCGGAACTGGAAGCCTACTATGTGATCACGCAGGACTCGGCAGACAGAGAAAAGGTTTTGCCCTACGGCAATGTGGTAAAACACGGTTCTTTACAGCATTATCTTCTGTTTATTGCGGCGAAGTATAAAATCAGTACCCATATCGCAGGCTACTCACCGTACATTTACTTCTACACAAAATATGTAAACAAATTACATTGGCATGGAAAGAAAATTTTTTTGCAGCACGGAGTGACTCCGTATGACTTGCCACAGTTGTATAGAGAAAAGACGGATGTTGCACTGTTTATCTGCGGCGCCAAGCCGGAATTTGATTATCTTTCTGAGAAGTTTCACTATGACGACCAGCTGAAATATACCGGCTTTGCAAGATATGATGCTCTGCATGATATAGTGCTAAAAAAACAGATCCTGATTATGCCTACATGGCGCCAGTTCTTGGCAGGCCAGAGCGACGAGACGCTTGCACAGAGCCAATATGTCAAAACCTGGAATGCGGTGTTGCAAGACCCTAAGCTGATTGCGGAAACTAAGCAGGCAGGATTACAGATTGTGTTTTATCCCCATTATGAGCTGCAGAAGAAACTGCATCTGTTTACCGCGGGGGACGATTCTGTTGTAATTGCTGATTTTGCCCATTATGATGTGCAGCAACTGTTGAAGGAGTCTCAACTTCTTGTAACAGATTATTCCAGCGTGTATTTTGATTTCGCGTACATGAAAAAGCCTTGTATCTACTATCAGTTTGATGTACAGCGCTTCTTTTCGGAGCATTATGCAAAAGGCTATTTTGATTATGAGACCATGGGTTTTGGAGAGGTCGTACACACTCACGATCAGTTGGTGGAGCTACTGATTGGATATATCCGGCAGAACTTTGCCATGAAAGAGCTTTTTGTAAAGAGGATCGATGGCTTCTTTGTGTTACACGATCAAGAAAACTGCCAGCGAATCATGGAAGAGATTCAGAAATTATGATTCCTTAAGTGGAGAACGACATATGCGTACAAATCGAGTGAGTAGAAATATTGCAACTGCGCTGATTTTGCAGGTGGTGACCGTGATCTGCGGATTTATTCTGCCTAGATTCATCCTGAAGAATTTTGGATCTGCCTACAACGGAATCATCAATTCTGTCAATCAGTTTTTGTCTTGCGTAACTTTACTCAGAGCCGGAGTGGGTGGAGTGACTAGAGCAGCCCTGTACAAATCTTTGGCTGCTCAGGATCATGAAAAAACCGCAGCAATTGTCAAAGCCACGGAGATATTTATGCGAAAGATCGCGCTGATCTTCTCGGTGTTGTTGGTGATATTTGCGGCGGTGTATCCGCTGTTTGTTAATGAACAGTTCGACTGGTTCTTCTCCTTTTCCTTGGTTTTGGTGTTGGGCATCAGTGTGGTGGTACAGTATTATTTTGGTATCACAAATCAGATGCTGCTCCATGCGGATCAGCGGTTGTACGTCTATAATATACTCCAGACCCTGGCGGTGATCGCCAATACCGTTTTGACGATGGTGCTGGTAACCTGCGGCTGCGGCATCCATGTGGCAAAGCTGGGCAGTGCGGTGGCCTTCAGCGTGACGCCGATCCTGATGTTTCTGTATGTCCGCCGACATTACAAGCTGGACAGAAAAGTGGTGCCAGACCATGATTCCATTGCGCAGCGATGGGATGCTTTTGCTCATCAGGTGGCGGCTTTTGTTCATACCAACACGGATGTTATGGTACTGACTATTTTTACGGATCTGTATCAGGTGTCCGTATATGCGGTATACAATTTGATTGTTAGTGGCATCAATCAATTGATTCAGGTTTGTGCGACAGCTATCGAGTCTTTCTTGGGAAATGTGATAGCAAGCCAAGATGAACAACGGCTGGGGCGTGATGTAATAGCTTATGAATTTGTAATTAACGTGCTTTGCACGATTATTTATAGCTGTGCAGCTATTTTAATTGTACCCTTTGTAATGATCTATACTGCGGAGATTACAGATACAGACTATTTTCGTCCGCTCTTAGGGTATTTAATGTGTGTATCTGCGTTTTTATCTGCAGTACGGTTGCCTTACCAAAATGTGATTGAGGCGGGCGGTTACTTTAAGCAGACAAAAATGGATGCGATTATTGAAGCAGTTTTAAATGTGGTCCTCTCTTTGGTTTTGGTTTGGAAACTGGGTGTTGTTGGCGTAGTCATCGGAACGATCGTAGCTATGCTGTACCGAACCATCCGTTATGCAATCTATGCATCCCGACATGTTTTAAACAGACCGCTCAATGTGTTTATTAAGCGATTCTTGGTTAGTTTGGCTGCAGCGGGTGTGACGATTGGCATCGCACTTCTTGTTGGGGCGGAGAAATACTTGCTACAGGCTACAGGGTACTTGCAATGGGCTGGTTATGCGGTTATCGTGTTTGTGATGGTAATTGTAATAGTATTGTTGATCAATTTTGTGTGTTATCCCCGGCTTGTTCTGCGTGGGTGTAGGATTTTGAGAAGGAAACTTTTTCACATATAAGCACAGAAAATATTCGGATTTGTGGGTGATAAGGCTATGCAAAAATCTATAACGCCTTTGTTTTTATCTCAGTCCTATCGGGATGCGTGGGATGATTATGTCCGTATGCTCAGCCGTCCGGACTACGCAGGCTGGGATTATATTATCCTGACCGCTTCTAATGAGCAGCAGGCCGAGGGTTTCCGGGCGCAGCTGGCACTGCGGCAGCAGGAAAATCTGCTGCCTGTCAATACCCACTTCGCGGTCATCCCCGATCCGCAGGGTAAGCGCGTTGGCAGCGGCGGCGCAACCCTGGGCGTGCTGCGTTATATTGCCCAGCAGCGGGGGGACGGCGATTTTTCCGGTCTGCGGATCCTGGTGATCCATTCCGGCGGTGACAGCAAGCGAGTGCCCCAATATTCGGCACTGGGTAAGCTGTTTTCCCCGGTGCCCCATGAATTGCCCAACGGCAGATGTGCGACCTTGTTCGATGAATTCATGATCGGTATGGCCAGTGTCCCCACCCGGATCCGGGAGGGTATGCTGCTGCTGTCCGGTGATGTTCTGCTGCTGTTCAACCCCTTGCAGATCGACTTTTCCGGTGAGGCCGCTGCAGCGATCTCCTTTAAGGAGCATGTGCAGACTGGCAAAAACCACGGCGTATTTCTGCGGGGTGAGGACGGGTTTGTTTCCCGCTTCCTCCACAAGCAGACGGTGGAGTCCCTGCGCAGCTGGGGCGCGGTCAATGAGCGGGACTGCGTGGATATAGATACGGGTGCTGTGATTTTCCCAGCCAAGATGCTGGAGTCCCTTTACGGCATG
The DNA here is from genome assembly GCA_964450205.1 of uncultured Oscillospiraceae bacterium. Classification (GTDB taxonomy): domain Bacteria; phylum Bacillota; class Clostridia; order Oscillospirales; family Oscillospiraceae; genus Faecousia. The sequence goes on along the minus strand of CAYVCR010000021.1, from coordinate 3,512 downwards.
ATCTCGTCCGAGGGTAAGCTGGACGACGAAAAATTTGATACTTATGTAAATGAAACTGTACGGCTGTCGTTGTACGGTGATTTCCTGTATCCGCTGGCAGCGGAGTCTACATTGGAAGACTTCTATCAAGAAAAGCCAGAGGGAGAATACTGCGAGGCCCTGACCAAAGCCCGGCGGGATCTTTGGGTTGCGCTGCGTCCTTTCCGCATGAAGCTGCTACGGCTGGCACCGGCGAAATTTATCCATTTTGGTACCACCCGGGAGATCATGCGATTGATGTCTGAGCAGATCGATACCTACAGCTACCTGGGTTGGAGCAAATGTGTCAATAGTAGCCTGGTCCATGAAAAGGTGGCCGGCTACAGCAGCGTCCTGTCCAGCCGTGCAACCTGCGGCGAAAACTGTTATTTGGAGGTCAGCTATGTCCACCGTGGTGCTACCGTGGGCGACAATACGTTGCTGTCCTATGTAGATATTCATGATGAGGCCATTCCCGCCAATGTGGTGGTCCATGGCCTGAAACAACGGGATGGCCGCTTTGTAGTGCGCATCTACGGCGTAGACGACAATCCCAAGGCAGAGCTTTCCGGGGGCGCAACCTTCCTGGAGCAGCCGTTGGAAGAATTCTTGCAGAAGAACGCGCTGACAGAGGATGTCCTTTGGCAGTGCGAAAACCACAGCCTGTGGACAGCCCAGCTCTATCCGGCATGCGATACGATCAAAGAAGCTGTCACTGCAGCGCTGAATGTTTATGCTATGGCACAGGGTGTCGGTGATGTGGAAAGCTGGAAAAATGCTCAGCGCAAGAGCCTCCAGTCCGGCTTCAACGATGCCGATCCCTATGCACTGATCGCTTGGGAAAAGCGTATGCAGGAGCTGGTGCGCATGGACCGGCTGGCAAAGCTGATCCAAAGCGGCACGCCTGCATCCCAGGCGGCTTCCGTACTACAAACAAACAGCCTGACCCCTATCCAGCAGACTTGGGTCAAAAACTACCTGCAGCGGGGCAGTGACCGTGAAAATATGCGCCTGCATTACTACCTGGGTTGTGCTTTGGGCGGCGTGGAAGGCGAAAATCATATCCGGCAGAGTTTTGGCTGTATCCGCCAGGCCGTGCTCAAGGGCACTTTGGAAAAACTGAAGCAGCGCACAGATTGCCGGATCATTGCAGACAACCATGCAGTTAAGCTGCCCCTGCGTGTTAACTGGGGCGGCGGCTGGAGTGACACACCGCCTTACTGTAATGAAAACGGCGGCACAGTCTTAAATGCAGCGATCCTGTTGAACGGTCAGATGCCTGTGGAGGTCACACTGACCAAACTGACAGAGCGTAAGATCGTCTTTGACAGCCGGGACATGGATGTCCATGGCGAATTTGACCGGATCGAGGATCTGCAGAACACCGGCGACCCCTTTGATCCCTTCGCCCTGCAGAAGGCGGCGCTGCTTGCCTGTGGAATTCTGCCGGCAGAGGGCGGTAATCTGGATGCGATCCTGACCCGCCTGGGCGGCGGCTTCCGGATACAGACAGAAGTTACAGGCGTGCCCAAGGGCAGCGGTCTGGGTACCAGCAGCATTTTGGCAGCGGCTTGTGTGAAAGCGCTCTTTGGTTTTATGGGTATTGCCCACACCCAGGAGGATCTGTACAGTCATGTGCTGGCTATGGAGCAGATCATGTCCACCGGCGGCGGCTGGCAGGACCAGGTGGGCGGCCTGAGTAACGGCATCAAGTATATCACCACCATGCCCGGTCTGGATCAAAATATCCAGGTGCAGCATGTCGTTGTTCCACAGGAGGCGCTGGAGCAACTGCAGGAACGCTTTGTGTTGATCTACACAGGTCAGCGGCGGTTGGCGCGTAATCTGCTGCGTGACGTAGTGGGCCGGTACATCGGCAATGAGCCGGATTCTCTGTATGCCCTCAATGAGATCCAACGGGTGGCGGCGCTCATGCGCTTTGAACTGGAGCGGGGCAATATCGATGCCTTTGCTCAACTGATGAGCCGCCATTGGGAGCTTTCTCAAAAGGTGGATCAGGGCAGCACGAATACCCTTATCGACCAGATTTTCAGTGCCATCGATGATTTGATCGACGGCAAGATGATCAGCGGTGCAGGCGGCGGCGGCTTCCTGCAGGCTGTGCTGAAAAAGGACGCGACCCGTCAGCAGGTCCATGAGCGGCTGAAAACTGTATTCCAGGACAGCGATATTGATGTTTGGAACTGTCAACTGATTTAAAAAATACAGCGGCAAGTGGAAATCACTTGCCGCTGCTTTTATAGACCAATGAGGACGTAATACCAAACCACGAAGATCTCCCGAAGGAAATGCTTCAGGTAGGAACTGCGATGCTGGGAGGGGGCAGGAACGGTAAACGCGTTTATATGCTGTCGCTTTGCCAGCAATTGGGCGCGCAGCAGGTGGGTGTCGCTGGAAAGGATGCCCACCGTATCCGGCCGCGCGCCGGTCTTTTTTTCAATGAGGGCCATGCTGTAACGGATGTTTTGTTTGGTGTTCACCGCCTGCTCCTCCAGCCACAGCCGCTCTGGGTCAATGCCCATGGCCACCAGCTGACCGTACATACACTGAGCCTCGCTGATGCGCTCGTCGTTGGCTTTGCCGCCGGAGACAACGCAGATCACATCCCTGTGCTGGGAAAGGTATGTATAGGCGGCCTGTATCCGGTCCTGAAGGATCGGCGAAGGCTCTGAGCCGTTGACCTTGGCGCCCAGCAGGATCATATATCGGAAATTGCCACCGTGGCCTTTGCCGGCAGCCAGGATCAGGTGCCCGGTGATGATGGCTGCGATCACAGCAAGCGCCAAAGCACACAGCAGTATGATAACAGGGATCGGAATCCTGGGCATGATAACACCTCCCAAGCAGGATATCCCTATTATAATAGGAATCTCCGGGGATTACAACAGAAATAAGCCGCTCCATAGAAAATGGAGCGGCTTTTAGTGTTTTTTAGACTTCCTTGCTCTTGGCGGCGATCTCCATCAGGCACTTGGCGATGAACTCGTCGGGCGTCATGGCGCCAAGGTCGTCACCCTTACGGGTACGGACGGACACAGTGCCATTTTCCATATCCCGGTCGCCGACCACCAGCATGTAGGGGATCTTCTGCATCTGTGCTTCACGGATCTTGTAGCCCAGCTTCTCACTGCGGCAGTCAGATTCTGCGTGGATGTTAAGGTTATTCAGCTTCTCTACCAGCTGATTGGCGTACTCGTGTGTGCGGTCAGTAATGGGCAGTACCTTGACCTGAGTGGGCATCATCCACAGGGGCAGGGCACCTGCGTAACGCTCGATCAGGTAAGCCAGGGTACGCTCGTAGCAGCCCAGGGAGGTGCGGTGGATGATATAGGGGATCTTCTTCTGACCGTCAGCATCGGTGTATTCCATGCCGAACTTCTGAGCCAGCAGCATGTCGATCTGGATGGTGACGATGGTATCTTCCTTGCCGAAGACGTTCTTGTACTGGATGTCCAGCTTGGGGCCGTAGAAGG
>CAYVCR010000020.1:0-17393 GCA_964450205.1 uncultured Oscillospiraceae bacterium | reverse complement strand
CCATGCGGCTGCCGAGGGCAGCGCAGTTCTCCTGGCTGAGCAGGGGGATCATGGGCTTGATGTGGCCGTGAGCCGCGTACATATACCAGTAGCACTCCTGGCCGTTGTAGGCCGTAGGCGTCTGCAGAATGTACATGGCCGCCTGCATCAGGACCTCCTGCGCAGGCTCTGTGGCAAGAAATTCTTCCACCCAGGTGCCCACTGCCTGATAATAGGCATCGTGGCAGGCATCGTTCCGGGGATCCTTGCCCAGGCCCAAAAAGCCGTCAAACATCCGGGCATTCTTGCGCGCCTTTTTGACAGCTGCGGCATAATCGGCATAGATGGTTTCCAGTTGTGTCAGCATAAATTTTCCTCCCAATAAGCGGCATAACCGTCTTTCTCACATTGATGAAGCATGGCGCGGAGCTTTGCGCCTGTGTAAGGGTATTCCGTGCAGGCCTGCTGCAGCGATTCCAGCACCGGCTGCACCGTTTTGGCGCTGCCCTGGACGCGGGTCAGTATTTTGTGGGCGATCTCATGATCCAACGCCTGCGCTTCCGGCACGCCCACAGCCTTTGCGTGCATCAGATACAGCACCGCATCGTTGCGCAGGCGGTAGCCCATATAGGCGCTGGCCTTCATAAGGTGCTTGTTCAGTTCCCCGAATATGGCAAAATAGGGCAGCAGCTGGGCCCGGTCGCACTGGTCCAGCCGGAAATACACCGTCTGCAAAAAGGCATTGGGTGCGTTCATGGGTGTCGGGCAGGTGTCCTCCCCTGCCTGTACCAGCGCATCCTTCTCATAAGCCATGGCGTGGACCCGGTCCAGCAGCTTCTGGTTGATGGGGCGGCTGGCCTCGTCCATATTGACCGTGCCGATGATGTACAGATTATCCAGCGCCGGGATCTGCCCGTATGTTTCCGCCGCGGCAGCATCCCGTCCGTAGTAGGCCATGGTCACCAGGGGCAGCGGGGCGTCACCCTCCCGGGACTCCACCGATGCCAGCAGCTCCCGCAGGTAGTACTCCGCCCGGTCCAGCAGTACGCCGTCAAAGCAGAGAAAATAGGGGTGTTGCGGGTCGTTTTGCGCCTGCTTCAGATAGTCGATCACCGGACCGGGGACAAAATTGCCCATCAAGTCCAGATGGCCAAACAGATCAGAGCTGTCCTGCCAGTCGGGCTGCACCTGCAAGCACAGATACCGGGCGCCGATGGCCTCGGCAAACAGCCGGGGCAGCACCGTCATGTCCGTGCCGCTATTGCCGCACAGCAGCACGAAGGGCCGGGACTTAAGACTCAAGTAGAAATTCTCCACCAAACCAGCCCGGCAGGCATAACCCCTGCCGGCAATATATGTTTTGATCTCTTCTACAATCATGTAGCATTCCTCATGCGTGAATAAAACCACCCAACACGGGTGGTTTTATTCGTAGTAATATCACATATTTACCGACCTTCGAAATAGTTTTCCACCATGCGGGCCGTACTGTGATCCAGTTCAAACATCTCACCATTTACTAAATACAGAAAATAGTGACCATCAGGGGTCTTTTCCATCTTCAGCATTTGCGGAATATTGATCCATACTTTGGTCTTATCAGGCATGGTAAGAACGAGTTTGAATGCTCTCATGATATTATCTCCTTTTGTGGTAATTATTCAATAAAAGCATATCACAATTACAGGGGCATGTCAATTTATTTATAATAATTGACATTGTAACACGAATTGATATAATACTATAAAAGCGAGGTGTAATGTAAATGATTATTTTGACCTGTCCCAACTGTAGTGCACACTTGGATGTGGACGAGAATAGAGAATTTATATTTTGTCAATATTGTGGAACGAAATTAGCAAACCTCACACAGAAGATAGAACTGACAAACCCTGTAACAGTTGATAAAAAGCAGGAGTTAGACAGTTTGATCGTACGTGCAATGGAATTTGAAGCAAAACAGGACTATCCCCGTGCTTTAGAATATTGCAATCGTATTCTTGATCTAGATCCCAGTAATGCTATTGCCCGTGCCATGGAAACGCGCTTGCCCGGCTATAATATCGGTCCAAATGTGACTATTCTTTACCGTTCTTCCTTAAATGACAGCTATAAACTGCGTGTTACTATGGACGGCAAGAACTGGCATGTTTTAAGCAATGGGCAAAGTATTAGATTATCTTTAGGCGAGGGAAGACATTCTATACGGTTTTCCGGCACAAAAACGTATTCCTATAACATTCGCATAACTGACCCGCGTCAAAATATTACACTTGTTTACACCGCAGAACGAAGAAAAAACAAAATAGAACAGCTATAAAAACAAAGCCTGATTTACTATCAGGCTTTGTTTTTTAACGTAACCATTCAGCTTGAATTCCGTATGTCACATCGTCTTCTGATAATTAGCCGGGTCCTGATCCTCGTTGTAGCTGGGATGGTCAGGTAAGATGCCGCACAGCACCTGCACCGTGTGGTAGGCCTCTTTCTGCAACTTCCGGGTCGCTTCCACAGGCGAAAGGGTTTTGTCCGGATACAGCGGCTCGCCGATATGCAGGTCTACCGCAGGCACTTTGGTGAACAGCTTTGTGATGCCCTTACGGGGACGGAAGGAAAAGCCCATCGGAATGATCGGCCGGTCATAGCGTACCGCATACTGGAACACGGCCTTCTTGAAGGGGCGCACATCCGGATAGAACATCCACATAGACCCCTCCGGATAAAAGTGCAGCCAGGTCTTGGATTCCAGCACTTCATCCATCGCTGCCTTGAATCTCTTCAGCGCAGCCAGGTTGTCCACAGGGATCGGGATGCCGCCAGCCATCCGGATCAGCGGGCCGTTGGGGCCCTCCAGATTGATCCGCCACGCCGGGAACCGGGCCTGCCGACCACCCATGACTTTTTGAATACAGCAGAAATCCCAGTAAAATACATGGTTGGAGATGGTGATCGGGCCGTTTTTCAGGATCTCTTTATTCTTACGCAGATTCTCTCTGCCGTGGATCTTCAGGCCGTGGGTAATGTACAGCAGCCAAGTCAACACACACCGGCTCACAAACCAGTACAACACCCGCTTACACTTGTAGCCAAAGGACTTGTCCAGATAGGGATAGTGTTCATCCACCACCACATCTCGCAGATGAGGCACATCGATCATATGCTGATCGCAGCGTTCGGGATACTGATAGTCCAAATCGTGTCTGTAGTACATAAAAAACCTCTCTTCTACCGGTTTTTGAGTACTATATCATAGAAAACGACAAAAAACCAGTCCTTAAAGAAAAAAAGCAAGCCTCCGCGGACTTGCCTTTCATTTTTCCTTGATTTTTCCCGGGTGGAGAGGCTCTTGGAATAGCGCATGGTCATCACGTTGATACCGCTGAGCACCACATCTGCCGTCAGCCGGACAGCACGATCCCGCGCTTTGGCATTTTTCTCCACTGACTTCCATGCACCGTTTATCATTACCGCCGCCACTATAATATGTCCCGAAAAGATCTGCAATGTAAAATGCAACAATATTCGTTCGTTACCGTCAAAGGCCACCGTCCGGTCTGACGGTGGCCTTTTGGTCCTTATTCTGTGACAGGATATCGGCCAAGAACATAATCGATGATGTCCCCCGGGGTCAGGATGCCGATGGTCTCCCACTGCCGGTCAGTCAGTTCGCGTCGATCGGCCATGGCTTCCGCCAGGAGCTGGGCATCAAATGCCGTCACCTTGCCGTCACCGCTCAAGTCCATCATGGCAGTCAAGCTGTCCGTATCGACCTCACCGCAGGCAGTGCATAGGAAATTTTCATAGCTGTGGCCGGTGGCTTCCACCTGATCTGCAGCATATGTATCGCCACAGGCGGCGCAGGTATAGGTGGTATAACCGCCCTCCGTGCAGGTAGGTGCTGTCACCACGGTCTCATAGCTGTGGCCGAGTGCTGCCTCAGTCTCGCCGCAGGTGGTGCAGACCTTATCGGTCGTGCAGTTCCCCTCCGTCCAGCTGTGACCCAGGGCCTCCTTGACCACCGTGTCGCAGTAGGCACAGGCCACTGCATGTTCGCAGTCCGGCGCCAGAGTATCCGCCGGGATATCCGTCAAGGCGGAGACCCATACATGCTCGTATTCCAGGCTGGCCCAGCCCCGGTCCTCAAACCGGTCCAGGCTGACGTCCTTTGTGTAACGGACGGTGACCGCATCCCCGGCTGTCAGGGACAGCGTCAGCACCTGACCGGAAACCTCACCGGAGATCACAGCCTGCTGTGCGCCGTTTAACAAAATAAACAGCTTATCATAATTCTGCTCGCTAGACACGCCGTAGATCAGATTCAGGGTGCAGTCGTACAGGGCCGTCACCGTGAATTCCGAAGAAGAACTGCTGGTATGGTTATTGGAATAGTAGATGCCGTCGGTGATCACAAAGGGAACTTCCCCGGAATTATCCACCGCCAGCGGATCCACCAGTACCACCTGCTCCTCGATCACCCGGTGACCCAGAGAAGCGATTTCCCGGTAGGTGCTGTAGCTGCAGCGGCTGCAGGTCTGATAGGCATCCCAGCCGATGTCGGTGCAGTTAGCCGCCCTGGCTGCATGGTCCACAAGCGCATGACCCAGCGCCGGGTAGACCTCGCCCTGGGATCTGTAGTCACAGCGGGTACAGCCCTCGCCTTCGCTCCAGCCGTCCTCGGTGCAGGTGGGGTCCTTGGCTTCGATGATCTGTATATCGTGGCCCAGCATAGATACCGTATCTGTCACGTAGACATCTCCGCAGGCTGTACAGGTATAGGTGGTGCAGCCGTCTTCTGTGCAGGTGGGTGCTGTGATCACGCCTTGATGGATACAGCCGGTGTCGGTCACGTATTCCAAAGTAATGGCATTCTGCTGGGCATCCACCACGCCCACGCCGGACAGGGCAAGTTCATAATGGGCGCTTGGGGACTGCAGGGGCAGCCAGGTGATCTGCACCAAGGGTATTTCATCCTCGCAGGTGTTGAGATTCACATAGGAAAAGCGCACCTTCCCCTCGGTGAAATTGTCATTGATGACCACCATGCCGCCGTGGCTGGCATCTGCTTTGGTGACTGCCACACACTGCAGCACCGCTGGGTCATAGGTGACGGTAAAGTCTGCCGCCGCCATGCCGGTGCCACCCTCCACTGTAAAAACAGAGGTGGTCTGCTGACCGACGATCAGCTCACCTGTTTGCAAAAAGGCATCGGGATAGTCAATGACCTCCGGCAGCTTCTGCAGGGTCACGGTGTTTAACCAGCTGCCGGGGCCATAGGCCGTCAGGTCCTCCCGGTATACGTTGGTGGCTCTGCCGGTAACGGTAGTCGTGCCGTCCATATCGGCGATCACCGTCAGCCTTACTTTCACCAGGTAGAAGGCGCTCACCGGCTCAGTGCCGATGTAGCTGATCCGGACCTGCCCCTGGGTCGCTGCGTTGACAGACCAGATGGCATTTTCCGTCTGCAATGCCGACTCCAGCTCATAGGAGTCGTAGGCAAAGATCTCCGGGTCGTATTCCACGGTGAAATCCGCGCCGGTGAAGGCCCGGGATCTGCTTGCGCTGGCGATCCGGAAGGTCAGGGTATCGCCCATACACAGCGTGGAATTATCCACATAGGTATAAATACTGAAATTTTCTACTGTTTCGGCTGCCGCGCTGACGGTAACCGAGCCGTCGGTGCTGCCCACGGAAACGGCAGCCAGGGCCGTGTCGTAGGCCTCGCCCACTGCCAGCTTGACAGGGTACGTGCCCGCTGCGCAGTCGGCAGCTGCTTGGAAGGCGATGCTCAGCAGCGTGCCGGAGCCGCTGATGCCGTCCAGGGACATGGCGCTGAGCTTGATCTGCCCGGCAGTGGCCGTATTGACGGAGGCCTGGGCGCCGGAAAGCAGGCTGCCGACGGTGGTGCTGCTGACGCTCAGAGCCTCATCATAGTAGATGTACAGCTCCAAACCGGCCAGGTCAGCAAAATTCGCCGCCTTGATACTCAGCGTCACTGCCGAGCCGGCCGTGACCGTCACCGCATCGGCGGTGACGGTGGCTGTGTCCGCACCGGCAGAGGCCGGCACAAGACTCAGCAGCAGGCACAGCACCAGGCAAAGCGCTGTAATTTTCTTATACATAGTCCCCTCCTCAGCTGAGCTTCAGAGAGCCTACTGTTCCGTTGACGTACTGCAGGATCCGCAGAGCCTCTGCCGCCCACAGCTCGCCGTCGCCGTTCAAGTCGGCACGGGCAAACTCCTCGGCGGACATGTTGTACTTGTCGTTGATGGCGTACAGCAGGACCATGGCGTCACGGAGGGTGACCGCGCCGTCGCCGTCCACGTCGCCCAGGTCGCTGGCCTCCACCGCCGGGCTCACCGCGATCACAAAGGGTTCTTCCGCTGTACCCTTATAGGTATAGCTGACACCGTCGAAGGCCTCGATGTAGTACTCGATGCCGTCCACCGTCACATCGGCGGCGGGCAGGATCGCGGAGTACTTATCGTTGAGCTTGTTCATGCGCACGGTCTTCCAGCTGTCCGTACCCACCACCCGGTAGTACAGGTTGGCATAGGCGATAGACAGGTTATCGGTGACCGTAGCGCTGATCACCAGGTTGGCGCCGGTGAAGGCACTTGTCACGGGACTGTGATAGATGTCGGGCGCCATAGTATCCTTGCTCATGATGGAGATCTTGCCGGAGGGCTCAGATTCCGTCAGATCTGTCTGGACCACGGTAAAGTTGTAGTAGTAGACTACGCCGGGCTCCACCGTATCGTCAAACCACGCCATAGTGTCGGCGGGGATAACGGTGCTGTTCAGACGGGTGTACAGGCCGTCTTCCTTGGTAGCACGGTAGACGTTGTAGCCCATGAGGGTGTCGAAATCATCCTGGGTCCAGGTCAGCTCGATGCCGGTGTCCGTGGGATGGCCCTGCATGATCAGTGCCTGGGCCGCGGAGGTATCGATGACGAAGCCAAACCGGGCCTGGTCCAGCTGCAGCTCCAGATCGTCGGTTGCGGAGCAGCCGTTTTCGATGGTGATGAACTGGTTGCCGTTCTCGATCAGGGTGTTCAGGGTGTACGTACCCTCCCAGGTCCGTGCGTCCACATAAGCGCCCTCGACCTCATAGTCGCCGTAGGGGTAGGCAGAACCGAAACGCAGCTGCAGGGGGATCGAGGTATCCATATCCCGGTTGAAGGTGACCCGGAAGGTGATCTCCTCGTTGCCCACAGTGGTGACGGCCTCGCCGTACTTGTTCAGCAGCGTCACAGAGGTGACGAAGGGGAAGGTATTCTCCGGTGCTTCGGTCAGGTACGGCGCGTACATGAGCCGTGCGTAGGTGACGAAGTCGGTGTAGTCCACCATCTGCAGCTGGATCGCTGTCTCGTTGGTAGTGCCCCACCAGTTGCCGCCCAGGGGGATCTCCTTATACGTACCGGCGCTGACAGAGGGTGCCAAAGGCCGCAGCCAGTGGGTCACATCCGTATCGGTGGAGATAGGATTCAAAATAACGTTGCCATTGAAATAGGGTAAGTACTGGGTCTGAGCAATATAAGCATCCAGCTTGGCGACCAGGCTTTCCTTAGTCAGGATGCGCTCGATACTCTCATCCAGCTGGGATTCATGGATCACCACTTCCTCAGTAGCGGTATCCGCGGAAACGCTGTCCGATGCCTGGTAGGTAAATTCGAACACGATATCCTCCTCCAGCATTGCACCTGCCCTGCCGGTAGTACCTGCAGCAGACACCGTCACCACATAAGTGACATTCTCCGCAAAGCCCACAGAGTTGCTGACAGAAAGAACATTATCGGTGATCTGCGTATGGACAGAAACTGCCATGCCGTTTTCGGTCATAGACACAGCGGTATTTACCAGTTCCTTATTGAAGGTCAGCCGCAGAATGTCGCCCGTAAGCACACCGTCGGTCAGGTTATCCGAGAGCAGATCCAGGGTCTCTTCCGCCCGTTCCATGAGGAGCAGGACAGGTTCTTCCGTATCCTGGGCAACCATACCTGCAAGATACATCTGAGAGCCGGTGCCATACAGCATGCCGTCCTCTGTCAGCAGGAACTTAAAAGCGTTTTCATAATACCCGCTCTTTACATTTTTTACAGGCGCGAACACCTGATTCATACCGGCGTCTGTTATTTTCGCGTCGGAGGAAGAATAACTGATCACGCCGGTGTATACATTCCCATCCTTCACAGCCATTAGGGCATATTCGCTGTGGCCGTCATAATAAGAACCAATCTCCCGGATATCCAGTATGTCATAGTCCTCCAGGGAAAGGGTCGTAAAGCTTGCTTCTGTATCACCGGAGCTAAAGGTCGAGAAGTACCCGTCGGAAAGGAAATATGTGCCCTCCGAGTCCAGATAAGTCACATTCCGGGCGATCAGCGTAGGTGTCAGCGCCTTCAGAGACGTACCGCCGGTCACATACAGATTACCGCTTTCGGTCAGGTAGTATACGATATAATCATTGGAAACGATCTGTACCACAGGCTCCGGGAAGCTGACCTGTGTCAGTTCCGTAACTGCTTCGGTGGTACCAAGACCCAGCTGACCGTAATTATTACCAATGGCAACACCGGCCGTAACTCCACCGCGGGCATATACCTTGCCATCGGCAGTCAGCAGGTGTATTCTGCCGAAATCATCGTCGGTTACATCATATGTCTGGTAAACGCCATTGGCGCTGATGATATCCATATCGCAGAAGGCTGCGGTCTCTGTCAGCTTGGATGTTCTGCGATACATGCTGATAGTATTGTCCGTATGCAGAATCGTGACATCTGCTCCAGCCAACAGGATGTTCTTAGCGTTTTCCGCAATCAGGACAGGTGTCATCGCATAGCTCCAGTAATAGACGCGTCCGTCGTCCTGCATGGCATAGTTAACGGAACCGCTGCCGGCAATCTGCGCGATCCTGGCGATCTGATCCTGTGACACATACAAGGTCGCGGTGGCAGACAGGCCGCTGCGGGTATCGGTGACCGTCAGGGTCGTAAGGCCGGGATTCAGCAGGCGGATCACACCATCCTCGACTGCCGCCACCTTGGGATCCATGACAGACCACTCCAGCACCGGCTCGCCGCCCTCAGAGACCGTAACGGCAGGCAGCGCCACGGTTTCCTCTGCCACAGCAGCCGCCACAGTGGGGGTATCGAGTTCAAGAGAGGTCGCCTTGGTGTATACCGTCAGCTCCATGGTTGCGGTGAGGCCCTCGCAGGTGGCGGTGACGGTGGCAGTGCCGGAGGAAACACCGGTGATGATGCCGGCATCGTCCACAGTGGCAACTGCTTCATCGGAAGAGGTATAGATCACGTTCTGGCGGGTGGTGTCCGCTGGGCTCAGCAGGCAGGAAACCGTCAGGTGCTCCCCTGCCGCCACTTCTGCTGCCTCCACCGGGAATACAAGGCTCTCCAGCGCTACATATTCCTTGACTTCGATGGTCACGAAGTTACAGACCGCCCTGTCAAGGGAATAGACATATACATCTGCAGTACCAAGGCCCACAGGGGTCACAAGGCCCGTGTCGCTGACGGTGACCACCTTTTCATCGGTGCTTTCGTACAGGAAGCCCTCCAGGGGCAGCTGGACGGGGGTGTTCATGGGTGCTATCTGATAGGTGGATTCCATATCGATGGCTACCTTGTAAGTATCAAAGGTGATCTCCTCCGGCAGGATCTGCCCGGGGATCTCATACAGGACGTAAACGTTGCTTGTTGCTACTAACTGACCTTTGTTAATAGAAACGCAATCCGATTTTACGTTTGCATTGGGGAACAGGGTCAGATCCAGCGGTGTGCCGTCATTCCACAAATAGCAGTTCTGTTCCGGATCCCAAATGAGCTCCGCACTTCCAGACATGTTTTGATCTTTGAGCCACGTCTGCTCCTCAGCAGTTTCGATCTTCAGATAATCACCGCCGAAGGCTACCCGCAAATACTGTGCAAACAATTCTCTCTGACCATCGGAATCATAAAATTGTACATAGGTGGTGCCGGTCTCTTCCCGGTAATAGATGTACATCTGGGACGCAGGCAGATTTAGGGTATACATTTTCAACGAAGAAGTATATATTTTTGACGGATTGGTCTGGTCCACCAGAGAATTGCCCAGGAAAACGCAGTTGGTCATCACCGCTCCCTTGAAACTGGCAGTATTACTGTTATTGTTATTGTGAGAAATGGCGCACTGGACAAAGATACACCGGTCCAGCGATCCGTAAATAGGTGCGAGTGCAGAGCCCTGACAATCTGCACGAAGCTTATAGAAGACACAATCCTTGGCATTCATCGTACCGATCTGCACCCTGTCTGTGTTGTTGGAATACACGCTGCCACCACTCAAGTACCGATAATAGTAGCGCGTATAGTTGTTCCGGAAGGTGCAGTGCTCGGCAAGGTTTATCTTATTGTCTGTGCCGGTATGGTCATAACTGGACACATAGAAGAAGTTTGTCATATCCGCGTACTTGAGGGACACGTAGCCGGTACTGGAAGCACCGATCTCCACGCCGTAGCGATCCATCAGCTGGCTGGGGTAGATGTAGACAGGGTCTTCCTTTGTTCCCTCTACCAGGAACTTACCGTTGACCAGCAGGTAGGCAATGTAGGAATCGGCATAGGGGTCAGAGGCATCGTCACTCCAGAACTGGATGTGGGTGCCCGGCTCCACACGGACGGTAGTACCCTCAGCAATAACCGTGGCATTGGGAATGATGTACAGGTTGTCGCTGGTCAGCACCATGTCCTCCTCGATAATGGAGGGCAGGACCACGCCGTTGCGGGCGGTCAGATCGATATCCGCCGTGGAGCTGTAGACAGTAGTGTCTGCTTCATCCAGGGCGTTTTCACAGGTGATCTTCACATGGAAGGTCATCCGGTAATCGTTGGGGATGTCGTCCGCGATCTTGATGATGAAGGGGTCCTCCCAGCCGGTGTGCAGACCGTCGGTCATGATCTTGCCGCAGTCCTGGGTGGAGTAAGTGCCCACAGAGCCGTAGTCCACGGTGGGGTCGATGATCTCGATATAGGGGTCAGAGATGCCGTTCTCCAGGGTATCGATGGTCACCTGGGTATTTTCGCTCATGCCCCAGCGGTTGCGCAGGGTCAGACCCAGGGCGATGGTCTCGCCAGCGTCGATGACGCCGTCGCCGTTATTCTTGTCGGAAAGCTCCACGCTGTCGAAGATGGCATAATCCTGCATGCTGACCTGGGGCTTGGGCAGCTTGGTCAGCGCCGCGTTCAGGTCCACGATCTGGGGCAGATTGTGAAGCCCACCGTTAACGGTATGTCTCTCCGGGGCGATACACTCGGCATAGTAATCCGAGGTAGAAGACAGTTGGCCGTAGATGAACTTGGTGGGATACATATCCCGATCCGTAAATTCGCTGCGCAGGATGGCTGCCATGGCAGACACCACAGGGGCAGCCATGGAAGTACCGGACAGGAAGCCATACCGGTCACCGGGCAAAGTGGACATGATATTCTCGCCGGGGGCGTACAGCTCGTACTCCACGCCGTTGAAGGCGCTAGTATCCCAGTTGGTAAAGCCGGATTCCACGCCATTCTCATCCACGCTCATAACGCCCAGCACGTAGGTCAGGGCCGCAGGATAATTGGGCAGCGGGCCGTAAAAGTCAGAGGTCTGATTGGGCATGCCGCTGTTACCGGCAGAGGCCACCAGCACGCACCGGGTATAGGCCGTTGCCAGCGCATCCTGCACCGCGATGGAGCAGGCCGTGCCGCCGAAGGACATGTTGATGACCTCCGCGCCCATCTCATAGGCGTACAGCACCGCCCGGGCGATGTCCGCCTGGTTCAGCGTGCCGTTGTGCATGGCAGCCTTGATGGACATGATCTTCACATTGTAGGCAATGCCCACCACGCCCACGTTGTTGTTCTTTGCTGCGATGATACCGGCAACGTGGGTGCCGTGACCGTTATCGTCGTCGCCACTGCCCTTGCCTGCGATCAGGTCGATGCCGTAGTAATCGTCGATGTAGCCGTTGCCGTCGTCGTCGATACCATTGTTGGGAATCTCGCCGACGTTATACCACATGTTGTCGGCCAGGTCCTCGTGGTCATAGTCCACACCGGAGTCGATGACCGCCACGACCACACTGCCGTCACCACCGGAGGTCTGCATGGTCTCATAGCCATCGGGGATGCCGCAATGGTGGAAGTGCCACTGGTCCTTATGGTAGCCGTTCTGATCGAGGTTCTCCTTGTACGCGTCACCAAGCTCCTTATAATCGTCCAGCGCGGCGGTCTGGATCTCGTAGTTATACTCGGCGATCAGCGTTTCGCTCAGCTGGCGCACGGCAGCCAGGGCCGTCTGGGCATCTGTGCCCTCTGTCAGCTTGGCCTCGTACCATGCCGCGCCCTCCAGAGGCACGATCATCTCCAGCGCACCAACGCCGGCGGCCTGCAGGCCGTCGGTAAGGGTATCGTTTTTCAGCTTGATCAGCAAGCTCTCGTCGGAAAACGTCACCTGCTCCTTTTCGATCAGCTCCGGATAGACCTGGTCGAAGGGTTTCGTCATCGCGCCGTTCTCGTCGTAGGCATCCTGGTTCTCAGACACATCTACAGAGGGCAGGTCCTCCTTCTGGGTGCTGCCCAGATCAACGATCTGGGAGGCTTCCTCCTCTTCTGCGTCAGCCAGCAGCTGATCGATCAGCTCGCTCAGGGCCTCGTCGGACAGCGCGTCCGCATTCTGCTCACCGCCGATCAGCTCGGCGATCAGCTCCTTGTCCTCCCGGGAGAGGGTATCCTCCTGGGGTGTCTGCACGGCATCCTCCTGGGGTGTCTGCGCAGTGTCTGCAGGCTGCTGTCCGCAGGCCGCCATACCAAACAGCATGACCAGCGCCAGCAAAAGTGCAAAGCTCCGTTTCAAGTTTTTCATGTGTCTACCTCCTGGTTTCGTTAGAACCAATAAGCATTTTCATCGCCCGCAAGTTCCCTTGGAGCGGTAAGTTATACTGCCGAAAGGGTATAACTTTCCTTTTACTCATTTATAGTACACCTTTCGCGATGGAAATGCAAGTCACTCGCTTCACAAATCGGTCTTTTTTACGAGCTGTTTAACATATTGGGTATTCAAGCCATGAAATTATTTTATCTCGTTTTGCGATAATTGTCAATATCACAAAACGAGATGGATATAATACAAAGCAGGGGGTGACGCTATGCGGATCAAGGACCTGCGGGAAGATCATGATTTGACGCAGCAGCAGCTGGCTGCGTTTTTGCATATCAAACAAAACACCTATTCCCAGTACGAGACCGGACAGCGGCAGCTTCCCATTTCTGCTCTTATCGCCTTAGCCGCATATTACGGCACCTCTACAGATTATCTGCTGGGACTTACCGACTGCAAGCAGCCCTATCCCAAGTCCAAAAAATAAGCGTGTGCTGCATCGGCAATGTCTTTAAGACAGCATCCTTGCGCGGCGGATTGCCGCCAGCCCACACGCACAAGCAAGCCCCCACCCATGGTTTTTATGCAATAACGGGCCTGCTGCAATACAAGATTGCAGCAGGCCTTTTTTGTGCGCCCCCCTCCTGCACCAAACCGAACCCCGGCGCATATGATAAGCCTATGCGGTCAAGAGCAGATGGCACCAAATCCGAATCAGGCATTTGTGTCATTATTTGTCCAAAAACATAGGATGGAGTGCAACAAAATAGGAGGAGGGGTTATATTGAACAGATACAATGGTTACGACGACAGAGGCAGTAATTCCCAATTTGATGATAATTCCTGCAAGCGTTATCAGGCAAAAGATCACGGCTGTGGGTCCGGGGATTGCTGCTGCGCGACCGGCATCCCCGGGCCTGCCGGTCCCCAGGGTCCGGCGGGGCCCAGAGGTCCGGTTGGGCCTCAGGGGATTCCCGGCCCCAGAGGTCCGGTGGGTCCGCAGGGGCCTGAGGGCGTGGCCGGGCCGGTCGGTGCACAGGGGCCTGTGGGCAATACCGGTCCTGTTGGTCCGCAGGGGCCCGCGGGTGTGGCCGGCCCGGTGGGGCCCCAAGGGCCTGCCGGTGTAGCCGGTCCTGTTGGTCCGCAAGGTCCGACAGGCGAGGCCGGGCCGGTAGGTCCACAAGGCCCCGCGGGTGTGGCTGGGCCTGTGGGTCCGCAAGGGCCTGCCGGAGCAGCCGGGCCAGTGGGACCCCAAGGGCCAACCGGCGAAGCGGGTCCCATTGGGCCGCAGGGACCCGCCGGTGAGACTGGTGCAACCGGTGCTACCGGCCCGCAAGGCCCCGCTGGTCCGCAAGGTCCTGTCGGTGAGACTGGTGCAACCGGTCCTGCCGGTCCACAAGGCCCTGTCGGTGAGACGGGTGCAACCGGCCCTGCCGGTCCGCAAGGTCCTGCCGGTCCGCAAGGTCCTGTCGGTGAGACTGGTGCTACCGGCCCCGCCGGTCCGCAAGGCCCTGTCGGTGCAACCGGTGCTACTGGCCCACAGGGACCCGTTGGCGAGACCGGCCCCGCCGGTCCGCAAGGTCCCGTCGGTGCAACCGGTGCTACCGGCCCACAGGGACCCGTTGGCGAGACCGGTCCTGCCGGTCCCCAGGGCCCTGCCGGCGGAGTACTGGGCTATGCAGATTTCTATGCGCTGATGCCGCCGGACAACGCGGCAACCGTTGCCCCCGGCACCGATGTCAGCTTCCCACAGGACGGCCCCAGCAGTGGCACAACGATCACCCGCTCCGGTCCTGATTCCTTCACCCTGGCTGATATCGGCGCCTATCATGTGTTGTTCCAAGTCAGTGTGACAGAAGCAGGCCAGCTGATCCTCACGTTGGATGGCGAGGATCTGGCATACACTGTGGCCGGCCGTGCAACCGGAACCGCCCAAATCGTGGGAATGGCCATCGTTGAAACCACATCCGTCGATTCCATTTTGACTGTACGCAATCCGGCAGGCTCTGCAGCCGCGCTGACGATCACGCCCCTGGCAGGCGGTACGCGGCCTGTTTCCGCACACCTGGTCATCACACAGCTCCAATAGTACCGTAAACAGCATAAAGACCACCCGCAAGGGTGGTCTTTATACATTTTATCCTTTCAGCTGTTGCAGGCAGCTGCCATCCATATAACACGCGTACAGCGTATTGTTGCTTTCGCTGTTGCGTCCCGAGAAATAAAACACCTCGTCTCCAAAGAAGAAGTTTACATAACTTTTATTCTCATCGGTATCCCACCACTGGTCTTCCAGTATCTGCGTCGTTTCACCGGTGGCTTTGCAAACGCTGTAGATCTGCCTGTCTTGGTAGGCCACATAGTGGGTCTGATTGCAGGCCAGCAGCGCCACATCCTTCATCTTCTCACCAAACGTCAGCCGGCCATCCTCTACGCCCAGCAGGCAGCTATACTTCAGATCCTCGTAGGCCAGCATGCTGCCGGACCTGCCCGCAGGCCGCTTGTAGCAATTCAGGATCCCATAAAACTCCCCGTCCCGGCACAGCAGGATGTATTCCTGGTAATCCTCCTGGGAAAGCAAGTCATCGAGGGACTCCGCCAGAAAAGCAAACGCTTCCTCCAGCTCCACACCGTTCTCATAAATACCGGTCCGCATTAGGCTCGCGACGATCTGGGTATCCGTCTGCTGTTCCTGCAGGGCAGCATCCGGGAAAATGCGGTCAGACAGGGTAAAGCCATCCTCTTTTGCGCAAAAATAACCCCCATCCTGTGCCAGCTCATATTGTAAAAAAGACGTTTCTCCGTCCGTCAGCAGCGGAACATAGGTACCAATGTTCCTCTGCTGCATACCGCCCGTCAAACCGGAGCAGCCGCACATAGACAGAAGCAGCACTGGAATACAAAAAAACACAACAGCTTTTTTCATGCCCTCGCCTCCTTTTTATTTTACAATAGCACAGGCCCGCGCGAAACGCAAGCCGCATTGCACAAACAGGGCGCCTGTGATATAATTCATTCAACCGGCTATTTCACCACTCTACCGACGGTTGATATCTCCTCACTCAACTTGTGGTGTGTGGATTTTTGACTAAATTGCATCTAAACTGATATCGAAAGGAGGCAGCCTATGGATCAAATAAAAATCGGAAAATTTATAGCTGCGTGCAGAAAAAACACAGGCTTGACCCAAATGCAGCTGGCAGAAAAGTTGAATATCACCGACAGAGCAGTATCCAAGTGGGAAACAGGCAAAGCCATGCCGGATTCCTCGATCATGCTTGCGCTGTGCGATATTCTCAAAATCAGTGTAAATGATTTGTTGTGTGGGGAGGTCGTTACAATGGATAATTACAACAAAGAATTAGAGAAGAACTTGCTTGAAATGATACGGCAAAAAGAAGAAAGCGATAAACGATTACTTGCTCTTGAATGGGTGATTGGTGGACTTTCGCTGATTGTACTCATGGTGCCGATCATTATTGGCGCATATGTCCCAATGAAAGACTGGGAAAGACTTTTCATTATCTTTTCAGGATTTATTCCAGCATTGATTGGTTTCCACTTTGCTATGAGGATCGAACAAACCGCTGGGTACTACGAGTGCAAACATTGTCAGCACAAGTATATTCCAGCGATCCATGCGATGTATGCCGCACCCCATGTTGGCAGAACAAGATATATGCGCTGCCCCAAGTGTAACAAAAAGTCTTGGCAGAAAAAAGTATTGCGCAAGGAACAGAACTAAGTCCATGTAGTATAATCCACCGTCTGCAAAAAATTATTTGCGGTGATTTTTTAACTTCACTCACTTTTTTGCTCACATAACTCACTCCTTATTTGTTTTATTATAGCATAAAAGCGGTGAGGTGCAATACCTCTTCATTATTCACTATTACTTATTACTTTCCAAAAATCCCGAATGCGAAATTAGTGAAGAGTGAATAGTTAAGAGTGAAGAAGTAAAATCCCGAACGCTTACGCAAAATAAGGAGATGTAGCAAATGACATACGAAAAAGATAAGCGAATCACCGGCGAATATGACCCACCTCTTTCAGAACGCAACCCCAATCCAACTGCGGTTGATATCAAAAGACTGAAAGAGCTTGAAGAAAAATACTACAACATGCGAAGCGAGAAACACCAAGACAACATGCGAAACGAGAAACACCAAGATTAGACATCTAACGCCCATGCAAACCTGTTTTTTAAGGCATTGACCCAAAATTGACCCAAAATGCAAAAACAGAGCATTTGAAAATACCGAAAAAAAGCAAGAAAAACCGCCGCTTTCGTGCTGAAAACGGTGGTTTTCTTTGGGCTTACACCACGAAAATGCAAACCGATAAAATTAAGCATTACTTGTTATTCTTTGCTGTATTTATGGAGGCAATCAAAATTTTCTTAACTTCCACGCAATGATCCAGAACTACCTTGTTATCGGTGTAACCGCCTTCCAGCAGAAGTTCCAACCAATATTCACTTTCAGCGCACTCTTTCAGTGCGA
>CAYVCR010000019.1:0-18328 GCA_964450205.1 uncultured Oscillospiraceae bacterium | reverse complement strand
TGGTGAGCCAGTTTACCCTCTACGGCAACTGCCGCAAGGGCCGCCGCCCCAGCTTTACGGATGCGGCAGATCCTACATTAGGCAACCGCCTCTACGAGCAGTTTTTGACCGATTGCCGTAGCCTGGGTTATGATCCCCAGCACGGTGTTTTCGGCGCGGATATGCAGGTAGAATCCATCAATGACGGTCCTGTGACCTTGATCTTGGACACCGAAGCACTGATGGATATGCCCCGAAGAACGTAAGAGGCTCTCCCTATGGAAGATCTGTCCGTTGCTGATTTTCAGGCAATGGGCTGAGAGGGAAAAACTATTATCTATTATGTATTCTCTATTTACTATTCACTCACTGCTTCTATCTCTCAGGATTTCCCGTTAGAGAATCGTGAATGGTGAATAACGAATAGTGAATAGTGTTAGGTGGAGATACCTATGTTAAACATGATCACTATGCCCCTTGGGGCGTATCAAACCAACTGTTATATCCTCTGGGGCGCGGGTAGCGACAGCTGCATCGTCATCGACCCCGGCTACGAGCCGGATACGGTGCTGCTGCAGGCAAAAAAGCTGGGCAAGACCATTGAGGCCATCCTGCTGACCCACGGCCATTTTGACCATGTGGGTGGCGTACGGGAAGTGGCAGAGCAGACCGGCTGTAAGGTCTACCTGTGCAGCGAGGACCTGGCTGTACCTCACCGGTTTACCGCAGGCCCCCTGTATTACACAGACACCTACGGTGAAGGGGACAGGCTGAATTTGGCAAATCTGATCCTGCAGGTGCTGCACACCCCGGGTCATACCCCCGGCTCGGTATGCCTGCTGTGTGAGGATAAGATGTTCTCCGGCGATACCCTGTTCCAGAACAGCTGCGGCAGAACGGACCTGCCTGGCGGCAGCTTTGTGCAAATCCTGCAGTCACTGAAAAAGCTGAGGACTCTGGAAACGGATTACGCCGTCTACCCCGGCCACGGCCCCTCCACTACTTTGCTTGCGGAAAAGAAGTACAATCCCTACATGCAGTGATTTGAGGATAATCTATGAAACTGACACTCATCGGTCACGAGGACCGGTATGCTGTGGAGCAGCTGCAGATGGCGCTGTTTGCAACCGAGGCGGCAGGAGAGGCGATCTCTACACTGCATCGTGGCAAGACCTGGCTCACGGCGGTGACCACCATCACCTTCGGTGACAAGGTAAGCCGTGCTGTGCGTCGTGTGAAGACTGCGGACGAAACGGTCCGCCTGCGCCGCCGTGCCTTGCAGCAGAGCTATTACCTGGCGGCCTTGCCGCACCTGGATACCGTCCCGGCCTGGGGCGCCTTGGCAGGAGTGCGGCCCACAAAGATCACCACCAAACATCTTCTGGAGGGCGGCACAGAGCAAAGCGCCCACCGTTTGCTGAAGGATATATACTACGTCACTCCCGCCCGCCGGGAGCTGGCTGTGGATTGCTCCCGATCTACCGTGGCAGCCGCCAACCTGCTGCAGTCCCAGGACGTGTCCTTGTATGTGGGCATTCCTTTCTGCCCCACCCGCTGTGCCTACTGCAGCTTTGTCAGCCGCAGCGTGGGCAAGCGGACGGAGCTTCTGGAGCCTTATTTGGAGGCGCTGCGGCAGGAACTTCGCCTGACAGGAAAACTGCTGGCAAATTCCGGCCGCACCATACGTACCATTTACATAGGCGGCGGCACGCCTACCACCTTATCCAGCGACCAGATGGCAAGACTTTTGGATGACATTCACGATTCCTTCGACCTGTCCCGGTGCTTGGAATTTACGGTGGAGGGCGGCAGACCGGATACCCTGGATGCCGAAAAGCTGTGCACCATCCGCCGGCACGGCGCCGACCGAATGAGCATCAATCCCCAGACCATGGAAGATCCGGTGCTCCGTGCCAGCGGCAGACCCCACACCGCCCAGGATGTGCTTGCCTGCTATGAAGAGGCGGTGGCCGCCGGTTTTGATGCCATCAATATGGACCTGATCGCTGGCCTGCCCCAGGATAGCTACGAGGGCTTCTGCCGCAGTCTGGACACCGTGGCGGCCTTAGCGCCTGCCAATATTACGGTCCACACCCTGGCGCTGAAGAAGGGCGCAGACCTGTTTGAAAAGCGGGAGAACCTGCCCAGCGGTGCCGACGTGGCCCGGATGGTGGAGTACGCCAATGCCCGCCTGCGGGCGCTGGGCTACAAGCCCTACTACCTGTACCGGCAGAAGTACATGTCCGGCAGCTTCGAAAACGTAGGCTGGAGCCGGGCAGGGAAGGACTGCCTGTATAATATCTACATGATGGAGGAGCTGCATACCATTTTGTCCCTGGGCGGTGGCGGCATGAACAAGGTCAATCTGCCCGACGGCACCCTGCAGCGCTTCCATAACCCCAAATTCCCCGAGCAGTATATCGAGCAGCTAAGCGGTGTTCTTGCCCAAAAGGAAGAACTGTTCCGCCTGATGGGATAAGCAGTTGACCCAAAGGCTTCTCCCCAAGGAGAGGGCTTTGGCCTTTACGCCTCTAACCTCCTGCAACAAAAAGGAAGTGTATTATTTTGGATACTTTGATCGCCAATGTGACCCTGGTGACCATGAATGAGAAGATGGATGTGATCTTCGGTGGTTATCTGGGCGTGACAGAGGGTAAAATCACATACATAGGCAGATCTGCCCCTGCTGAGCAGCCTGTCACCATCGTGGACGGTACCGGTATGGTTGCCATGCCCGGCATGCATAACTGCCATACCCACCTGGCTGCTACTGTGCTGCGCAGTTATCTGGACGATGCCTCCCGGCAGGAGAGTCTGGAGCAGCTGCTGCAGAAGGAGGCCAAGCTGGATAACCGCAGTGCCAAGGCAGCTGCCCTTTTGGGCATTGCCGAATGCCTGCGCTTCGGTATCACCTCCGTGTCCGACCTGTACTATTATCCCGATGCTACTGCCGAGGCTGTGGCGGAATCGGGCATCAAGGGCAACATCGCGTTGTCTTCTTACCGCTTCATCGACCATAGCGAGGATTTCGACTTTGAGACCGATGAGCAGTGCCGGGAGCTGTGCCGCGTAGTGGACAAATGGCACGGCCACGACAATGGCCGCATTAAGATCGATGCCGGTATCTACGCCGAATACACCAGCAATTACAAGCTGTGGGAGTCCCTGGCGGACTATGCAGCCGAAAAGGGTCTGGGCATGCAGCTGCATCTGGCACAGACCAAGGAAGAGGTGGAATCCTGCCTGGACCGGACCGGCCTTGGCCCTGCGGAGCTTTTAAACTGCCATCGGCTGTTCCGTGTGCCCGCCACCGCCGCAGGCTGTGCCCATTTGGAGGAAACGGAACGCAAGCTTCTGGGCAAGCAGAAGGCCTCTGCTGTTGCCCTGCCTCTGACAAGCGCCAAGGCGGGCCAACCTTGCACCCCCATTGCTGACTCCGTCAAGGCCGGTATGAATGTGGCTTTGGGTACGGACGGTGCTGTGGAATGCGGCAATATGGATATGTTCGAAGTCATGCGTATGGCAGCCTTTGCCGAGCGGCAAAGGGGTGGTGACCCCACGGCCATGCCTGCCGCGGCAGTGCTGATGATAGCAACTACCTGCGGCGCAAGAGCCCAAGGCCGTGCCGCCGAGACCGGCATGCTGAAAGAGGGCATGGACGCAGACCTGGTGCTGGTGGACTTCTCCGCACCCCATCTGATGCCCTGTCATAACGTTCTCAACGGCCTGGTATTCAGTGCCAAGGGCGGCGACGTGGCTATGACTATGGTCCGCGGCAAGATCCTGTATCAGAACGGCCAGTTCCCCACCATCGATCTGAAAACAGTGGTGGAGGAGATCACCGGCTATGCGATCCCCCATCTGTTTGCGGAAAATAAGGAGTAACCCCTATGTCTGAAACGGTCAAAAAGCAAAATTTCCTCCACGGTGCAGCGCTGCTTGCGCTGGCCACTGCGGTGGTGAAGATCATCGGCGCGTTCTATAAGATCCCGCTGAAAATGATCATCGGCGACCAGGGCTATGGCTATTTCACCACGGCCTACGATATTTATTCCGTACTGTTGATGATCTCCACGGCCGGCCTGCCCATCGCCATGAGCCGTATGATCAGCCAGTCCCACTCCCTGGGCCACTACAACCAGGTGCGCCGGGTCTATAAGACCTCCCGCAATATTTTTCTGGGCCTGGGCCTTGTGAGCAGCCTGCTGATGATCATCGGCTGCCGCTGGCTGGCAAATGTAATGGAACAGCCGGATGCCTGGGCGGCGATCCTGTGCCTGGGTCCCTGCGCGCTGCTCATGGGCTTCATGTCCACCTACCGTGGCTTCTTCCAGGGCCAGGAGAATATGCGTCCCACCTCCCAATCTCAGATGCTGGAGGCGGTGTTCAAGCTGGTGGTAGGCTTGATTGCGGCCTATCTCATCATGCGCTTTACCCAGAGCGTGGCTCTTTCCGCCGCCGGTGCCATTTTGGGCGTGACTGTCAGCTGCCTGGTTTCGGCTATTTATCTGTACGGAAAGTTCCGGCCGGCCTACCGGGAGCTGCCTCAGACCAATGAGGAGGTCAGTTCTTATAAGTCCACAGCCAAGAGCCTGCTGGCCATCGCCATCCCCATTACCATCGGCTCTGCGGGCCTGCAGCTGCTGACGGTGGTGGAGACGGGCCTGTATATGGACCGGATCGTGGATCTGATCGATACGGGTCGCTATGCGCTGCCTCTGGTAGAGATCCTGAAGAACGAGCTTCTGGCCGACGGTGTTGCCGCAGCGGACCTGCCCAACCAGGTGGCCGCCAATTTAAAGGGCATCTACAACTTCGCACAGACCATTTTCAACATGCCCTGTTCCTTCATTATCCCCATCACCGCCAGTGTGCTGCCTGCCATCACCTCCCACCTGACGCTGAAAAATGACAGCGCGGTGCGTACTACCGAAGAGTCTGCGGCAAGAATCACCGGTCTTCTGAGCCTGCCCTGCACGGTAGGCCTGTGCATTTTGGCAAGTCCTGTCATGTCCCTGTTGGGCGGCTACACCGGAGAAAAGCTGACCTTTGCCACCCATATGATGCTGATGCTGGGTGTTTGCAT
The DNA here is from genome assembly GCA_964450205.1 of uncultured Oscillospiraceae bacterium. Taxonomy (GTDB): domain Bacteria; phylum Bacillota; class Clostridia; order Oscillospirales; family Oscillospiraceae; genus Faecousia. The sequence goes on along the minus strand of CAYVCR010000019.1, from coordinate 13,263 downwards.
CTTCCTGTATGCCATCATCCAGTACACCAATGTGATCCTCCAGTCACACGGCTACGCCCATGTGCCGGTCATTAATATGCTGCTGTGCGGCGTTGTGAAGCTCATCGTGGTGTATATCCTCTCCGGCAATCCTGCCTTGGGCATCTACGGTGTGCCCATCGGCACGATCCTGTGCTACGGCGCTATCGCAGTGCTGAACCTGCTGGCCATTGCCCGGCTGGTACCCCAGAAGCCGAAGCTTCTGCAAAACCTTTTGCGGCCGGTTTTGCCTGCCATTATTATGGGCGTGGTGGTCTACGGCGCTTACTGGGGACTGACCAAGCTGTTGGGCCCGGACGCAAGCTCTGTGCTGCTGTGCGGTATTCCTGTGGTCATCGGTGTGGTGGTCTATGTGGTGTGCGTGGCAGTCTTCAAATCAGTCAAAAGGGAGGATTGCTTGCTTCTTCCCAAGGGTGAGAAGATCGCAAAGCTGCTGCACTTGTAAAATTTAAATAAAATGCTGAAAATTATGGAAAAAAGTTGGAAAACCCCTTGCAATTTCTCTGGAAATATGTTAGTGTAAAGTACCAAACTTTGGAAAAGAGGTAATATTAACTATGAACAAGACCGAACTCATCGCAGCTGTCGCCGAAAAGGCCGGCATGACCAAGAAGGACGCAGAGCGCGTCATCAACGCCACCGTGGAAGCTATCACCGAGAGCCTGGTTAAGGGCGAGAAGGTACAGGTTTCCGGCTTCGGTATCTTCGAAGTGAAGAGCCGTGAAGCTCGCGTTGGCCGTAACCCCCGCACCAAGGAGAGCATCCAGATCCCCGCTACCCGCCTGCCCGCTTTCAAGGCAAGCAAGACCCTGAAGGACACCGTCGCCAAGTAAGTTACCCATGCGACTTGACAAGTATCTGAAGGTCTCTCGTCTGATCAAGCGTCGGACGGTGGCCAACGAAGCTTGCGACAACGGTCGTATCAGTGTGAACGGCCGGGTGGTGAAAGCCAGCTATGAGGTCAAAGTCGGTGATCGTATTGAGATCGCCATGGGCCCCCGTACTGTAGCTGTCGAAGTGGTACAGGTGGCAGACAACGTCCGCAAGGACGATGCGGTTACCATGTACAAAGAGGTCTGATAAAAAAGCACGCAGCTTACCGCTGCGTGCTTTTTGTATTATGTGTTTTGTTTTCGGTATGCACCGGGCGTGATGCCGTATTCCTTCCGGAAGGCCCGGATGAAATAGCTTTCATCGTTAAAGGCACAGCTGTATGCGATCTGTGCCAGCTCCATCTGCGTGTTCTCCAGCAGGATCTTGGCCTCCTGGAGCTGCACATGACGGCGGTAGGCATGCAGGGGCATGCCGGTGATTTTTTTAAAGTCCGTCTTGAGCTTAGTCTGACTGACATGGAAACGCTCGGACAGCTGCTCCAGAGTCAGCTCCCGGCCGTTTTCCATGTTTTGAAGAAGTCCTGCCACCTCGAACACATAGGTCAGCTTGGAGCTGACACGAATGGGGTTGAGACCTTCTGCCAGCAGCCGCCCCAGCTGATCAAAGATGCAAAGCAGCAGAAAGCGCCGTTGGGGCTCGGGCTGTTTTGTCAGCAGGGTGAAAAGAGGCGTCAGCTCCGTACAATTCCGCTCCGACAGCGGCAGGACAGTCAGATTGCTGTTGCCAAAGACTGTCTCGGCACAGCACCACTGGCTGCTCAGGCCGGTAAAGACTTGGGGATGAAAGGAGCAGACATAGCAATCCATCTCGTTGTCCAGCACCTCCAAAGTCTCGTGAAAGGAGCCGGCCCGGTTGATGATCACCGCCGGGGTATGGACCGTGATCTCGTTGCCGTTGCTTGCTACCCGTACACGGCAAGAAGAGAAGGCGAATATGATTTCCTCCTGGTTGTGCATGTGGATATTATAGTTGGTATAGCCAACAGGCCGTCTGATCTTGACAGAGAAGACGCTTTGCTGCTTTGGATGATATATAAAATGATAGTCTTCCATCCGGACACCTCCTTTGCAGACGGATAGATAAAATCAGAGTTTATCGAGCTGTTTGACAACAGCGGAAATGCTTTGATTTCATTATAGGTTTTGCAAAAGGGCATGTCAACGGGATTGACTGCATTTTTTGCCAAAATGTACCGCCGAAATAAAAGAATTAGCCGATTTGCACCATAAAACCCTGTCGAAATATACTATTGGCATGGGTTTGACAGACGTTGTATAATAAAGAAAAAACGATCCGTATTACCGGAGAATGCTATGGAAATTCAGTTATCCGATCATTTTAATTACCGCAAGCTGCTGCGCTTCACCCTGCCGTCCATTGTCATGATGGTGTTTACCTCTATCTACGGCGTGGTGGACGGTCTGTTTGTGTCCAATTTTGTGGGCAAGACCCCTTTTGCCGCGGTGAATTTGGTGTGGCCTTTCATTATGATGCTCGGCTGCGTGGGCTTCATGTTCGGCACCGGCGGCAGTGCGCTGATCGCCAAGAAGCTGGGTGAAAAAAAGCCAAAGGATGCCAACCGGCTATTTTCTCTGTTCGTGTATTCGTCCATTGTATTGGGCATCATCATTACCTTGGCAGGTTACTTGCTGCTGGGCCCTGTGGCTCGGCTCCAGGGTGCGGAGGGAGAGCTTTATACCAACTGCATGCGCTATGGCCGGACGGTGCTTTTGGGCATGCCTGCATACGTGCTGCAGCTGGCGTTCCAGAGCCTGCTGATCACCGCGGAAAAGCCCCAGCTGGGCCTGTATGTTACCATTGCCTCCGGCGTGATCAATATGCTGTTCGATTGCCTGTTTACGGCGGTGCTGCCCTGGGGACTGCCTGGCGCGGCTCTGGCAACGGTCCTGGGGCAGGCGGTGGGCGGCGTACTACCCCTGGTTTACTTCTTCTGCAAAAATAATAGCTTGCTGCGACTGACCCGCTGCCGATTTGACGGCAGAGCGCTCCTACACTGCTGCGTCAACGGTTCTTCTGAGCTGATGAGCAACATCTCCATGAACCTGGTGGGCATGCTCTACAACATCCAACTGATGCGTTATATTGGCGAAGACGGCGTGGCGGCTTACGGCGTGCTCATGTACGTAAGCTTCGTGTTTCTGTCTATATTTATTGGCTATGCCATCGGTACAGCACCTGTGTTTGGCTTCCATTACGGCGCGCAAAATCAAAGGGAACTGCGGAGCCTGCTGAAAAAAAGCGCTGTTATTATCGGTATCACCTCTGTGATCATGCTGATCTTGTCCCTGGTGCTGGCACGGCCCTTGGCAAAGATCTTTGTAGGCTACGATCAGACCCTGTGCGACCTGACAGTCCGGGCGTTTGTGATCAACGCTTTTTCTCTGGTGTTCGTGGGCTTTGCCATTTTCAGCTCTTCCTTCTTCACTGCCCTCAGCGACGGTGTGACCTCGGCGATCATCGCCTTTTTGCGCACCCTGGTGTTCCAGGTTGCCGCTGTTATGCTGTTACCTCTTGTTTGGGGCGTGGATGGCATTTGGGCCTCGGTGATCGCGGCGGAGCTTGCCGCCTGTTTGCTTGGCATAGTGTTCATCATTGCCAAACGCAAAAAATTCGGCTACTAAATTGCAGGCGGGAGCTTGCTCCCGCCACGTTTCAGCACCCTCAAAAGCGTCATCCTGAGCGAGCAAAGCGAGTCGAAGGAGCTTCGCATCCTCATTCCTGTATTGCAGATATTCGCTGCCAGGATTCTTCGATTCCGGCTGCGCCTCCACTCAGAATGACACACAGAAGAACACATAGCAAAAACCGCCGCGAGGACATCCTCGCGGCGGCAATTTATTTTCCTTACAGAGGCTCAAAATCAGCGGCGCCGTGCTTGCACAGGGGGCAGATGATGTCCTCGGGCAGGGTATCGCCCTCATAGACATAGCCGCAGATCTTGCACACGAAGCCCTTCTTGTCGCTCTCAGGCTGGGGCTTCACGTTCTTGTGATAGTAGCTGTAGGTCATGGTCTCCGCGTCGGACAGCTTCACACACTGGGTCACATCGCAGATGAACATCACATGGGTCTGCAGATCGATCTGGTTGATCACCTTGCAGGAGATGTAGCTGTTGGCGTACTTGTCCAGGAACAGCAGGCCGTTGGCAGAGCGCTGAACGCTGGTGTAGCCGTCAAACTTATCCACATCCTTGCCGGACTGGAAGCCGAAATGCTCAAAGAGCTTGAAGGGGGCGTCCTGGGACAGGGTGGAAACGTTCAGCACACCGCTCTTTGCGATCACGTCGCAGGACCAATTCAGCTTGTTGACGGTCACGGCCACCCGGTTGGGCTTGTCGGTGAGCTGGGTCACCGTGTTGACGATCAGGCCGTTGTCCTTGTTGCCGTCGTTGGAGGTGACCACGTACAGGCCGTAGCCGATACTAAACAGGGCAGTGGGGTCAATGAAGTCCTCCTGGACCTGGACAGGGGCGTAGGAAGCGGCCAGCTCCTCAGCCAGGGCAATGACCTGGGCAGTGGAGTCATCGTTCAGGGCGGACAGAATGGTCACATCGTTCTTGGCAAAGGTCAGATTCTTGGACTTGCTGAACTTTTCCTTCATGACCTTATTGGCAGTGGGTGCCCAGGAGCCATTCTCGATGAATGCAACAGTCCGGTTCTGGAAGGCCCGCTCGGTCAGCTTGTCCAGATATGTGCGCATAAAGGGGAACACGTCTGCGTTGTAGGTGGTGGTCGCCAGCACCAGCTTGTCGTAGCGGAAGGCATCCTCCACAGCCTCGGCCATGTCGGTCCGGGCCAGGTCATGGACAGTGACGCTGGGCACGCCGCGTTTGCGCAGCTCGTTCGCCAGCAGCTCTACGGCCTCCTTGGTGTGACCGTAGACGGAGGTGTAGGCGATGACCACGCCGTCGCTTTCGGGGGTGTAGCTGGACCACAGGTCATACAGATGGATATAGTGGCCCAGGTTTTCAGTGAGGACAGGTCCGTGGAGAGGGCAGATGATCTGGATATCCAGGGTGGCAGCCACCTTCAGAATGTTCTGCACCTGCTTGCCGTACTTACCCACGATGCCGATGTAATAGCGGCGTGCCTCGCAGTCCCAAGGTTCATCCACGTCCAGTGCGCCGAACTTGCCGAAGCCGTCAGCGGAGAACAGGACCTTGTCCAAGCTGTCGTAGGTCATCATGACCTCGGGCCAGTGGACCATGGGGGCAAAGGCGAAGGTCAGGGTGTGCTGACCCAGGGACAGAGTATCGAAATTGCCCACGGTCAGAGTGTTCTTCATCACCAGTCGGGGGAAGAACTGACCGATCATGGTGAAAGTCTTCCCGTTGCCAACCACAGTCACATCGGGATACTTGTTCACAAAGGCTTCGATGGAGGCAGCGTGGTCAGGCTCCATGTGCTGCACCACCAGGTAGTCAGGCTGGCGGCCCTTCAGCACGGTTTCGATATTTTTCAGCCACTCGGCAGTCTTGCTGGCATCGATGGTGTCCATGATGGCCGCCTTGTCGTCCAGGATCACATAGGAATTGTAGGCCATACCGTTGGGCACGACATACTGACCCTCGAACAGGTCAACGTCGTGATCATTGGCGCCGACATAAAAAATGGTATCGGTAACTTTCTTCAGCATAAGGGAAGTCCTCCTCGTTGATTATCGGGCAACGCGAAAACCGTTCTTTGCGCCTTGGGCGAGCATTTGCCCAAACCGTCTGAAAGGTTTCCGGTGGTCGCCATCTTTTTCGTGGGTATTATAACAGACCTTGCCAAAGTTGTCAATAAGAATGATTCTTATTCTTAATAAATTTATTGACAACTTTGGCGCTTGCTGTATAATATATATAAGAGTATAGCAAAAGGAGGTTCGGTATGCAAGTCGTTTTACTGACAGCATTGGGCGTGGGCGGCGCAACGATCTTCGGCACGCTGCTTGGCTTTATCTTTAAGAACATATCCCACAAATTCAGCGACATCGTCCTGTCCTTTGCGGCAGGTGTCATGCTCGCCGCTGCGGTATTGGGCCTGATCGTGCCTTCTGTGGAGTACGGCGGCAAATGGGGTCTGCTCATCACCATTGCAGGCGTATTCTGCGGAGCAGTGTGCCTGAATCTTTTTGACAAGGTGGTGCCCCATCTGCACAAATTAAGCGGCGTGGAGCAGGAGGGCCACCCAGCCAATACCGACAAGCTGAACAAGGTGCTTCTGTTCGTTACTGCCATTGCGATCCATAATCTGCCCGAGGGCATCGCCGCAGGCGTGGGCTTCGGCGCTGGTAATACAGGTGAGGCCCTGGCTGTGGCAGGCGGCATCGCCTTGCAGAATATCCCCGAGGGCATGGTCATCATTGGCCCCATGCTGGCGGCAGGTATGTCCCCCAAGCGGACCTTCCTGTGCGCCCTGGCCACCGGTGTGGTGGAGATCCTGGGTACGCTTCTGGGTTACTTCGCGGTGAGCCTTTCCGCGGCGATCCTGCCCTTTGCCCTGGCCTTTGCCGGCGGCACCATGCTCTACGTCATCAGCGACGAAATGATCCCCGAGACCCATGCCCACGGCAGCCAGCGGGGTGCTACGTACGCGCTGCTGGTCGGCTTCTGCGTTATGCTGGTAACCGACGTTCTGCTGGGATGAATACCCATCAAAAAAATCACCGATCCAGCCGGATCGGTGATTTTTGTTTTACATCATAGATTCCAGTGTAGAAAGCAGCTCCTTGGGGTCACGGCAGAAATACTCTGCGCCCACATTCCGCAGGCAGTCTTCATCCCGGAAGCCCCACAGTACACTTAAGCACTTGCAGCCCACGTTCTGTGCAGTCAGCACATCCGGCTCGCTGTCACCCACATAGATGCACTTGTCAACCCCAATGGCGGCCATGGCCTTGTAGACCATATCCGGAGCAGGCTTACGGGGGATCTCAGCGGTCTCGCCCAGGGCATAAATGTGGCTGCCGAAGTAGTCGGCACACAAAGGCTTGACTGCGATATCCGGCTTGTTGGACACGATGGCGATGGGATACTTGCTGCCGATCTCTGCCAGAGCCTCGGGGACTCCGTCAAAGGGACGGGTCTTGACCTGCGCGTGGGCGGCATAGTAGGTTTGATAAGTGGCCAGCACCGTGTCAATGTCCGGGTCATCTGCCTTGCCAGGCAGGGCCTTGCGGATCAAATTCTTTGCGCCGGTGCCGATGAAGGACTTGACCTCTTCCAGGGTCCGCTCGGGACAGCCGTAGTAACGCATCGTATAGTTGACAGCGTCCTTCAGATCCTCCAGGGTATCCAGCAGGGTGCCGTCCAAATCAAAAATAATACCTACCATAATTAACCTCTGTTTTTTAAGATACGAATATCCTCACCAACAAAGGCCACACGACGGAAATCGCCCCGCAGCCGGGAAGCGATCTGGGCATTGTAGCGGCTGTCCAGATTATCGCCCAACAGATTGGTGGAGATGATGGTGGCCTTCTGCCGCAGGATCCGGTCATTGATCAACATGTACAGGGCTGTAGTGGTGAACACGCCGGGCATCTCCGTACCCAGATCGTCAATGATCAGCAGGTCACACTGGATATACTTGTCCGCCTCCTGCTGTGCAGCCTCATCGGACTGGAATTTGGCCTTTTCCAGCTTGGCAAACAGATGGGGAGCGCTCTCATACACCACCGAATACCCCTTGCCGGCCACCGTCTTGGCGATACAGGCAGACAGGAAGGTTTTTCCCAAGCCCGTGTCACCGGAGAACAGCAGGTTTCCGGACAGAGGAGAGAAGCTGTTGGCATACTGCACGCACATGTCATAGGTCTTCTCCATGACAGAACGCATGCTGCGGCCATACTTGGGGTCCACCCGGTCCGGATAATAGTCCAGCCGGAAATGGGAAAATTGCTCCTGGCCTGCATGCAGCAGGGTCAGCTCCCTCTGCTGCTCCTGGCGGCACAGCTCCTGCAGACAGGAGCACATCTGTGTGCCCACATAACCTGCTCCGCCGCAGTAGCTGCAGATGGGTGTTTCATCAAGCCAGCCGGCACCAAAATACGCGTCAACCAGGAGCTTTTTTTCCTCCTGCAGACCCAGATTTGCCTGCTTGACCTGCTCCATGGCGGCCTTGGCATCCCCGCCCTGGGTGAAGACTGTCTGGGCAGCCAGCGCCATAGATTGGCGCAAAAGCAGGTCGATTTCTTTAATGCGGGGGACTTGGGCATAGGCTATCCGCAGACGCTCCTGATTTTGAGAATCCCGGTCAGCACGCATACTTTCCAGACGCTGCCGCGCCCGGCGTACCACTTCAGCACTGTAACCCATGGTCAAACCTCCTGGAACATTTTTTCGATGGCAGCCAGCTCGTCCGCATCCAGCTGCCGCGACCCGGCTTTCACAGTACCGGGCTTGTTATCTCCCTTGCGGACAGCCTCGGCGGTCAAAAGACCGGCATGCTGCCAGCGGGAGAGGATCTTATTCATGTAGGCCCAGCTCAGACCGCCTGTGTTCAGGCAGGTGCGCTCGTAGGCCATGGCGATGGCATCCTGGTCAAAGCCCCAATCCAGCCATTGCTGGGCATAGCGCTCCTCACCGGCGGTCAAATTTCGGCCCCGGATCTGCAGCAGGTCCATCAGCTGTCCCAGACGGCTGTGACGGACGGTCTGCCGCTGGATATAGGCGCTGGCCTCTGCCATGGTGTCAATACCCATATCGGCCCATTTGTAGGCTTCTTTCTCGATCAAACGCATGGAGGGATTACGATTGCTGCCCTTTTGACGGATACGCTCCTTGCAGAAACCTACCAGTATGCAGATCACCTCGTTGGGCAGGCCCAGGTAATTGACGAAGCCCAGCAGGATCTTCAGATCTTCGGTGCCCAGCCGCTTGCCCAGAGCATTCTGCACTTCGCTGTACAGGCCCAGGAAGTCTTTGTCTGTTTCCATAGCGTTCAGCACATCGGCTTCCGAGTAACTGGGCCGTTCGCCCACCAAAAAGGCCTTTTCCGGCTTGTCGGTCCACAAGCCCAGCTGTCGCAGGGTAGCAGCTGCGCATTGCAAATTGCATTCGGTCAGATGCAAGTCCTTGGCGGCACTTTGCAGGTCGTTGCCTCCTTGCAGATACAGGTACAGCAATGCCGCATCACTGCTTGCTGCACTGAGCAGCTTATATACATGCTCGCGGGAGATATTCAAATCACAACTTTGCATAAGCCGCTCCTTTCGCATTTTCTCAGTAGCTGTCATTATAGCACAGCTTGGCTTTCGACACAATGACCCACGAGGAAAGAAAAATATAGAAAATAGCTTGGATTTTTTGTCACCACACAGCATATTGTGGTGAAAAAAATTCTGCACACAAGAAAACCGCGGCAGGTATTTCCTGCCGCGGAAAACGCTTTATTCAGCTGCAAACATGGGCTTGACTTTTTTGTTGTAAATTCGGATATAGAAGATCACCGACAGAATGGCACTGACCACCTCTGCAATGGGGAAGGCCCACCAGATCATGTGGACGTTACCGGTCAGACTCAGCAGATACGCCGCAGGCAGCAGTACCACCAGCTGGCGGCACAAGGAGGTGATGGTGGAGTACACGCCGTTGCCCAGACCCTGGAAGCTGGCACCCAGAGAGATGCCCACCGCTGCGATGGGGAAGTGGATGCTGACGATCCGCATAGCGGTCATGCCCATCTCCACCAACGCCTTGGATTCTTCATCGCCGGAGCTACCAAAGATACCCATGAGCTTGTCCGGGAACAGCTGGAAAATGGCAAAGCCGATCAGCATGATCACCAGCGCCGCGCCAAAGGCGCATTTCATGTTTTTCGTAATGCGCTTGGGTTGCCGCGCGCCGTAGTTGAAGGCTACGATGGACACAGAGGCGTTGTTGATTCCGAAAAGCGGCATCAGGAAGATGCTCTGGAGCTTAAAGTAGATGCCGAACACGTTGGCAGGGGTCTGCCCGTGGGTATCTGTGAAGCTCAGGAAGATCTGATTCATACCAAAGGTCATGATCGAGCCAATGGCCATCATGATCATGGAGGGCACGCCGACCGCCAGGATCTTGCCCATGATCTCGCCCCGGGGACGCAGATACTTAAGGCCAAACTTGACATCGGGGTTGCTGGTCAAATTGAAGATGACTGCCAAAATGGCTGCTACCCACTGGCCGATGACGGTGGCGATGGCAGCGCCTGCCACGCCGAAGGCGGGGAAGTAGAAGGGAAGGCTGATGCCGGTCTTCTCCTGCAGACCCACAGAGCCCAGAATGAACAGGGGGTCCAGGATGATGTTCAGCACTGCGCCGATGCCCTGGGTAAACAGGGTGTACACCGTCCGGCCGGAGGCTTGCAAAAGGCGCTCGCCCAGGATCTCCACGAAGATGCCCAGAGTGAAAACACTGCAGATCGTGGTGTAGTCGATGCCGTACTGGCGGGTGGTCTCATTGGCGTTGAACAGGGAGTAGTAACCCTTGGTGCCGAAGAAGCCGAAGAGCATAAAGGCGGTTGCCAGAAGCAGGGTCAGTACGATGCCGTTGCCGGCAGCCTGGTTGGCACGATCCCGGTTGCCCTCACCCAGGGATTTGCTGAGTAGACTGTTCATGCCCACAGCAACGCCGGTGGCACAGCCGATCTGCAGATTCTGGATGGGGAAGGCGAAGGATAGAGCGCCGGTGGCGTCAGTGGATACCAGGGAAACGAAGTACGTATCGACAATGTTGTAAAATGCCTGCACCAGCATGGAGATCGCCAAAGGCAGCGCCATGGTGAACAGAAGCCTGCCAACGGGCATGGTGCGCATCTTGTTCTCCCGCAGGTCGGGGGCATGTTTTTCGTTAGCCATAAAAAATTCCTCAATATATCAAGATTCAACCTTATTATTATACCACCGACTGAAATATAAATCAACCGCCAAAAACCACCACCCAAGACTGCAATAATGCAAAATGCTGAATGCAGAATGCTGAATTATTTTAAAATACGTGGCCAAAGGCCACACATTCATTATGCATTATGAATTCTGCATTATTGATTGAGCCTTTGGCTCGATAAACTGAAATTCGACCGCATCGCAGGCAAGACAGAAGGCAAAACAGCACAAAAGTACTTAAAAAAAACACAAAATGTACATTGCTGTTTCCGGGGATCTGTAATATAATAATAGAAAACCCAAAAAGGAGAACGATCATGGAAAGAAAATGGTGGCAAGAGGCGGTAGTCTATCAGATCTACTGTAAGAGCTTCTGTGACAGCAACGGCGACGGTATCGGCGACTTGAAGGGTGTGATTTCCAAGCTGCCCATGCTGAAGGAGCTGGGCATCAACTGCATTTGGTTTAACCCCATCTACAAATCCCCTCAGGTGGATAATGGCTACGATATTTCCGATTATCAGGATATCGACCCCTCCTTCGGTACGATGGAGGAGTTCAAGGAGCTGCTGGACAAGGCCCATGGTATGGGTATCCGTGTGGTCATGGATCTGGTCTTAAACCACACCTCCAACCAGCATAAGTGGTTCCAGGAGTCCCGCAAGAGCAAGGATAACCCCTACCGCAACTATTACATCTGGCGTGCCCCCAAGGAAAACGGCAAAGAGCCCAACAACTGGGGCAACTACTTCTATGAGGGCAAGGGCTCTGCCTGGGAGTTTGACGAGACCACCGGTGAGTACTACCTGCACAATTACTCCTGGCAGATGCCGGATGTGAACTGGGAGTATGAGCCCCTGCGTCAGGAAATGTACAAGATGATGACCTGGTGGCTGGATCTGGGCGTGGACGGCTTCCGTCTGGATGCCATCAACCGGCTGAAGAAGCCTGCAGGCCTGCCCGACTCCAAGATGCCCCCTGCACCTCCTGTGGGCATCTACGGCTATGTGGTAGACCGTGCCATCTGCACCAACGTGCCCGGCATCCATGAGCTGCTGCGGACTATCAACAAGGAGGTCTGGAGCAAATACGACTGCATGACCGTGGGCGAGTGCGGCAACCTGTCCTCCGACGGCGCACTGGACTATATTTCTCAGGGCAACCACGAGATCGACATGCTGTTCCACTTCGAGATCGGTAAGAATCCCAATATCATCACCGTCAACGAGTATAAGCAGACCCAGCAGCGCTGGATCGATCTGATGCCCCACAACACCTGGATCACCCAGTTTTTGACCAACCACGACAGTGCCCGCCAGGTCTCCCGTTTCGGCAACGACCAGGAGCACCGGGTGGAGAGTGCCAAGCTGCTGGCCTTGCTGACCCATACCATGCCCGGCACCCCCTTCGTCTATCAGGGCGAGGAGATCGGTATGACCAACGTCCACTTCGACACCATCGACGATTACGATGAGCGCTACACGGTGGGCAAGTACCACACTGCTGTGGAAGCCGGTGAGGATCCGGAAGTGGCACTGGCACGTCTGCGTCCTACCAGCCGTGACAATGCCCGTACCCCCTACCAGTGGGACGACAGCGACAACGCCGGCTTCACCACCGGTAAGCCCTGGATCAAAGTCAACCCCCGCTATACGGAGATCAACTATGCCGCCGACCGGGCCAGCGAGAACTCCATTTTCGAGTTCTATAAGAAGCTGATCGCCATGCGTAAGACCCACCCTGCGATTTTGGACGGCGATTTCAAGTTCCTGCTGATGGATCATCCTCAGATGGTCATGTACCTGCGTAAGTGTGCCCGCCAGACTTTGCTGGTGGTGGCAAACTTCTCGGATGACGTGGTCAAGACCGAGTGGCCCGAGGAGCTGAGCGAGTTTACTTGGGAGCGCGTGCTGACCAACCGAGAGGAGAACGGACCTTCCATGGATGGCCGCACCGAGTGGCAGCCCTGGGAAGCTGAGATCTATCAGGTGACCTTATAAGAAAAAGCGCTGCTGCGGAATTTCCGCAGCAGTGCAGTTTTTTGCAAATTTCCGTTTATCGAGCGGCTCAATGTAGGGCGGGGGCTTACCCCCGCCGTCCAGAATGTCTGAAAAACCTACACGGCAGGGGCAAGCCCCTGCCCTACATTATTCCAACCAACTGCTCCATAAACCGGAATTTGAGGAGAACCGGTTCCTCAGATTTTGTCAGACGGTACAGTCTTGACGGCGGGGAAAATTTATGCTAGTATTTACAATAATCCACGCCGCTGTGGTGGGGAGCGAGGGGAGCGCCGCTGGTGGCGGGAGGAGCGACCTGAGCGAGTGGCCGCGGTCGGCGAGGGACGAAGGCTTTTGAAAGCCGAGGACAGTCGCCGGGTACCGCAACAGGACAGCGGCACCATGGACCGCAGGTCCATAAAAAGTAAATACGCCGCTGTGGTGGAATAGGTAGACACAAGGG
>CAYVCR010000018.1:0-19291 GCA_964450205.1 uncultured Oscillospiraceae bacterium | reverse complement strand
CCACCAAGATCCACACAGAGCTGGGCTGGCTGCCGGAAACCAAATTCGCCGACGGTATCCAAAAAACGATCCAGTGGTATCTGGACAACAAGCAGTGGTGGCAGACCATCATCTCCGGTGAGTATCAGAACTACTACGAAAAGATGTACGCAAACCGATAATTCCAATCTTGACCGCCCGGCTTCAGCCGGGCGGTTTTTGCTCGTAACCAGTCACAAAAAGTCTTATTCCATTTGACATATCTTTGTATTTATAATATAATGTATTCGATTATGGATACGTATGCCCATTTGGCAAAAAATACAGAAAAAACGCACCTTATTTTCAGGTCTTTAAGGAGATCTCTTATGAAGGTTTTTGTGACCGGCGCTGCCGGACAGTTGGGACACGATATGATGGCAGAGCTGACCAAACGCGGCCATGATGCCATCGGCAGCGACATTGCCGATATCTGCAGTGTTGCACCCTATGTACCTCTGGATATTACCGATGCTGCCGCTGTGGAAAAGACTCTTGCCGAAATCCAGCCTGATGCAGTGATCCACTGTGCCGCCTGGACGGCAGTAGACCTTGCAGAGGAAGCCGAGCTGCAATCAAAGGTCCGGGCCATCAATGCTGACGGTACCCGCAATATTGCTCGTGTGTGTCAAGCATTGAGCTGCAAGATGGTCTATATTTCTACCGATTATGTCTTCCACGGACAGGGCGAAACGCCCTGGGACCCGGACTGCAGGGACTATAAACCTCTGAACGTCTACGGACAGACCAAGTTGGAGGGCGAACTGGCAGTTGCGGAGCTGGTGGAAAAGTTTTTTATTGTCCGGATCGCCTGGGTATTTGGCCTGAACGGCAAGAATTTCATCAAAACCATGCTGAACGTGGGCAAGTCCCACGATACCGTACGGGTGGTCTGTGATCAGATCGGCACGCCCACCTACACGCCGGATCTTTCCCGGCTGCTGGCAGACATGGTGGAAACCGATCAATACGGCTACTACCATGCCACCAACGAAGGCGGCTATATCTCCTGGTATGACTTCACCTGTGAGATCTACCGGCAGGCCGGTTATACCACCAAGGTCGTACCTGTGACCACCGCCGAATATGGCCTGAATAAGGCCGCCCGTCCCTTTAACAGCCGTCTGGATAAATCCAAGCTGGTGCGTATGGGCTTCACTCCCCTGCCTTCCTGGCAGGATGCTCTCAGCCGCTATTTGAAAGAACTGGAGGCACACTGATATGGGTCAGATCAAAGTGACAAAATGTCCCATTGAAGGGCTCTATATCATCGAGCCTGCCGTTCATGGAGATGCCCGCGGCTACTTCATGGAGACCTATAATCAGCGCGACATGCAGGAAGCCGGCCTTGACATGGTCTTTGTGCAGGACAACCAATCACAGTCCTGTAAGGGTGTTCTGCGGGGCCTGCATTATCAGAAGCAGTATCCTCAGGGCAAGCTGGTACGTGTCATCCGCGGCCGCGTATTTGATGTGGCTGTGGACCTGCGTGTCAATTCTGCCACCTACGGCCAGTGGTGCGGCATGGAGCTGAGCGAGGAAAATAAAAAACAGTTCTATATTTCTCCCGGCTTTGCCCACGGTTTTCTGGTGCTGTCGGATACTGCGGAATTTTGCTATAAATGCACCGACTTCTATCACCCCGGTGACGAAGGCGGCCTTGCCTGGAACGATCCTGCCATCGGCATCGACTGGCCGGAGCTGACCGGCACCTATCCCGGCTCTGCCCGGGCTGAGGGCTATGCCCTGGCCGACGGTACGCCGCTGAATCTCTCTGAAAAAGACCAGAACTGGTCTGTCCTTTCCGAAGCCTTTCAATTTTAAACACAAAGGAGATATGAGCATGCAACATATCTTTATTGTCGGCTCCAAGGGTATCCCCGGTGCTTACGGCGGCTATGAAACCTTTGTGGACAAGCTGACAGAATATCATCAGGCCAGAAGTGATCTGAAATATCATGTGGCCTGCAAAGATACCAAAACCTTTGAGGAAGAATATCACAATGCCCGGTGTTTTCATGTGAAGGTGCCCAACATCGGTCCTGCGCAGGCAATCTACTATGACGTAGCCGCGCTGAGTCAGTGCTGCAAGTACATTGCGCAGTATCGCATAAAAGCTCCCATCGTCTACATTTTGGCTTGCCGGATTGGCCCCTTTATGGCTCACTTTGTCCGGAAGATCCATAAGCTGGGCGGTAAGGTCTACGTCAATCCTGACGGTCACGAGTGGCTTCGGGCCAAATGGCCTGCACCGGTGCGCAAGTACTGGAAAATCTCCGAGCAAATGATGGTCAAGCGTGCAGATCTGCTGGTCTGCGACAGCAAAAACATCGAAAAATATATTTTGGAATCCTACGCAAAGTATACACCTGCCACTACCTTCATTGCCTACGGTGCTGAGACCCGCAAAAGCGCACTGAAGGATGACGATGCCAAGCTCACCGCCTGGTATGCAGAAAAAGGTCTGGCCTCCAATCAGTATTATCTGGTAGTAGGCCGCTTTGTTCCCGAGAATAATTACGAGACCATGATCCGGGAATTTATGAAAAGCAAAACCGACAAGATCTTCGCCATCATCACCAACGTCAACGACAAATTCCTGGACGAACTGGAAACCAAGCTCCATTATCGTGCCGACCCCCGCATTCAGTTTGTGGGTACCGTGTACGACCAGGAGCTGCTTATGAAGATCCGGGAAAACGCCTATGGATACTTCCACGGTCATGAGGTCGGCGGCACCAACCCCAGCCTGTTGGAGGCTTTGGGCAGCACAGATCTGAATCTGCTGCTGGCTGTCGGTTTTAATCAGGAGGTCGCAGAAGAGGCCGCCTTGTACTGGACAAAGGCTCCCGGTGACCTGGCTTCCCTCATTGAGAAGGCTGACTTACTGCCCGCCGAACAAATTGCCGCACTGGGCACCGCTGCCAAGCAGCGGATCGCCAGCGCCTACAGCTGGCAGTTCATCTGCGAGGAATATGCCAAGCTGTTCCTCAGATAATAATACAGACGAAGGGATATAACACGTCATGCGCAATGAATTACAGATGCACGATATCCAGCAGGAATCACTGAAGATTCTTGATGTTATCAGCAAGCTGTGTGACCAGCTCGGACTGCGTTACTATCTGGCATACGGCACTCTGATCGGTGCCATTCGCCACCAGGGCTTCATCCCCTGGGATGATGATATCGACATCATGATGCCCCGGCAGGATTATCACCGCCTGCTTTCTTATCTGGAAGAACACAAACAGGAGTTTGCCCCGCTGGAGGTATACAGCAATTACAACTGCCCGGACTACCCCTATATGATCACCCGCATCTCCAACAGCGATTACGTTCTGGACGTACACAACGAAAAGCCTTTCGGTCTGGGCCTTTTTATCGACATCTATCCCTTAGACGGTATGGGAAATACCGAAGATGAATTCACCGCGCTAAAAAACAAGGCCTCTCGTTATTCCTCGCTGTGTTTCCTTTCCACACGGCTGCGCTGTGAAAAGGGCAATACAAAATCCCGGCTGAAGTTACTCGTCAAATATCCGGCATTTTTGTTGGCCAAGCTATACGGCAAGCGGCGCTGCATGCGCAAGCTGGAGGCCATGGCAAATGCCTGCAACTATGAGAACAGCCGGTATGTTGGATGTCTTGTCTGGGGTTCCGACGGCATCAAGTGTGTCTTCCCCAAGGAATGGTTTGCTTCTACGGCAGATGTTCCCTTTGAGGGCCGCACCTACAAGGCACCCGTCGGTTACGACCAGGTGCTGCGCCGGTTGTACGGCGATTACATGCAGCTCCCCCCCGAAAAGGATCGGATTGCCCATCATTTCTATAAAGCATATAAAAAGTGATAGGAGATAAGCTATGAAAGCGCTTATTTTAGCAGCAGGCTATGGCAGACGGCTGCAGCCTTTAACCGATACCATGCCCAAATCCATGGTTACTGTTGCAGGCACACCTCTGTTGGTCAACGCGCTGAACTGCCTGACCGCATGCGGCATCGATCAGATCGGTATTGTAGTCGGCCACATGGCAGATTATATCCGGGCGCATATCGGCACCCTGTGGAATGGCGCCCAAATCGAATATTTTGAAAATCCCCGCTATTTGGAAACAAACAACGTGGTCTCCCTGAGCAAGGCCATCGATTTCTGCGATGACGACATGCTCATGCTTGAGTGTGACATTTTCTACAATCAGGAAATGATCGAAGCCATCATGAAAGGACAGGGCGAGTGTGCGATCCTGGTCAGTCCCTTTGATCCCAACACCATGGACGGCACTGTGATCCGTGTAGATGGGCAGAAGGCCTGCGAATTGATCCTTGGTGCCTGGCAGTCCGAAGATTTCGACTACACGCCCTGCCGAAAAACCGTTAACATGTATCGCTTCACCAAGGATTTTGTGCAAAACAAGTATATGCCTTTGATCCGCTGGTACGTGGAGAACATGGGAGAAAACAGCTACTACGAAAAGGTGCTGGGCAGCCTCCTGTATTACCGGGAATGTGATGCCCGCATCGTGGAAATCCCCGCCTCCATGTGGTGCGAGGTAGATGACATGCAAGATCTCATTCGTGCGCGAAGCAGATTTGGAGAATAACTATGAAACAGTTTATGGCAATCTTCAAAAAAGTTGGCGGCAAAGATGTTCTGCGCCAGTATCTCAGAGCCCATGTGCTGTTCTTCGCTCTGGTGCAGACTGCCTTGAACGGTTTTTCCAAAAAATCGCTGGAGATCGTGCGGCTTTGCATCAACAATCGCATCGTTACCAGACTGCGCAAAAAATACCGCAAAGAAATTGGCGCATTTACCAGCACGCAAACACCCGCGCCCCGGCAGTGTTCCAACAAGGTTTGGGTATGCTGGCTGCAAGGTATGGAAAACGCCCCGGAGCTAGTGCGCCGTTGCTATCGTTCTTTGCAGGAAAACCTGACCGATCGGGAGCTGATACTGCTTACAGAGGACAATTACCGGCAATATGTATCTTTTCCCGCTCATATTCAACAGAAGATCGATTCCGGCGTGATCACCCGCACCCACTTTTCTGATCTGCTGCGTCTGGAGCTGCTGATCAACCACGGTGGTACTTGGGTAGATGCCACGGTGTTCTGTTCCGGCAAGAATATCCCCCCGTACATGCTTGATTCCGATCTGTTCGTTTTTCAGGTTCTCAAGCCCGGTTTGGACGGCCACTGTACTTGTCTGTCCAGTTGGTTTATGACTGCCTGCACAAATCACCCCATTCTGTTACTGACACGGCATCTGCTGTACCAATACTGGAGCAAGCACAAAAGCATGGTCGATTATTTCCTGCTTCATGATTTCTTCCAGTTAGCATTAGAAGCTTACCCGGAAGAATGGGCACAGGTCGTTCCTTTTTGCAACTCCACACCGCATATATTGCTTTTGCGGCTGTTTGAAAACTATGAGCCAACTACGTACAAAGCAATCTGTGACCAGACGCCCTTCCATAAGCTCAGTTACAAATTTGACGACCATCAGGCCACCCTGGCAGATACCTACTATCAGCATATTTTGTGCTGACACATTACTCAGGAGGACATTATGGAACAAACAAAAGAAACTCGTGTAATTTACTTTTCGGATCTGTTTTTTGCTGTGCTGTACGCATGGCGGAAAATTTTGATCGTTGCTCTGGCATTTGCCGTACTGTTTGGCGGCGTTCAGACTGTGCGCATGCTGCGTACCCGTAATGCCGCACCTGCAGAACTCTCCGCCGCAACGCTAGAGCAGATCGCCGACCTGGAGGAAAAGATAGAAACATACCAGATCCAGCTCTCCAGTCTGGAGTACTATCTAAGCGAATCTGTACTGATGAATATGAATCCCTATCAGGTATACAACACCAGTGCCGATATTTATGTGGAAGCCGAAACACCTGAGGCTGCTGCCGCAGTCATTTGGGCATACCAGTCCTATTTGCTCAGTGAAACTGCCCTATCTGACTTTTTGCAGAATTCCGGTGTCAACACTGCATATCCGATTGAACTGGTCTCCTTCCAAGTGGTGGAAAATACCAGCAACATGCTGACCGTTTCTATCGCTTATTCAGATGCGCAGGGTGCACAGCAGATTCTGTCTGCACTACTGGACAGTCTGGACAGTGCCACCTTGCAGATCAGCAAAGATGTAGCGGAGCACACCGTCAGCATCACTGCCCACCCCACCATTATGCGTAACAATCAAACGCTGCTTAAGCAGCAAAATGATTATCAGACTACGTTGGAAACTCTGGAAAGCAACATCAAAGCGGCAGAAAAAGAAATTACCACACTCAGTACGCCTGCTGCGGCTGAGAAGCCCACCAGTCCTATCATTGCTGCTACCATCGGTGCATTTTTGGGCTTTGCCGTAGTCGCATGTTTCGTTTGGGTCCACCATTTTGCAACAGATAAGGTCTATTCTGCACGTACTCTAAAAAACAGAACCGGCATCAAGGTCCTTGGCTGTGTTCCTTCTCCCAGCAAACGCAATCGGATCGACAAGTGGCTCTGCAAGCTGGAAAAGCGCGCCTGTCATCCCGAGCAGGCCGCAACGGCTGCTGCCACCGTCCGTAATTACTGTGGCAACACCAAGCAGCTGCTGATCTCGGGTCATTATGACGAACAAGCCATGGCAGTTGTACAGGAAGCCTTGGTGCAAGCAGGTATCACAATTACGTGCTGCGGTAATCTTCTGCACAGTGTAGAAGCCCTGCAGGCTCTGCCGTCCTGCGATGCGGTATTGTTGGTCGAAACCTGCAAAAAATCCACGTACACCGATATTGAAGCTACCATGCAGCTGATCACTGACCAGGACAAGCAGATATTGGGTTGCGTGCTTCTGAATGGATGACGGTACAGGTATCTTCTATGCTAGAGCTTAGTGTCATTATTCCCATATATAATACCCCCCCGGATGCGCTGCAGCGGTGCTTCGACTCCGTCGCCACATTGCAAGATATTCGCTATGAGGTGTTGTTGATCGATGATGGCTCCCTGCCTAACACAGGCCAGTATTGTCGCAATTACGCCGCACAGCATGCAGGTTTCCGTTACTTCTACCAGGAAAACAGCGGTGTTAGCTCCGCGCGCAACACCGGCCTGCAAAAAGCCCAGGGGCGGTATGTTACCTTTTTGGATGCTGACGATGCTTTGTTGGGCCATTCCATCACCACTTCCCTTTTGTCCCACAATCATGCGCTTGTGGTGTTCGATCTGCTTTTAATAAAAAACCAGCAGCAATCCGTTTGGCACGCTCTCAATGAAACAACCGGGTTGTTGACGCAAAGTGTCCTGTTAGCACAGCTGATTACTTCCAAAAGTCTGAATAGTCCCTGTGGCAAGCTGTTTCTGCTGGACATCATTCGGGAGCACGGACTGGAATTTGATACCAGCTTTGTCACTGGTGAGGATTGGAATTTCATTTGTGACTTTGTTCTGCAAATTCCGGAGGCATACTATCACAGACAGCCTGCCTACTGTTATTACCGTGACGGCAGCACCTCCCTGTCCCGCCTGGAGCGATTTCCCGAAAAAATGCTCAGCAATCCGGCTGCTATGCTACAACGCAAGCAAGAACTGCTGCAACTGCCTTGTCTGGCATCTGATGCCCGGTTGCTGACCGGCATTGCAACCGCCAGTTATCTGGAAGATCTTTTTAACACTACAGCCAATCTCATGCTTATGGGCAAAATGCCCCCCCAACGCAAAGCATGGATCCGAGAGCAGGCCGCCTGCACCTCGAATCTGCTCCAACCGCAATCCCCCAAAAAAGCGCGCGCGAAAGCGCTTATATTAAAACGATTTTGGTTTGCTATTCGTCCCCTCGCACATATACGCAGATTGTATTTAAAGCTTAAGCAGTAATTTCAGAAAGGAGGGTTTCTGTGGCTGTCTACCTGATTGGCTTTGCCATTTCCGTTGCTTTGATCGCACTGTCTGAAAAAAGACAATTCAAGGTCTTTTTCCTCAGTTCTGCAGTAGCACTGCTGATTCCCTGTCTGATCGCTGCCCTGCGCGCTGACAGTATTGGTACAGATGTGGAGGTATACATTAAGCCGCTGATGAATGAGGCGCTGAAGGCTGATAACATCAAAGAGTATTACAGCAGCTATTGGAATTACTCCTGGAGTGATCGGTATGTTGTAGATTTTGAATATGGCTTTTCCTTCATGGTCTACCTGCTGACCAAGCTGACTCGCAGCCAGCCAGTCGTTCTCTTTGCGATTGCCGCACTGATCATTGTCCCCGTTTATGTTGCCTTGGCTCGAAACCGCAAAAACTCTCCCGTTTGGTTGGGCATGCTTGTCTTCTACCTGCTGTTCTACAACGCAACACTCAACATGCTTCGCCAATGGATCGCCATGGCCTTCCTGCTGCTGGCATTTCAATTCCTTAAAGAGAAGAAATACTGGCCAACTGTACTGCTGTCAGCATCGGCACTTTTGTTTCACTACAGTTCCATTATTGCTGTCCCCATTTATGCTGTGTACTGGTTTTTGCAATGGAGCAACCGTTATACTCTGCAGGAAAGTAATCTGAAAATCACCGGCGGTGTGATCGCTTTGATCCTCATCAGTACCGTGTCTTTAATGGTGATTCTCAATCTGGATGTGGTGCTAAAGCTCATGTCCGCAATTGGCTTTGACCGTTTCTCCAATTATTTGGAAGGCAACAGCATGACGCTGCTCG
This sequence comes from uncultured Oscillospiraceae bacterium, assembly GCA_964450205.1. Classification (GTDB taxonomy): domain Bacteria; phylum Bacillota; class Clostridia; order Oscillospirales; family Oscillospiraceae; genus Faecousia. The sequence continues at coordinate 10,578 of CAYVCR010000018.1, read as the reverse complement.
TCAATCAGATCATCATACGGTTACCGCTGCTTCTGTTGTTTGTCATATATTGGAAACAGTTGTGCCGATATACGCAGGCCGCTTCCTTCTATTTTGTCATGTTGGTTTTGGATCTGATTGCCGCACAGCTGATCAGCATCGACACCTATGCTTTCCGCATCGGTCAATACTTCCTGCTTTATGCCATTATCGCCATCCCGGAGCTGTATACCAGTCTCAAAAAACCGCTTACCCGCAATCTGACCACAGTGTTTATAATTGCATATCTGTTGGCCTACTGGTTCTATAATTACGTCATACAACTGCGACACGAAACCTATCCCTATCAATTCTGCTTCCTCACAGAATCTGTATTCTTCCCTTTCATCAATCTATAATGAGGTGAACCTATCTTGAGCAAAATAATGGTAAGTATCTGCTGCCTGGCTTACAACCAGGAAGCCTATATTGCCCAAACGCTGCAAAGCTTCATCGATCAGATCACGGATTTCCCCTTTGAAGTGCTGGTCCATGATGATGCTTCTACCGATAAGACTGCAGATATTATCCGGCAGTTTGAAGTAAAATACCCCGACATCATCAAACCCATTTATCAAACAGAGAATCAGCATTCGAAAAACGTTCGAATCAGCTTTACCTACCAGTATCCCCGCGCTACAGGCAAATATATTGCCATGTGTGAAGGCGACGACTACTGGATTGACCCTCACAAACTGCAAAAACAGGTAGATTATATGGAAGCACACCCTGACTGTCACCTGTGCTTTACCAACGGCAAGTGCGAGGTCAACAGCAGCATAGAGCGGCGCGTTATTCCCTGGACACCGGCATACCGCAAGAGCTACAAGCCCGGGAATGCAGATTACAATATGGGTGACATGGTACTGTTGGATTACGTTCCTACCGCATCGCTGCTATGCCTGACAGAGGATCTGAAAAATCTTCCGGAAATGTCCCCTAACACTTTCCGGGGAGATACTTTTATTCGTTTGTATACGACCAGTCTTGGTTATGCCCACTGCATAGACGAAGACACCTGCATCTACCGCTACCGGGTCGCTAATTCTATGACCACCCAATGGAACGAATCTGCTAAAAACGCTGTTGCCTTCATTGGCAAACTCATTTCTCTTCTGGACGATATGAACCGCATCACAGAAGGAAAATACGACGCGCAGATCCAAGAAATGAAGCTGCGCTCCGTATTCCGGATCCATATTAAGCAGCAGGATTACCATGCCGCCCGTCAAAAGCAGTTTCACAAACTGTTCCGCAGCGACGGTCTGTCAGAATATGCAAAGTATATTTTGGCTGTGTATTTCCCGCGGCTCTTCCCCGCTCTGCGCGATTTCAGCCGAAAACTGCGGGGCAAAAAATGAGAGGTCCTGACCTATGAATTCCAAAAAAATATCGACAGCACTGCTGTGGAAGCTGCTGGAGCGTTTCGGTGTACAGGGTGCACAGTTTGTATTACAGATCATCCTTGCCCGAATACTGGATCCGGAGCACTATGGCGTTCTGTCGTTGATGGTGATCTTCACCACGTTGGCCAATGTTTTTATTCAAAACGGCTTTAACACTGCATTGATCCGTGCAAAAGAGGTCACCGAGGAGGATTACTCCTCTGTGTTCTGGGTCACACTGGGTATTTCCTGTATCCTATACAGTGTTATATTCTTTACTGCTCCGCTGATCGGCAAGTTCTATAACATGCCGGATATCGTCCTGCCGCTACGAATCCTGGCGCTGATGCTTCTGCCGGGTGCACTCAATTCTGTTCAGCTGGCCAAAGTCAGCCGGGAAATGAACTTTAAGAAAGTCTTTATCAGCAATGTGGCTGGCATTGTGATCGCCGGCATTGCCGGAATCGTGATCGCTTTGATGGGTGGCGGTTTATGGGCCTTGGTGGCACAGACTATGCTGAACATATTTGTTGCCTGTTTCGTCATGTTTCTTTCTGTCCGCTGGCGTCCCCGCTTTGTGTGTCAGCTGCACAGAGTAAAAATTCTGTTCGCGTTTGGATGGAAAATGCTGGTCTCCGGATTGATCGATACCCTGTACCAGGATCTTCGCAGCTTGGTTATCGGCAAAAAATATAACTCCGGTACCCTGGGTTATTACAATCGAGGCAAGCAATTCCCCCAGTTTATCATCAATGCCATCAACAGCTCCGTACAAAGTGTGATGCTGCCTGCCATGGCCTCGGAGCAGGATGATAAAACCAAAGTTAAAACACTGATGCGCAGTTCCATCACCCTCAGCTCCTACATTATTTTCCCCATGATGGCAGGACTTGCCGGTGTTGCAACCCCACTTGTTTCCCTGCTTTTGACCGATAAATGGCTGCCCTGTGTACCTTATATGCAAATCTACTGCTTCACCCTTGCTTTCTATCCGGTGCATACCTGTAATCTGCAGGCTATCAACGCCATGGGTCGCAGTGATATTTTCCTGAAGCTGGAAATCATCAAAAAAGCAATCGGCATTACTGCTCTGACCATAGCAGTTTGCTGTTTTGATTCTCCCATCGCCATTGCAGCAACCGGTGTGATCACCAGTCTCATCAGTTGCTTTATCAACGCCTTCCCCAACAAAAAGCTGGTAGGCTACTCCTATTTTGAACAAATAAAGGACATTCTCCCTTCTTTTCTGCTTTCCGTGGCTATGCTCGGCTGTGTGTTGGCTGTGAGACTGCTGCCTCTGTCCAACATATGGGTTCTGGTTTTACAGGTACTGACAGGCATGTTGGTATATATCGCACTGTCTGCACTATTCCGGTTGAAACCGTTTTCCATGCTGCTTGGTGCTATCAAGACTAAGCGCAAGCATAAATAACAACACTCCACACGAAAGGATGTTTCTCCATGAAGGCTCTCGTATTGGCCGGCGGTTTTCCGCAAATTGAGTTGATCAAAGAATTAAAACGCAGAAATATTTATGTTTTACTTGCAGATTACAATGCTGAGCCTGTTGCCAAGCCCTATGCAGATGCGTTTTTCCAGGTTTCCACGCTGGACGTTGCTGCGATCCAAGCACTGGCACAAACGGAGCAAGTGGATTTCTTGATCACTGCCTGTACAGACCAGGCCCTGCTGACCGTAGCGCAGGTATCCCAGAACTTGGGTCTTCCATGCTACATCGACTACCCAACCGCTTTGAATGTTACCAACAAAGCCTATATGAAGAAGGTCTTTGCGGAGAATCATATTTCTACTGCCAAGCACGTGGTCATGGCACAGCTGGATCCGGCCGTCGTAGCCGACCTGAAGTATCCTGCCATCGTCAAGCCCGTGGACTGCAACAGCTCCAAGGGTGTGAAAAAGGTCTATAACGCCGACGAGCTGCGCACCGCCTTTCATGAGGCTGTAGCCTTGAGCCGTACCGACACGGCGATCATTGAGGAATTCATCGAAGGTCCGGAGATCACCGTGGATGTGCAGGTAGAAAACGGCATTGCTCACGTGCTTTCTACTGCATACAGCGATAAGATTGCTGACGACGACAAATTTGTCATTTTCCGCACCCGTTACCCTATCCACGAAAAGCAGGCTGTGATAGAGCAGATTCAGCAGACTGCACAGCAAATCGCCGACAGCTTCGGCCTGCATAATTCCCTGATGCTGATTCAAATGATCTCCAATGGTGAGCAGGTCTACGTGCTGGAATTCAGTGCCCGGACTGGCGGCGGTGTCAAGTATGATCTGATTCGCCGGGTCTCCGGTTTTGATGTGATCGGTGCTGTGGTGGATCTGACGCTGGGCAAAGTGCCTCATGTAGAAATACAGCCGCCCGTTGCTAAATATATCAGCAACACCTTCATCTATTGCAAACCCGGCATTTATGACCGGTTGGACGGTTTTGAAGCGCTGAAACAGGAAGGTATCCTGGATAATTACTACCTGTTCAAGTGGCAAGGTGCCCAGATGAGCAGCGCTGCCAACAGCGGTGACCGGATCGCCGGTTTTACCGTACAGGCTGATACTGTTGAAGAAATTCAGAAAAAGTATGACACAACCATTGGGCGCATCCACGTATTGGACCCCAACGGGAATGATATTATGCGTCACGATCTGCTGACGCCCCTGTTCTTTGAGGATTGACCCAACCGAAACGCGTTTTTACAGAAGGTATTGTCTATGAATCAACCGATCAATGTGACCCGTTCCTCCATGCCTTCCTTTGAAGAATACTGTGAGGAGATCAAGGAGCTGTGGGAAAGCCACTGGCTGACCAATATGGGTGTCAAGCACAAACAGCTGCAGGCCCAGTTGGAAAATTATCTGCAGGTGCCCCACGTAGCCCTGTATACCAACGGCCATCTGGCCCTGGAGAATATTATCGCAGCTATGGAGCTGCCGGCAGGCAGCGAGGTCATCACCACCCCCTTCACCTTTGTATCCACCACCCACGCCATCGTCCGCAACGGCCTGGTACCTGTGTTCTGCGATATTGATCCTAAGAACTACACCATGGATGTGACCAAGCTGGAGGCGCTGATCACCGATAAGACCGTTGCCATCGTGCCTGTGCACGTGTACGGCAATATCTGTGATGTGGAGACCATCGATACCATCGCCAAAAAGCACGGTCTGAAGGTCATCTATGACGCAGCCCATGCCTTTGGCGTCCGCTACAAGGGCGTCGGCGTTGCCAGTTTCGGCGATGCCTCTATGTTCAGCTTCCATGCCACCAAGGTGTATAACACCATTGAGGGCGGCGCTGTGGCCTTTGCAGAGGACTCCCTGGTGCAGGTGCTCAACGATATGAAGAATTTCGGCATCCGCGGCCCCGAGGCCTGTGCCTACATCGGCGGCAACGCCAAAATGAGCGAATTCCAGGCGGCCATGGGCATCTGCAATCTGCGCCACCTGGCAGGCGAGATCGAAAAGCGTAAGGCTGTGGTATCGCACTACCGAAAGCGTCTTTCGGGCGTGCCGGGCATCGTCCTGTGTGAAGGCCAAGCGGATGTCCAGTCCAATTATGCCTACTTCCCTGTTGTATTCGACGGCTTCCAGTATAGCCGGGATCAGGTATTTACGATGCTAAGAGAGCAGAATATCATCGCCCGGAAGTACTTTTATCCGCTGACTAACGACATTGACTGCTACCGTGATCTGCCCACTGCCGGCGCGGATAAGACACCTGTGGCAAAGCATATTGCCGACCGGGTGCTGACCCTGCCGCTGTATGCAGATCTGTCCCTGGAGGATGTGGACCGTATCTGCGATATTTTCCTGAAATGATAAGATCCCCGCAGTGCCTTGGCACTGCGGGGATCCATTATTTAGTTGCTACGAAACAAATGGTCTGCAGGGATCTCTGCTTTGGTATTGCGGGTCATGAGCTTTTGCACTGCACCGGCAGGAGATGCTCCTTCATACACGATGGCATAGACCGCCTCCACGATGGGCATATCCACCTGGTAACGGTTCTTCAGCTGCATGGCGGCTTTCAGCGCATTGATGCCCTCCACCACCATACCAACCTTTTGGATCGCCTCCTGGGCGGGGACACCCTGTCCCAGCAGCATGCCGCAGCGGTTATTGCGGCTGTGGATACTGGTCGCGGTCACGATCAGATCGCCAATACCCGCCAGGCCGCCAAAGGTCTGCTCGCTGCAGCCCATCACCACGCCCAGACGGGATATCTCTGCAATGCCCCGGGTGATCAGGGCCGCCTTGGTATTATCGCCGCAGCCAAGACCGGCAGCAATGCCGGAGGCCAGCGCAATGATATTCTTCATAGCGCCGCTCAGCTCCACACCCAGTACATCTATATTGGTATAGGCCCGGATGCAGGTACCCAGGAACAGCTCCTGTACTTGCTCTGCGGCAGCAGCATCCGCAGATGCCGACACAATGGTGGTGGGCATATCCAGTGCCACCTCCTCAGCATGGGTAGGCCCGGACAGAGCCACCAGCTTCACAGAGGGATTCTTCAATTCACTCTCAATGATCTGCGTCATGGTATACAGGGTGTCGTTTTCGATGCCCTTTGCCACATCAATAATGATCTGCCCATCAGATACGTAAGGCGCTGCCTTGCCGGCAGTGCTGCGCACAAACACAGAAGGCACCGCAAACAGCAAAAAGTCCTGCCCTGTGCAGACCGTTTCCATATCCTTTGTAAAGAGGATACTTTCCGGAATCTCCATGCCCGGTAGATTGGGATGCTTACGTGTAACGGAAAATTCGTCGATCTCTTGGGAAATAGCAGACCACACGGTAACACGGTTTCCGGCATTGGCCAAAACCTTTGCCAGGGCCATGCCCCAGGTGCCTGCGCCCAGAACGCCAATCGATTTCATAGCTTGCTCCTTAGAAATTTGATTTTTGTTATTATACTAGAAATCACCCCCGGTGTCAATCCAAGGGAAATCGTTGACTTTGTTTGCTTTTTTCTTATAATAGAAATGAGAGCTACCGAAGGGAGTTATGTTTATGTATGATTATCTGATCGTGGGCGCAGGTCTGTTTGGGGCCGTGTTTGCCCAGCAGGCCAAGGCCGCAGGTAAGCACGTCCTGGTGGTAGACAAGCGCAGCCACATTGCCGGCAATATCTACACCGACCTTGTGGAGGGGATCCATGTCCATACTTATGGTGCCCATATCTTCCATACCAATGACAAGTCTGTATGGGATTATGTAAACCGTTTTGGTGCATTTAACCGCTTCACCAATTCTCCGGTGGCCAACTACAAGGGACAGCTGTATTCCCTGCCCTTCAACATGTACACCTTCCATCAGATGTGGGGTGTGGTCACCCCCGCCGAAGCCGAAGCCAAGATCGCACAGCAGCGGACTGCCGCAGGGATCACCGAGCCGCAAAACCTGGAAGAGCAGGCCATTTCTCTGGTGGGCACCGATATTTATGAAAAGTTGGTCAAGGGTTATACAGAAAAACAATGGGGTCGGGACTGCAAGGACCTGCCTGCCTTTATTATCAAACGGCTGCCGGTACGCTTCACCTTTGACAACAACTATTTCAATGCTCTTTACCAGGGCATCCCCATGGAAGGCTATACCCAGTTGGTGGCCAACATGCTCTCTGGCATCGAGGTGCGGCTGAATACGGATTACCTGGCACAGAAAGAGGACCTGGACGCATTGGCCCACAAAATAGTCTATACCGGTCCGATCGATGCCTATTTTGGCTATCGACTGGGCCATCTGGAGTATCGCTCTGTCCGATTTGATACAGAGGTGTTGGATATCCCCAACTACCAGGGTAATGCCGTTGTCAACTACACAGACCGGGAAACACCCTGGACCCGGATCATCGAGCACAAGCACTTTGCCTTCGGCACCCAACCAAAAACTGTCATCAGCAGAGAATACAGCTCCGAGTGGAAACCCGGCGACGAGCCCTATTATCCGGTGAACGATGCCCGCAACAGCGCCCTGCATGAGAAATACAAGGCCCTGGCAGATACAGAATCAAAGGTCATCTTTGGCGGCCGTCTGGGACAATATAAATATTACGACATGGACGCAGTCATCGCCGCCGCCCTGGAAACAGCAAAACAGGAATTATGAGCAACACCCCCGGTCAAAAAAACGACCGGGGGTGAAGCTTTTATTCCAAAATATAACTGCCGTCAGCAGGACAGGTCAAGGTGCTGCCATAGTAGGTGGTCATGACCTCCACCATGTCCAGCACATCCTGTACACCTACGGTCTCATAGCAGGAGTGCATGGCCAGCTGAGGCAGGCCAATATCCGCCGATGGCACTGCCACATGGGCCAGGGAAATGTTACCCAATGTGGAGCCGCCGGGGATATCCGCCCGATTACAGTAGGTCTGGACCTGCACACCGGCGCGCTTGCAAACCGTACGGAAGATCGCTGCAGATACACCATCGGTAGTATAGCGCTGGTTGGCGTTGAACTTGAGTAACACACCGCCGTTCACCACGGGGGCGTTGGTAGGATCGGCAAGCTCCGGGTGATTGGGATGCACCGCGTGGGCATTGTCCGCTGAGAGCATAAAGGACTGGCTCAGCATCTGCCGCAGATCCCAGCCACAGCAATCGCAGATTCGGGCCAGCACATCCTCCAGAAGGCCCGATGCAGCACCCTGTGCAGTCTGGGAGCCGACCTCCTCGCTGTCAAACACGCAGAGCACACTCACGCTGTTGCTCTCCTGCGCTGCCAGGAAACCCTGCATGCTGCACCAAACACAGCCAAGATCATCCAGGGCCTGCGCAGACAGATATTCTTCATCAACGCCCCACACAGCAGCCTTCTGCCGGATGTAGAGGAACAGGTCATGACCCAGGATCTTGCCGCCAGCAGCCTCGGCAAGCAGCTGATCCAGCTTCCCTGCCGCCTCCTTACCGCCTGTAAGGGGCAGGGTGTCCACCGCAGGATTCCAGGCATAGCCCTCATTGGCCTTGCGGTTCATGTGGATCGCCACATTGGGGATCATCAGCAGATCCTGATCCAGGTCAACCAGTCGGCTTTCCGCGCCGCCCTCAGTCTCCACCAGCACGCGGCCTGCCAGAGAAAGGGGCCGATCCAGCCAGGGTGCGATCAGCATGCCGCCGTATTGCTCCACCGCAAGGCGGGTATATGTACCAGTCAGCTGGCTGTTCTCCTTCAGCTTGAAGGTGGGGCGGTCTGCGTGGCCGGCCGCCATCATAAAACCTTCCGGATCACCGGCAGGCAGCCGAAACGCCATGACTGCGCTGTCACCCCGGGTCACATAGTATTTGCCGCCGGGGACCAGCTGCCAGCTCTCCCGTTCATGGAGCTGCACGTAACCCTCGGACTCCAACGCCCAAACCACGCCTGCCACCGCATGATACACGCTGCGGGCGCTATCCAAATATTCCGTTAAGCTTTCCAGTCTTCTGTCCATGGAGAATTCCTCCTTGTTGGTTTTTTCTTATTGTACATGATTTCGCCCCATGCGTCAATGAATTGCCGTGCAAAGTTTTCCACAAGTCGAAATCCGTCGAAAAGTTCAAAATATTATCGTATTCAACGACTTTCCCCCGTTTTCGGTCGTACGATTGTTCTCGTTCCTTCTTGCAAATTCGTACACATTATGCTAAATTATATTTGTCGCATCGCGCTGGGCCTTTTCCGGCGTTTACCTACGGGGATACATCTTCAAACTGAAGGAGAGGAAGCTATGGACAATCAAACAAGTGTAATCATTGCAGACAATTCAGAGGAATTCTGCACGATGCTCACCGAACACTTGAAGCGTGCAGACGGTTTTCAGGTGATTGGTACCGCCAACGATGGTGAGCAGGCGATCCGTCTGATCACTGAAAGAAAACCTAAGATCCTGGTGCTGGACCTAATGCTGCCAAAGAAGGATGGTTTAAGCGTGCTCAAGGCGATCAGCACCATGCAGGCCAAGCCGGTAGTGCTGGCTACATCCGGTTTCATTACCGACTATGTGACCACAGCCGTGGCCAATCTGGGTGTACAGTATCTGATGCTGCGCCCCTGTGACATGACCGCTCTTGTGGAGCGGCTGGAGGAGATTCGCGGTGGGGAGAGCCAGCGGACACCTGCCGCCCGCCACAGCGGTCAGCAAAGCATCGAGGCTATGGTCACTGGCATTATCCATGAGATCGGCGTACCTGCCCATATCAAGGGTTACCAGTACCTGCGGGAGGCCATTATCATCGCCGTCAACGATATGGACGTGATCAATGCCATTACTAAGGTCCTCTATCCCCAGGTAGCCAAAACCTTCCAGACCACCCCCAGCCGGGTGGAGCGTGCCATCCGTCATGCCATTGAGGTGGCCTGGGACCGGGGCGATCTGGATACCCTGCAGCGCTTCTTCGGCTATACCGTGTCCAACACCAAGGGCAAGCCCACCAACAGTGAGTTTATTGCCCTCATTGCTGATAAGCTCCAGCTACAGCTGAAAAACGCCAAGGCGGTCAATTACTGATACCATCACAGTCTATCCGGCGGGAGCAATACTTGCTCCCGCCTTTTATACAATTCTTTCCGGCTGTTTTTAGCATTGACAGATGTCTCCTATTTTACTATAATGTACGTAACGAAATATGGATTTTTCGTGGTAAATTTCATAATTTTGGCTGTAAATCAGCCCAGGAGGTACATAAAATGGACGTTTTAAGCAGACTGGCCAACGCCGGTGTTGTTCCTGTCGTCGTTATTGACGATGCAAAGGACGCTGTCCCCACTGCCAATGCCATGGTCGCAGGCGGTGTGGACGTGATGGAGATCACCTTCCGCACTGCGGCTGCTCCCGATGCTATTAAAGCTGTTTCCGAGAACTGCCCCGATATGCTGGTGGGCGCAGGCACGATCCTGAACCTGGAACAGTGCAAGCTGGCCGTGGAAATGGGTGCCAAATTCATCGTCTCCCCCGGCTTCGACGCTACTGTGGTGGGCTGGTGCATCGAAAACGGCATCGCTGTCACCCCCGGCTGCGTGACTCCCACCGAGATCACCGCCGCTGTCAACATGGGTCTGAAGGTGGTCAAGTTCTTCCCTGCCAACGTTTACGGCGGATTGAACGCTATGAAGAACCTGTCCGCTCCCTTTGTGGGCGTTAAGTTCATGCCCACCGGCGGTGTCAACGCAG
>CAYVCR010000017.1:0-19624 GCA_964450205.1 uncultured Oscillospiraceae bacterium | reverse complement strand
GATACTTTGCTCAAGGCGATCCGCTACAGCAAATACCGGGACAAGATCCAGTTGATCTTAGGCGGCCAGGGCGTCAAGGAGGGCTACTACAAAAAACTGGCGAAAAAACTGCCTGTGCCGCCCCTTTTTAAGTTCTACTCCCGCCGGGAGATCATCGATGTACTCAATTATGCGGACATCTACGTGCATCCTGCAGAGATGGAGCTGGAGGGCATCTCCTGTTTGGAGGCCATCGTCTGCGGCAAGCTGACCATCGTGTCCGACTCCAGGAACGCAGCCACCAAGGAATTTGCGATCGACGAAAGCTGCATCTTCAAAAACAGAGATCCCAAATCCCTGGCGGGGGTGATCGACTACTGGATCGAACACCCCGAATTAAAGAAGACCTACGAACAGAAATACCGGGAAAGCGCCAAAGACTTCCAACAGGATGCATGCATGCTGGAAATGGAGTCTATGATGCAGGAGGTTATCCATGCCCAAAGAGAAAAAAGTCATCTACTATGACGATGCTCTCAACGACGATTTTGCAGGCACGAACATCAACAAAACCGTCGTCGATGAGACGTTTCCTTATATACATACAGGCTTCATTTGGAATATACTGGCCTTTATCGTTTATTACCTGATCGCATTTCCCTTGGTTTGGTTTTTTGAGCGGGCGATCATGGGGATCCGATTTGTGAACAAAGCTGCGGTCAAGAAGTGCAGGGATACCCCGTACTTTCTCTATGGCAATCACACCGGCTGGTACGATGCCTTTACGCCCAATCTGATCTCCCTGCCCCGGCGCAACCGGATCATCGTGGCGGCAGACACCGTTTCCATCAAGGGCCTGCGGAGCATCGTGCAGATGCTGGGCGCTGTACCCATTCCTACCACCGCCCATGGTATGAAAAAATTTGTGCAGGCAGTGGATCACTTCCACCGCCGCTGCAACATAACCATCTACCCCGAGGCCCACATTTGGCCCTATTATACGGGGGTCAGACCCTTCCCGGATGTTTCCTTCGGATACGCAGTCAAGCACAATAGCCCCGTGTTTGCCTTCTTCACGGCTTACACAGCCCCCAAGGGGATATTCTCCTGGCTCCGCAAGGCAAATATAACGGTCTACGTCAGCGACCCGATTTTCCCCGACGAGAGCCTGCCGCCCCGCCAGGCCCGGAAGGACCTGCGGGATAAGGTGTACGCATTTATGGAAGAAAAGTCGAAGCTGAGCGATTATGAGGTGTGCAGGTACATGCCCCGTAGCCAACAGACGAAGGAGCCTGTCAACAGATAAGGGCGTGTTGCAATCATTTTGCAACACGCCCTTTTATCATGGCAGTTTTATACAGCAGAAGCTGACCGCGCGGCTTTCTTTTCCTGCTTTAAGACCCGCTTGATAGAGTAGAAGCCTGCCTCGGCCGCGATGGGAAGACCGCCGGGGGCCTGCAGCCATTGGGATGCCAGAATCACATTTTTCAGGCCCTTGACCTTGTTGGACAGGCGCAGCGGCGCTGTGCTCGGAGGCAGGATGAAGCTCATAAAGGAGCCGATCTCCGAATCTACGTATCTGCGGTAGGTGGCAGGCGTCCATACATCGATGCATTGCAGCTTGTCCTGCAAGGAGGGGAACTTTTCCAGAATGATCTGGTTGGTGATCTCGGCGATCCTGCGTTTGGTTTCCTGATAGGCAGCCTTGTTCTTACTCAGCTTGATGAAACTGCAGGCATCCTGTTCAAAGCAGTAGGTCATAGTCTGCAGCAGATTTTTACCCTTGGGTGCGAAGCTTTTTTCGTAAGAAAACTCCCGCAGCATCATATAATCGGCATGCAGCTCGGCCTTGTATTTCTCCGGGATCTCCAATATGATCTCATGGTCAAAGGGCAGCTCGCTGCTGTCGCAGGAGAAGGCGCAGTGATAGCTGGAAAAACGCTGCATCTTCGGGTCATCGTACTGCTTTTTCAAGGCTTTGGGCATGAGCTTTTTGTCCAACAGCTTACCGAACGCCACAGACGGATCGGTGGCGATGATCACATAATCGGCCTCTACCGTGGAGCCGTCCTCCAATGTGACAGACTCTGCCTGCCCGCCGCGGGCATTGATCTTGGCAACGCCCTTTTTCAGGCACAGGGTGCCGCCCAGTCCCAGAAATTTTTCCGTCATGCGGTTTGCCATGGCGCAGGAGGAGCCCACGGGAATGTCGCCGTTGGCACCGCAGAAGGTGCCAAACACGATGATGAGCGCCAGGGCGCTGAATTCGGTGGTCATAAAGGAAGCGATGAATCCCTGCAGTAGCGGATGAGAAAAGCGCTGAGCAAGCATACCGGTGGTCAGGCCGTAATAGCGGACCAGACAGGGGATGGACCCGATCTTCTGCAGGGCGTTGCTTTTTCGGGTATTGTCCTTTCCGGTAATGCCGTAGATCCGGCGTGTTGCTTTGATCGCCTTGATGAAGGGGAGGATCTCTTTCCTGTCCTGAGGCGAGATCGCCAGCATATCCTTCTTCATCTGCTCCAGATCTCTGTTCAGAGATATGCTCTGGCCGTCCTTTTCAAAGGTATAGAGCGTTTCCGACCGGTGCATCTCCACGTTGCCCAGCACACCCAAGTCCTTCCAGGTCTTATAGAGCTTTGTGATGGGGTTGGTGCCGGTAAGCCAGTGGATGCAGTTATCGATATGATAGCCGTTCCGGTCCCAGCCGGTCAGGTTGCCGCCTGCTTTGAAGTGCCGTTCGTAGATGGTGGCCTGATGCCCATTCATTTGTGCGTAGATTCCTGCGGAAAGGCCGGCAACGCCGCCGCCCACGATCGCGATATTTGCCATAATAGATATTACCTCGGTTTCTAATTTGTCGGTAATACCATAGCACAGCACCGGCCGGTAGAGCTACCTACCGTTTCCAAAAGGATTCTCCTGTGGGTAGAATCCTCTCTACTGCAGAACGCTGCCTTAAAAAATCCACCGGTCTTGAAAACCGGTGGATGTTAGCGCATATTTATATCATGTGTTTGTGGATATCTTCCAAACTGTCGATCAGCAAGTCGCAGGGGCGTACTTCCGGCATGGTGAAGCAGCCGGTCTCTCCACGGTTATGCATCCGCACAGCGGCTCTTGCGCAGGCTACCAGGATGCTTGCTGTGAAATGGGGATTGGACTGCAGCTGCAGGCTGTACTCGATGGTGTGGCGGCTGCCGTCAGCGGTCTGGCCCGCGCGGATCACAAAGCCGCCGTGGGGCATGGCGCTGTGCTTTTCTGCCAGCTCCTCCTTGGAGATAAAATGCACCGCGGTGTCATAGTCTGCAAAGTAGGCGGGCATTTCCTTGATCTGCTTTTCAATGCGGGCAAGGTCTGCGCCCTCCTCCGCCACCACCCAGCAGTCCCGGGTGTGCTTCTGGCGGGTGGTCAGCACCGGATTCTCGCCGCTGCGGACTCGCTCCAGCGCCTCGGGGACGGGGATGGTGTACTGCCGGGCATCCACCACGCCTTCGATGCGGCGGATGGCGTCGGAGTGGCCCTGGCTCAGACCGGGACCCCAGAAGGTATAAGTTTCGCCCTCTGGCAGAGCAGCCTGGGCGAACACCCGGGCCAGAGAGAACATACCCGGATCCCAGCCGCAGGAAACGATGGCGGTGTTCCCGGCTGCCTTGGCGGCAGCGGCGACCCGCTCAATATGGGCGGGGATCTGGGAGTGGTTGTCGAAGCTGTCCACCACGCAGAATTTCTGGGCCAGTGCGGGGGTCATCTCCGGCAGGTCTGTGGCGCTGCCGCCGCAGAGGATCAGAACGTCCAGCGGCTCCCGGTAGTCTGCCAAAGCTGCCATGGGCAGCACCGGAACACCGGGTGTCTGCAGCCGGATAGATGCCGGGTCTCGGCGGGTGAACACCGCCGAGAGGGCCATGTCTTTATTTTGCTGGACCGCGGCTTCCACGCCGCGGCCTAGGTTGCCGTAGCCTACGATGGCTAAATGGATCATAAAAAGGACTCCTTTGCAGGTTTAGGAAATCAGATCAGTCATCTGATACAGACCGGCAGGCTTGCCCGCCAGGAAACGGGCGGCGGACAGCGCACCGTCAGCAAACAGCGCCCGATCATAGACCTCGTGCTTTAAGCTGATGGACTGGTTGTCGGTAGAGATGATGACCTCGTGGATACCGGGAATATTGCCCCGGCGGATGGCGTGGAAGCCGATCTCTCCGGTCAGACGCTTTTCCATGCCGGCGCGGCCTAAATGGAAGGTGGCATCGCTCCGCACGGATTGGATGGCCCGGCCCAATGCCAGGGCAGTGCCGCTGGGGGCATCGGCCTTCCGGTTGTGATGGGTCTCCACGATCTCGATGTCCGCGTCAGGGAAGGCGGCAGCGGCTTTTTTGGCAAGCTCCGTCAGCAGTGCGATGCCCAGGGACATGTTGGCACTGTAAAATACCGGGATCTTGTCGGCAGCAGCCAGAATGGCGGCCCGCTCGGCATCTGTATGGCCGGTGGTGCACATGATCACAGCCACCTTGTGCTGCACGGCCCAGTCCATGATGGCAGGGGCGGCGGTGTGGAAGGAAAAGTCGATCAGCAGATCGGCTTCACCGGAAACATCCTCCAGGGACTGCAGCACGTCACCACCCTGGCTTGCCACATCCACTGCGGCGGCCAGTGTCAGATCCTGCGCTTGCTCTATTTTATGCACTGTGATGCAACCCATACGGCCCAATGCGCCGCAGACGATAATTCTGATCATACGTTAAGGCCCACCTCGCGCATACAGGCAAGAAGATGCTGCCGGGCAGCTTCCTCCATGGGTGTCAGGGGCAGGCGGGCATAGCCGGAGCACAGACCCATAGCGGCCATAGCGGCCTTGATGGGGATGGGGTTGACCTCGCTGAACAGGGCATCCACCAGAGGCTTATACTTACACTGCAGGGCTGCCGCGGCGGCGGTGTTGCCGCTGAACCACAGCCTGCAGATGTCCATGGTCTGCACAGGCAACAGGTTAGAAATGACGGAGATGCAGCCGATACCGCCCATGGACAGGATGGGGACGATCTGATCGTCGTTGCCGGAATACATATCGATCATGTGACCGCAGCGGGCCATGGTATCCACCACGGAGCTGATATCGCCGTTGGCTTCTTTAATGCCCACGATCCGGGGGTGATCAGCCAGTTTTTCGTAGGTGGCGGGCTTGATATTCACGCCGGTGCGGCCGGGCACGTTATAGACGATCATGGGAAGCTCGGTAGCATCTGCGATCTTGGTAAAGCTCTCGATCAGACCCTTCTGAGTACACTTGTTGTAATAGGGGGTCACGCACAGCAGACCGTCGGCACCCACGTCCCGGGCCTTGATGCTCATTTCTACCGCATGGTCGGTGTAGTTGGAGCCGGTGCCGGCAATGATCTTGGTTTTGCCTTTGGCGATATTTGCCACGATGCGGATGATCTCGATATGCTCGTCATCCTGCAGCGTAGGTGCTTCGCCGGTGGTTGCACAGACGATCAGTGCGTCAATGCCTGCATCCAGCTGCCGCTGGGCCAGCCGCTCAACAGCGGCATAGTCAACAGCACCGGTGTCCGTCATGGGGGTGATGAGCGCGGTGCCTATGCCTTTAAAGATAGGACTTTTCATAAAAGAACCTCCTTTAGCAGTTGTATTTTTGCACAGATTTACACAATAATTGTACAGCATTTGCAGGCACTTGTCAATAAAACCTGCCATTGGTAAAACCTGTTGTTTTTATAAGGAAAGCTCTTGCAATATGCGGCTTTTTAGGATATAATACCCCAGTAAAAAAGGGAAACTTTTTGTGAAATAGTAAGAAAGCGAATGGTTGTGTATGCTCAAACCGGAACTGAAGCGTCTTTTAGATCATCACCGGGAGGGCCTGAAGGCCTCCAATAAGGACATGAAGAGCATTTACAGTTTCATGTTCCACTACCGGAGCAATATCATGTGCGAGGGCCATGACGGCCTGCGCACCTATACATATACCTACGGTCAGATGGATGACTGGATCCGCCGTGCAGCTGCCGGTCTGTACGCCAAAATTGGTGCGACCCATCAGTATGTTGCCCTGGAGATGGATAACAGTGCAGAATGGATCGTGGCCTTTTGGGCTATCTTCATGAGCGGCAACAAGCCCTACCTTGTCAATCTGCGCTATCCTCAGAGCCTGACGGAAAACATTCTGAAGACCCTGCAGATCCGCTATGCCGTTTGCAAGGGCGCATCTTCTTTGTCCTGTGAGGTGATCGATATCGCCGATCTGGAGGGAGACTACCCTGCTGTGCCGGAGGAGATATTTGAGAACGAGCTGGCTTTTTCGTCCTCTGCCACCTCCATGAACGAGGTCATCTGTTTCTATACCGGTGCGGAAATTTCCGAGCAGCTGTTAGCCTATGAGGATATTTTTAACTGGGGCCCCCGGATCGCCAAGCACTATAAGGGCAGTCTGAAGCAGCTGGCATTTTTGCCTTTCTACCATGTGTTTGGCCTGGTTGCCGTGTTTTTGTGGTTTACCTTCTTTGGCAGGACGCTGGTGTTTCTGCGGGATTACAGCTCGGACACCATCTTAAAGACCTGCCGTCGCCATCAGGTGACCCATATTTTTGGAGTGCCCATGCTGTGGCATACCGTCGAAAAGAAGGTATGGGCCAACGCCCGGGAACAGAAGCAGGAGGAGAAGCTGCGCAGGGCGCTGAAATTCTCCACCGGTCTGCAGAATGTGTTCCCCGGCTTTGGCGCGTGGTTTGCCAAGGGCCTGCTGCGGTCTGTGACCGACAAGCTCTTCGGCAAGTCTGTTATGTTCTGCATCAGCGGCGGCAGCAGCCTGCGGCCCTCGGCGCTGGAGCTGATGAACGGTCTGGGCTACTGCCTGCATAATGGCTACGGCATGAGCGAGATCGGCATCCCCTGCGTAGACCTGCACAAGACGCCCAAGGCCTGCAACCGTGGCTCCATCGGCCGCCCGGTCACCTCTGTGACCTTCCGGCTGGACGAAGAGAGCGTCCTGTGGGTCAAGAGTCCCTACCTGTGCGCCCGCAAGCTGGTAAACGGCCAGCTGCAGCAGACACCTGAGTGGTTCTGCACCGGTGATATTATGACCTGTGAGGACGGCTGCTATTACATCCACGGCCGCAAGGGCGACGTGGTCATCGGCGAAAACGGCGAGAACATCAACCCCGACACCATC
Organism: uncultured Oscillospiraceae bacterium; assembly: GCA_964450205.1. Classification (GTDB taxonomy): domain Bacteria; phylum Bacillota; class Clostridia; order Oscillospirales; family Oscillospiraceae; genus Faecousia. The sequence continues at coordinate 12,456 of CAYVCR010000017.1, read as the reverse complement.
GAGAACCGCTTCACCCTGGACGGCGCCAAGCAGCTGTGCGTGCTGGGCGTGGACGGCGAAGACGGCCAGGAGCTGTCCCTGGTGGTGCAGGTCAGTCCTTATATTACGGAAGACAGTGTGACTGCCATCAAGAACCAGGCCTATGCCATCAATGATACCTTCCCCACGGCGACGGCTGTGAAGAAGTTCTACTTCACTTTTGACGAGCTGGCACCGCCTGCGGCCATCAAGGTCAGCCGCACCCAGCTGACGAAGAAGATCACAGACGGCTTGGTGAAGCTGACGCCCTTTGCCTCCCTGCAGCTGACTGGCAGCGAGGGAGAGGATACCCCCCTGCTGCGCCGGATCAAGGAACTGATCGCCGGAGAACTGCAGATCGAAACGAGCGCCATCGGTATCAACGACCATATCTTCTACGATCTGGGCGCTACCAGCCTGCAGTACTTCTCCATCATTTCGGCCATCTCCGCGGAATTTGCCCTAACGCAGTATGAAAACGGCGAGATCTACTGCTACACCCCCAAGGAGCTCTGCGCCTATATAGAAAGAAATATTTGATATGATCAAAAATAAGTGGCTTGTAAACTTCACCGTGGGTCTTGCCAAGGTGACAGGCTTTCTGCCCGGCTGGCTGCTTTTCAAACCCCGGGTCTCTCTGGCAGAGGGGGCCAAGCGCCGTCTGCCCAAAAACTGCATTCTGGTATCCAACCATACCTCTTTGCTGGATTTTGCGTTGTACCTGCTGGTATTTCCCAGCAGGACCATCCGCTTTCCCATGGCGGAGGTGCTGTTCCAAAAAGGAAAATTCCTGTCTGGTCTGCTCTATGCCCTGGGCGGCATCCGGGTGGACCGGGACGGGAAGGATTTTGGCTTCGTGTCCAGCTGCCTGGAGTTGCTGGATCAGGGCGGTACGCTGGGTGTTTTTCCCCAGGGCAGACTGCCGCTGAACGGCAAACCATTTCCCTTTACTGTGAGTACAGCCTTTATCGCCACCCATACGGACGCGCCCATCGTGCCAGTCTATACGGATGGTAATTATGGTATTTTCAAGCGTGCCGGCGTGGTGATCGGCAAGCCGCTGTATGTTTCGCAATACATGCAGGAGGGCCTGTCCCAGGATCAGCAGCTGAAGGCTTTGACCGACATGCTGGAAAAGACCGTCTACGGACTCAAAGACAACCTGTAATAGAGGCAATCTATGAAACAAGAAAAAAAGAAAAATATATTTGTGAGGGCATGGCAAACCATTGCCTATGAAGCATCCCGGCTGCTGTATGTGTGCCTGTTGGTGGCCTATCGGCCTATGCTGCTGACCCCGGAGGGGAAGCGGTTCAAGGGCCGCATCAAGGGTGGGGCGCTCCTGGCAGCCAACCACACTACCTTCTCCGATCCCTTTGTGGTAGGTTCAGCCTTCTGGTATCGGCGGTTGAATTTTTTCACCGCTGATGTGGTCATGTCTACCAAGACACGGGAAAAGCTCTTGAAGGCTGCCGGTGCTATCAAGGTCAACCGGAGCATCGCAGATATCGAAGCTGTCCGTTCAGCGGTGGAGGTACTGAAGAAGGGCCGCCTGCTGCTGATCTTCCCGGAGGGTGGCGTCCAGGCCGTGGGCGATGTACAGCCCATCAAGTCCGGTGCTGCGCTGATGGCGCTGCAGGCTGGTGTGCCCATCATCCCTTTATTTATCTGCTACAATGCCCGCTGGTACTATCGGCGCAGGGTGATCGTGGGAGATCCTATCGACCCCAAGGCGATATGCAGCCGCAAGTTCCCTTCCACGGCGGATATCGAGAATATTTCCCAGGCGCTGCAGGCGCAGATGGAGTACTGCGCCCGCAATTTTAAAAAGACGAAAACGGAGGAAACTGTATGACCACAATGGAGAGACTGGTGAAGGTCTTCTGCGCGGTGTTTGAGGATCAGATCGACCCAGCTGCCATCACAGAGCAAACGACACTGCTGGGAGATCTGGGCATGACATCTATCAGCCTTCTGTACATGGCAATGGCCACCGAGGAGGAGTTTGGCGTCAAGTTCCTCAATGAGGATTTTGCCACACTCGTCACTGTGGGCGATGTGGTCAAGTGCATTGAGCGGAAAGCGTAACACATGGATTTCGTAGAAAAAACACCGTCCTACGGCGATGTGATCCGCACCAAGGTACGTTTTTATCACCACTATGGCATTTATGTTGCCGATGACCGGGTGATCCAGTTCGGCATGCCGGACAATACGGGGACTCCCAACGAGCAGATCTGTGTTCTGGTCACTGATGTCTACACCTTCTTAAATGGCGGCAGCCTGGAGGTGGGAGAGCCGGACAGGGAAGAGCGAAAGAAAATGCGCTCTGCCCAGCAGGCGGTGGCCCATGCAGAGAGCCGGCTGGGAGAGACCGGCTATGATATTCTGCACAATAACTGCGAGCACTTTGTCAATGACTGTGTGTTTGGGGAACCGACCTCCGGCTGGCTGGAGGCGGCTCGGGCCAAGCTGCGGGAAAAATTAGGCAAATAAGAAAAAGGTAGACTGGAGAACACTCGCAGCCTACCTTTTCTGTTCATATACAATCTGGATCAAATGATCCCCTTGGCGCATAAGTTGCCGGGGCAGTGTCAGGGTATTGACCGACTGAAAATCGGTGATGCCGGTGCCTTGCATTTTAAAATAGGCTTCCTTGGCGGTCCAGATCTCAAAAAAACGGACAGGGTCGTCCTGTACGTAGGAAAGCTCCTCCGGTGTGCAGACCTTCTGCGCCATGCCGGGCTTTACAGGGCGGAGCTTTTCTACATCGATGCCGATGGGCCTGTCGCTGACCGCGCAGGCGATGCAGTCCTCGCAGTGGGCGATGCTCACGTAAGCATCACTGCCCTGCAGCACCGGCTGACCGCTGGGCAGCCGCTCCGGTATGCCTTCGATGCCTTCTGCGGCAAGAAGCCTGCGCAGCAGCAGCTCGCCCGCCAGGGACTGCCTGCGGGCGCCCATGTGGCGGAAGGTGTCGATATGAGCCTTCCGGGAGGGGGACAGACTGTCATAGACAGCTGCATATTCTTCCTCAGTGAAATCCGCGGTGTGACCGATCAGCCAGTTCATGCCGCGCCTCCCAAAAAGTCCAGCACCAGCTTTGTGTGGTAGGCGGCGCTTTCCTTGGTGTCGCACATCATGGCGTGCTTGCCGCCGGGAACGCTGACCAGCTGGCATTGGAGGGAGCGCTCTGCAAACTGCTGATGGGGCTTGGTCTTGACCACCGTATCCGCAGTACCGGAGATCAGCAGATGGGGCGTGCGGATCTGCTTGGCCAGCTTCAATAGCCTGGGGGTCAGATACAAGGCCCGCAGGGCAAAACCGGCAGTCATGGGTGTGGTCTGATAGCTTTCTTCATCGATACGCAGCTGCATCATATACTTGTTGCGGCTGCAGGCAGGATCGTTCAGCCATTCCGTTGGGATCTTGGCGATGAATTCCCGGCTGTGGGTCAGCTTGCTTTTGGTGCCCCGCAGCAGCCGGTCCTTGGCAGCGCTGATGGCCGCAATGGGTGTCGGCACGCCCACGATGGGCTCAAACAGGGGAGAGGACAGCACTGCTTTTTGGAAGGTGTCCGGGTGGACAGCCAGATACTCAATGGCTACAGCGCCACCCATGGAGTGACCGTACAGATGCAGTGGCTTGACAGCCACAGGCAGTACGATGTTTTTCATAAACAGCTCCAGATCCTCCACAAAATCGAAAAAGCGATCCACATGGATCAGATCCATCTGCTCTGTCAGCCGCTCCGAGCGGCCATGACCCCGCTGATCGTACATAAATACGCTGTAGCCCTGCTGCAGCAGATAATAGGCAAGCTCGTAATGCTTGCGGGTGAACTCGCTCATGCCGTGGAGCAGCACCACAGACCCTCGGCTGCCTTCTGCCAGAAAGTATTCATAAAAGATGCGGATGCCGGAAACGCCGGGGAAATATCCGCTGACGCGGCATTCGTCCAGAGCCACGCAGATCTCGTCCATGCGGGCGGCAAAGTTTTCGTCATCGATAATGTTCAGTTTATAATTGGGTTTGAAGCCCATGGAAACACCCCTGACATGATTAGTTTGAAAGAAAGGTGGGAATGATTATGGCATCTGTAAAGAAATTTAACCTGAAAAGAGTCTTAATTATTCTTCTGATTGTAATTTTTGCGTTTTGTGCCACGTCCATGGTGGCTACAAAGATCATATATGACAGCATTTTCGTCCGCTATGACGGCACACCGGTGGAGGTGCCCGTCCAGTTGGCGGACATGGTGGAGAGCCGGGAGAACCGGGACTTTTTGTCCGGCGAAAACAAGCTCAGCGGCTATCTGTACCGCTGCGAAGAAGCCAGCGCCAACGGAAATCTGGTGCTGATCGCCCCGGGCTTTCATGCCGGTGCGGACAATTTCCTGTGGCAGGTGCGCAGCCTTTTGGATTACGGCTGGTCTGTGTTTATTTTTGACGCTACCGGGCATTGCAATTCTGAGGGCGACAGCGCCGTGGGCTTCCCTCAGCTGCTCAGCGATGTGGAATCGGCACTAAATTATATTGAAAATAACGACCGCTTCGGTTATAATAATATCGTTTTATTCGGCCATAGTCAAGGTGGATATGCTGTGACATGCGCTTTAAGCAGTGATTTTGACATTTCTGCAGTGGTTTCGGTCAGTGGTCTGAACAGCGCTATGGACGGTATTATCGGCAAGGCCAAGTCCTTTGCGGGTCCTGTGGTTTACGGCAACTATGGATTCCTGTGGTTGTACCAGGTCATGCTTTTTGGCGGAGATGTCGCAAATCGCAGCGCGGTAGATGCTATCAATGAAAGTGGCGTGCCTGTGCTGATCGTCCATGGCACCGGGGATACCGCCGTGCCGATGGATCAGTTTTCCATCATCTCCTACAGCGAGGATATCACCTCCGACAGTGTGGCGTATGTTATCTGTGACGAGCCGGAGCAGGATGGACATACGGACCTGCTGTTCGACACGGACGGCACTGCCAATGACGAGCTGATGGAGAGAATAAACACCTTTTTGACCAAACACGTGAAGTAAAAAAGAACGAGGGATAGAAAAAGATGGATGTGGTTCTGATACCGGCATACGAACCGGATGAGCAACTCGTTCCCCTGGTACAGCAGCTGGCAGAAAATGGCCTGTCAGTGCTGGTGGTGGATGACGGCAGCGGAAAAAACTACTGGCATATATTTGATCAGGTACGCAGCCATGCTACGGTGCTGACCCAGCAGCTCAACGGCGGCAAGGGCTCGGCACTGAAAACCGGCATGCAGTATATTTGGGATCATATACCGGAATGCGAGTATTTTATCACCTGCGATGCGGACGGCCAGCACACGGTCCGGGATGTACTGCGGGTGCAGAAGACGCTCCATGCAGGCAATGGCTTTGTGCTCAGTGTCCGTACGCCCCGCAAAGATGTGAAGGTCCCGCCGCGCTCCAAGGTGGGCAATATGCTCTCGAGAGTGGTGTATACCCTGCTGACCAACCGGTATCTGCCGGACAACCAGTCGGGTCTGCGGGGCTTTGTCCGAAGCCATATCGAGTGGATGCGCAAGGTGGAGAAGAACAACTACGATTACGAGATGAATGTGCTGTACTATGCGGCCAAAATGGGCCTGCACATCACCACGCTGCCCATCGAGACCATCTACATAGACGACAATGCCTCGTCCCACTTTAACCCCCTGCTGGATACCTGGCGGATCTATAAAAGCCTGTTCTATCTGGCCCGGAGCAGCTTTTGTGCGCTGCTGGCCAGCGAGATCGGCGTGATCCTGGCATCCCTGCCGGGTGATGTATTCCGCAATGAGTCCCTGTGGATCACCCTGCCGCTGATCGGCGCAGGCTCGTTGGTGGTCAACACAGCGATCAGCCAATTCGTAGTCTTCCGCAAGATCCGCTGTGCGGACCATTGGGGCAACCTGATCTATACCATTTTTATATATTTTCTTTATACCATGGGTTGCATGCTGCTGCGGTACATGTGGCCGGGGCTGCCCCTGTGGGCTGCGTTTAATATCATGCTGATCGCGGCGCTTCCCATCCGGTATTTCTTCCATAAGTGCCTGCATATCGTAGGCAACAGTTTCCGGCGCACATAAAAATCATGGCCTGCTGCATTATGCAGCAGGCCATGTTGTTTTTATTTTGCCAGTGCGGCGGTCAAGGCATCGATAAAGTGGGCGTTTTCCAGCCTTTGGATCTGCAGGATAGATGCCACGGTGGTGTCCTCATTGGCGCAGCCATGCATCTTGACCACGGTCTTGCGGGTGCCCATAAAGGTGGCAGCACCCTGTGCGTTGAAGTCAAAACGCTTCCAGATGGCGGTCGCGATCTTTTCAATCACCGCAGGATCAGCATCCTTGCCCAGCTCCCTGACCATCTCTATGGCGGCCTTGCCGGAGGCTTCGGCACATTTGAGAAGCAGATTACCTGCGTAGCCGTCGGCTACGATCACATCCGCATAGCCGGAGACCATGTCGCTGCCCTCCAGATTGCCGATAAAATTTATATCCAGCTGGCTGATCTTTTCGTGTGCCTCCCGGGTCACAGCGTTGCCCTTGGTGCTCTCTCTGCCCACGGACATGAGGCCCACCCGGGGTGCGCTCAAGCGGCAGTAGCACTTGCAGAACACATCGCCCATGATGGCAAACCGGGCAAGGTCGTTTGCAGTACACTCCACATTCGCACCGCAGTCAATGAGACACAGCAGCTGTTCTGTACCCAGACAGGGCAGGGCACTGAGCATGCAGGGGACTTTCAGTCCCGGTAGCAGACCCAGGCGGCAGATGGAGCCGACTACCAGCGCACCGGTGCTGCCGGCAGAGAGTAAAGCCTTGCACTCCGGGTCATTCTTCAGTCGGGCCAGGGCCATGGCCATGGAACTGTCGTCCCGACCGCCGAAAATGCAGCCCGCAGGCTCATCCTGACGGATGAACTTGTCCGTATCCACGATCTCATAGCGGTTGGGGCTGATCCCAGCCTTGTCCATCAGCGCGGTGATGGCCTTGCTTTCGCCCACCAGAACAGGGAAGATCTCAATGCCCATATTCAGGGCCTTGGCAACGCCGCAGACAACAGGCTCGATACCTGCGTCGGCACCGTAAACATCCACAACGATTTTTAGCATAAATTACCTCATTACAGGGAAATGATCAGGTCATACACATCCTGCTGACCATCGATAAAACCGATGTCCGCGCGGGGGAAGGCACTGCGCAAAGCATCCTCCAACTGTGCGATCTGCTCCTGCGTGGTGCTGTTGCCGTAGAAGCCCATGATGATCTCCTGCGAAGGGGATGCCAGCTTGCGGATCAGCGCCTCGGCGGTGGCGATTTTGCTGTCGCCGGTGACGATCAGGTGCTTGCCGTCCAGGCCGATGTACTGACCCTTTGTGACCTCCAGGCCGTCCATGTGGGTATCCCGGATGGCGGTGGTCACGTAAGCGGTGGTCACGCCCTCAGTACCCATGGTCATATCGTCCAGCAGCTCCTCCACCGTGTCGTAGCAGGGGTTAGCCATGGACAGCGCGCCGTAGCCCTCCATGATGGAGCGGGTGGGGATCACGTGGACCGGAGCGTCCTTATACAGCTCGGCTGCCTGGTTGGCAGTAAAGATAATGTTGGAATTGTTGGGCAGCACGATGATGTGCTCCGCATCAAACTGACGGAAGGTGTCCAAAAATTCGTCCACAGAGGGGTTGTTGGTCTGGCCGCCGTTGATGACAGCGGAGGCACCGATGCTCATAAGATAATCCACGATGCCCTTGCCGGAGGCCACAGCCACGAAGGCGTACTTGACCTTCTGCCGGGGCTTGGGAGCTGCTGCCTGGGTCTCGCTGTGCTGTACAGACATGTTCTCGATCTTGATGGTCAAAAATTCACCGTACCGGCGGCCCAATGCCAGGGCCTTCTCCGGGGTGAAGGTGTGCACGTGGATCTTGACGATGGAATCGCTTCTGACAGCCACGATGGAGTCACCCAGCTGCTCCAGCTCAGCGATAAAGCCGTTCAGATCAAAACTATCGATGTCGGTCTTGTAGTTCATCAGCTGCAGGATGAACTCGGTGCAGTAGCCGTATTCCAGCACGCTGTCAGGGCCAAAGCTGGATGCATCCACAGATGCGTGGGAGATGGTATCCAGAATATCGGGGGTATCCTCAATGTCCTCACCGCAAAGCTGGGCGTAAATGCCCTCGGTGAAGCATACCAGGCCCGCACCGCCGGAGTCTACCACACCGGCCTCCTTCAGCACAGGAAGCAGCTCGGGGGTGTGGGACAGGGTCACCTTCATCTGCTCCAGCAGAGCCTCAAAGCCGCTCTGAAGGTCAGAATAGGAACCAGCGTTTGCCTCCAGGAACTCAGCACCCTCCCGGATCAGGGTCAGAATGGTACCCTCGGCAGGGGAGAGGATGGCCTTGTAGGCATCCTCGCGGGCGCAGGTAAAGGCGGTGGCAAAGTCTGCAAAGCTCACCTCTGCCTTATCGGCAAAGCCACGGGCCAGACCGTGGACGAACTGGGAGAAGATAACACCGGAGTTGCCTCTGGCAGACAACAGCACGGCCTTTGCCAGCTTCTGCATATATTCGCCCGCATGGGGAATATCGCCGTTGACGGAGCGCAGGCCGCCGCCGAAGGTCTGCACCATGTTGGTACCGGTGTCGCCGTCGGGAACAGGGAACACGTTCAGATCGTTGACGGCCTCCATATTTTTCTTTAAGTTGCGGTATCCGCCGGTGAACAGCTCATGCAGCGCAATACCGTCTAACATCTTATTGTGCATCTTACTCGTTTCCTTCGATGGTAACTTCCTTGCCGTAGGTGTAGGCAATGATGGTGCCGGGGCCCACAGAGGCACCCACGATGGGTCCGATATAACCGAAGACCACATTCTTAAAGGGAGCGATCGCCAGGATCTCGTCCCGCAGAGCGTTGGCGGCTTCCTCGTCGTCGGCGTGGGAGATGTACAGCGTTTCATACACACCGTCAGCGGCTTCCACAGCCTGCTGCGCGATGGCAGTACGGGCGTTGGCAGCGCCCTTGACCTTCTTATAGGCATAGTTCTGACCCTTCACATCAGAGATGATGATGGGCTTGATGCCGAACAGGTTACCGAAGAAAGCCTTGGAAGCCTTCAGACGGCCGGCACGGCGCAGATACTCCATGGAGTCCACGGTGCCGCACTGATTGACCTTCAGGCGGATGCTTGTAATATACTCAGCCACCTCAGCGGCGGACTTGCCCTCAGCACGCAGCTTGGCAGCCTCGATCAGCAAGTGACCCTGACCCAGGGAGCTGATCAGCGCGTCTACGCAGTAGATGCCTGCATCGGGGTACTGCTCTTTCAGTTCCTGTGCCACCACCTGGGCAGTGCCCACAGAGCCGGACAGGGCAGAGGAGCAGGAAATATAAACGATATCCTTGCCGCTTTCGATGACAGCGGTAAACGCATCCACGAAGTTCTGCTTGGGGACCTGGGTGGTGAAGACCCGCTTGCCGTCACGCATCAGATTGTAAAAATCGTGTACAGGATGGGACTCCCAGTCCAGAGAGGCCACATATTCCTGATCGTCCACCACATAATTCATGGGGACATAGTCAATACCGTACTGCTCCCGCAGATCCTTGTTCAGATCACAGGTGGAATCGCCGAAGATAACAAATTCTTTCATGATACTTTCTCCTTTTCTGGTTGCTGCCGGTGGCACCGCAATTGCTGTAAAAAGGCTGCCGGCAGAAGGAATTAAAAATAATGCAGTACAGATAATACCACTAATTTCGTGTGAATTCAACTTTTTTCGCGTTTTTTTACATTAAAGGGTGCAAAAACGTAACAAATGTGTTATAATGTCAAATAAGTATCACAAAAGAAGTTCGGAGGTTTTTATGGGACCTGTAGGAATCGTTTTGATCGTGGCGGCTGTGCTGATCCTGGGCGGATTTGCTGCCATGCTGGTGTTTACCGCGCCCATCGCCAAAAAAGTATATGCAGACCAGCTGGTGCGTACCACGCCTGACAAGTGGGGCAGAGTTTGCTCCTGTCCGGAAAATGAGGAGCAGCGGGCTATGTGGGATGCCGGTATTGCCTGGGCCGAGCCTCACAAGGAGAAAATGACCGAGGTGCAGGTTCAGAACGACGGCTTTCAGCTGTTCGGCGAGTATTACGACTTTGGTGCTGACCGGTGCGTCATCATTCTGCCGGGCCGTTGTGAATGCCTGATCTATTCCTATTTCTTCGCCGCGCCCTATGAGAAGGCGGGCTTCAACGTGCTGGTGGTGGATACCCGCTGCCATGGCCACAGCGAGGGTGTCTACAATACCATCGGTGTCAAGGAAAGCGGCGATGTGCTGGCCTGGGCCAAGCTGATGCACGAGCGTTTTGGCAACCGGGAGATCTGGATCCACGGTATCTGTATCGGCACTTCGTCGGGTATCTTTGCTTTGACCTCACCCGGTCGCCCCGATTATCTGAAGGGTCTGGTGACAGAAGGCTGCTATGTATCCCTGCGGGAGACCTTTAAGCGCCATATGATCGCAGACAAGCGGCCTCTGTTTCCGGTGCTGGATCTGGTGATGTGGCTGGTGAACAAGCATACCGGCACCAACGTTTACACCCAGAAACCTATCCGGGAGATCAAAAAGCTGCCTAAGGATTGCCGGGTGCTGTTCCTGTACGGCGAGCAGGATATTTTCTCCATCCCCCAAAAGAGCCGCAAGCTCTTTGCTGCCTGCAGCGCGGAGGACAAGAAGATCGTATGGTTCTCCAAGGGTAGCCATTCCCACCTGCGGATCAACAACCCGGACACCTACGATCAGGCGATTATCGATTTTTTCAGCTGATAGCTATATATAATGTATGAAAAAGCGGAGTCGATCAAGACTCCGCTTTTGCTTTTTGTCGATTTTTGACGTTTTCACCGAAAAACTAAATAGCGGGTTGTGCACAAGGGCGAAACACAACATATTGTGACTAAGTCACTTGAAATTTTGTTTTTGCATGCTATAATGAGTCGCGGACTGTTTAAAGAAAGGGGGCATACGGATGATCGCCGGACTGCAAAAAATGACATTGCTGGACTTTCCTGGCAAAGTGGCTTGTACGGTATTTCTGCAGGGCTGCAATTACCGCTGCCCCTTCTGCCACAACAGCGAGCTCCTTGCCCGGCAGGCAGAGCCGCTGATGGGCTTGCCGGAGTTTCTGACCTTTCTGGAGGGCCGCAAAAGCATGCTGGACGCGGTTTGTGTCAGCGGTGGCGAGCCGACTTTGTCGCCGGAGCTGGAAAGTCTGCTGCGGTCGATCAAGGCCATGGGCTATGCGGTCAAGCTGGATACCAACGGCAGCCGCCCGGCTGTCCTGAAGCACCTGGTGGCCGAAGACCTCGTAGACTATGTGGCTATGGATGTGAAGAACAGTCCTGCCTGGTATGCCCAAACGGTGGGCCTTGCCCAGTTGCCGCTGGGGCCAGTGGAGGAGAGCCTGCAGTTTTTGCTGTCTGATCCGGTGGATTACGAGCTGCGGACCACCTTGGTGGCACAGCTCCACGACCAGGCTTCCATAGAAGAAATGGGCCGTTGGGTAAGTACCCTCGGCAGGCCGAAAAAATGGTTCCTGCAATCCTTCGTGGACCGGGATACGGTGGTGTTCTCCGGGCTGGCTGCCCCGGAAGAAGAGGCCATGGCTACGTATCGCGAACGTTTGTCACCCTATGCGGAACAAGTGACTATTCGCGGATGATAACACAATATATTGTGTTTTAAAAATTAAATTTCTACAACATATTGACAATTATCGACGCATAAGATATAATGCGAATACTGTCGCTTTACAGGCAAATTTGCCTGTTTCTGTAAATAGAGAATGGAGGTAATTTGATATGTATCAGGTACTTAAGCGTGACGGCGGCACCGTCGAATTTGATATTTCCAAGATCAGCGCTGCAATGATCAAGGCCTTTGAGGCTGTTGGCAAGCAGTATCACCCCACCGTCATCAACATGCTGGCACTGCAGGTGAGTGCCGACTTTGAAAGCAAGATCAAGGACGAAAAGATCACCGTGGAGGACATCCAGGACAGCGTGGAAAAGGTCCTGTCCGACTCCGGCTACGCCGATGTGGCCAAGGCTTACATCCTGTACCGTAAGCAGCGGGAGAAGGTCCGTAACGTGAACTCCGCCCTGCTGAACTATAAGGATCTGGTGGACAACTACCTGCAGATCAACGACTGGCGCGTGAAGGAGAACTCCACCGTCACCTACTCCGTGGGCGGTCTGATCCTGTCCAACTCCGGCGCCATTACCGCCAACTACTGGCTGAGCGAGATCTACGACTACGAGATCGCCAACGCCCACAAGAGCGGCGATATGCACCTGCATGACCTCTCCATGCTCACCGGCTACTGCGCCGGCTGGAGCCTGAAGCAGCTGATCCAGCAGG
>CAYVCR010000016.1:0-20588 GCA_964450205.1 uncultured Oscillospiraceae bacterium | reverse complement strand
CGGACCCGCGTATCCAGCTTGGAAGGCTGGTGTTCTACCATTGAACTACACCCGCAAATCCGTGTCGTCTGGCTGAATCAGCCTTAAAATATTAGCACATGAAAGCGCCTGTGTCAAGGCTGAATCTGCAGAATCTCCGGAATTTTTTTGTAAATCACATCCGCCACAGCACCTTCGCCGCAGCTGCACACATTTTCATACCGGTCGGCGATCACCGCATCGCTGGGGCAGAAGGCATAGTCCGCCGCGTCCAGCATGGAAATATCATTGTCCGCGTCGCCTACACACACCAGGATCTTACGACCCAGCCGGTGCAGCAGCTCCCGGGCGGCCAGTCCCTTGCTGATGCCCTTGGGCTGAACGTCCAGGATCCGGGGCGCCGCATAGAACAGATCCACCTTGTCGCCCCAGCGCTCCAGAATAAAAGCATCCAGCTCCCGGAATCGGGCGAACTCCTCGTCACTGCCCACATACATATCCCCCAGCACAGGGGTATGCGCCTGGCCGTAGACGGCCATTTTTACAAAGGGGCCGGTGTCCTGGCCGGGCACCGCCTCGGACCAATGCCAGTTCATTGAGGCATACAGGTCAATAAAGCTCTGCTTGGGCCGCACCAGATAATGGTCAGCAAGGCCCTGGATCTCCACATTCAGCTCCGGGAAGGCGTCGGCCACTTCCATGACCATGGGCCACATATCCGTATCGATGGCATGGTGGTAGAGGATCTCTCCGTTTTCATAGGCCGCACTGCCATTGAACAGCAGCATGGGCGCATTGATAGGTATCCGCCCCAACAGGCGTTCCGCCAGATTCCAGCTGCGGCCGGTATTGACGGTAAAAGCGCCGCCCTGCTCCATAAACCAGCGCACCGCCTCCACGTTCCGGGCAGGCACCTTGGAATCCGGTCCGGTGGTGGTCCGGTCATAATCCACTGTCAGCAATACATCGCTGAATTTCGCCATTTATAACATCCTCTCCAGTTTATCCAGCACCTGCCGGAAGTATTCCGGAAGCGCCGCCTGCACCACAACGGGACGTCCGTCCCGGGGGTGGCGGAAACACAAAAGGCCTGCATGCAGGCACTGGCTGGCCTGGCCCAGCTCCGGTTTTTTGTGGCCGTAGACCGTGTCGCCCAAAATGGGGTGACCGATGTGGGCCATGTGGACGCGGATCTGGTGGGTGCGGCCGGTTTCCAGACGGCAGCGCACGTGGGTGTAGCCCCGATAGCGGGCCACCACCTCCCAGTGGGTCACGGCCTCCTTGGAATTGCGGGCCGTAACGGTCATTTTTTTCCGGTCCGAAGGGTGGCGGCCGATGGGCGCATCCACCGTGCCGCTATCCTCCCGGAAGCTGCCGCAGACGATGGCCTCGTAGGTGCGGGCTATGGTATGATCCTTCAGCTGGGATGCCAGCACCGCGTGAGCCAGGTCGTTCTTGGCCACTGCCAGCAATCCGGAGGTATCCTTATCGATCCGGTGGACGATGCCCGGGCGCAGCTCGCCGTTGATCCCGGACAGGTCGTCACCCATGGCGAACAGCAAGCCATTGACCAGGGTGTCGTCCTGGTGGCCTGCCGCCGGGTGCACCACCAGGCCCTTGGGCTTGTTGATGACCAGCACATCCTCGTCCTCATAGACGATATCCAGCGGGATCTCCTTGGGTACGATATCCACAGGCTTTGGCTCTGGGATCGTGACCCGGATCTCATCACCGGGCTGGAGCTTATCGTTCTTCTTGCCCGGCCTGCCCCGCAGCAGCACATTGCCCTCCTCCAGCAGCTTCTGGGCACCGGAGCGGCTCATATTTTCCACGCTACGGGCCAAAAACGCGTCCAGCCGTTCCCCTGCTGTGTCTGCATAGAGGATCATTTTTTCTTCTCGTCCTTCCAGAATTTCTTATTAAAGAAAATAAGATGCACCAGCAGCGCGATACAGCCGCAGGTGATGAAGCAGTCCGCCACGTTGAACACAGGGAAATCCATAAAGTCCAGATGGATCATATCCACCACGTAGCCCATGCGCACCCGGTCGATCATGTTGCCCAGTCCGCCGCCGTAAACGGCAACAATGAGCCAACGCTCAAAAGTGGTAAAGCCCCAGCGCTTCTTGGAAAATTCCCAAATAATGGCCACGGTAAACAGCACAAAAATCAGAACAAACAGCCAGATCATACCCTCAAAAGAGGACCATGCCGCGCCGGTATTTTGCACATAAGTAAAGCTGAACAGGCCGTCGATGGCGTCCACATGGCCGCCCAGGGGAATGTTGGCCACAGTCAGATACTTGGTATACTGATCCACCGCCACGATGCCCAGCGCCATCAGCGCCATTAAAATATACTGCATAACGATCCCTCATTTATTTTTTAATTGTGGTGGTATCTTACCATTTTACCATAAAAATGTCAACGCAGACGACATCACAATGCTTCACTCTTCACTAAAAAATACGCCCCGGGTATTCCCGGGGCTGCGCAAACAGCAAACAACGTTTGCCTGATGCCATATTTAGTGCAACAGCTGCTCCAACGCCTGGTGGAAAGACACAAAAACCGCTTCCTCACAATCTGCCGATACACAGACGGGTCTGCTGTAATCCAGGCTGAACATGCCCATCAGATCCTTGCCGTTGATCCGCTGATGATCATTGCCCACCCGGATCTCAAAAGGCTGCTCCACTGCCAGACGCACAAAGTCCTGTACCTGCCGGAAAGAACGCAGCTCCATATGAAATTTCTGCATAAAAAACCCTCCGGTGCTGTACAAATGCTGCTTTTTGGTTTATAATAGCTCTGCGTTATTATAACCGCACTTCCATTTTTTGACAATAGACGGATTTGACGATTTTCACAAAATCCGCATTCTTATATTGGTGGTATTGACTATGAAGATTGGTTTTTATACCCTTGGCTGCAAAGTCAATCAATATGAAACCCAGGCCATGGAGCAGCTGCTGACGGAGCGTGGGCACACAGCAGGCAGCTTTCAGGAGCCCTGCGACGGCTATGTGATCAACACCTGCTCCGTCACCGCCGTGGCGGACAAGAAAAATCGAGCCGTGATCCGCCGGTGCCGTCGGGACAATCCGAATGCCATCGTAGCCGTCTGTGGCTGCTATCCCCAGCATGATGCTGCGGCTCTGGAAGCCTTAGGTGTAGACGTGATCGGTGGCAGCGGTAACCGGGAGGCCTTTCTGGAGCAGCTGCTCAGCGCTATTGAGACCCGTCAGCACAGTATATCCGTAGACAACGCCCTGCGCCGCCGCAGCTTTGAGGTGCTGCCGGCAGGCGGCTTGGAGGGCCGTACCCGGGCCATGCTGAAGGTCCAGGATGGCTGCGTAAATTTCTGCACTTATTGTATCATTCCCTACACCCGCGGCCCTGTCCGCTCCGCGCCCCTGGAACTGGCTGTGGAACAGGCCCAAAGTCTGGCCGCACAGGGTTACCGGGAGATCGTTATCACCGGCATTGAGATTGCCTCCTGGGGCGTTGACCTGCCCGGCAAGCCGAGTCTTGCACAGTTGATCATTGCCGTCTGCCAGGCAGTGCCCAACCTGCGGGTACGCCTTGGCTCTCTGGAGCCGCGGATCATAACCGAAGAATTTTGCGTGCAAATTTCCGTTCTCCCCAATCTGTGCCCCCAGTTCCACCTGTCCATGCAGTCCGGCTGTGACTCGGTACTGGCACGTATGAAGCGCAAGTATGACACCACCCGGTATTTGGAAAGTGTGACGCTGTTGAATAAGTTTTTCCCCGGTTGCGCTGTGACCACGGATATGATCGTAGCCTTCCCCGGAGAGACCGAAGAGGAGTTTGCCGAAAGTCTGGCCTTTATCCGCAAATGCGGCTTTGCAGATATGCACATCTTCCCCTACTCCCGCCGCCCGGGCACGCCGGCTGACAAAATGCCCGGCCAGCTGCCAAACGCCGTCAAGGAACGCCGCAGCAAAGCCGCCATCGCCGTGGCGGAGGAAATGTCCCAAAGCTACCGGCAAGCACTGATCGGCGCTTCTCTGGATGTGCTTTTTGAAGAAGCTGACGGGGAATACTATACCGGGCACGCCCCCAACTACATGAAGGTCTATGTGAAGAGCAGCGATCTGCACAATCAGATCCATTCTGTCTGCATTACCGGTATCTTCCGGGACGGTCTGCTTGGATCCTTGTAGCCCATTTTCTCCTATCCGGCTGTTCGTATAGAAATTTGACTTATCCACCCCATCTGTGCTATACTATAAAATACCATGTTTTTAAAATGGCAAAGAAGCCGCAAACTAACGTGATACTAACCCACTGAATGCAACGTAAAAGGAGGCGTTTCCTTTGAAATATTGGCGCGGATATCTGGTTGCCGCCATTTTGGCTGCCTGCACCTGGGGTCTGATCGAATTTGCCCAATCTCATTGGGTGCTGGTAGATATGGTCTATCCCTATACTACCCGCATGATCCAAAACTTTATGGCCCAGTGGAGCAGCGGTGCTGCCTACTGTCTGTGGCAGCTGCTGCTCCTTGTATTGGCCGCAGGAATACTGGCAAGCATCGTCATGATGATCGTATGGAAATGGAATCCCATCCAGTGGTTTGGTTGGGTCATGTCCGTGGTCAGCCTGGTAATGCTGCTGAACACCGGTCTGTACGGTCTGAATGAGTATGCAGGTCCCCTGGCTGACGACATCCGTCTGGATGTGACGGAATACACTATTCCCGAGCTGGAAGCTGCTGCTAAATTCTACCAGGATGAAGCCAATAAGCTGGCCCAGCAGGTAACGCGGGACAGCAGCGGTCAGCTCCAGTACCCGGATTTTGCCACCCTGGCAGAGCAGGCCGCCGACGGCTTTGATACCCTTACCTACGAGCAGTACAATTCTGTGTTTGCAGGTGAGCGCGTGAGCGTCAAGGAGCTTGGCTGGAGCAAGTTTTTTGCGAACAAGGGCAAAACCTATGTCCATGTTGCCATTACCGGCGAAGCTGCTGTCAATCCGGAAACCCCAGCTGTAGGCCTGCCCTTTGCCATGTGCCAGGCCATGGCCAAGCGGATCTGTATTGCCAACGACCAGGATGCTGCCTTTGCCGCTTTTCTGGCCTGCACCGCCAATGATGCGGTTGAATTCCGGTACGCCGGCTATTTTATGGCCTACCGTTACTGCTATGATGCGCTGAGCTCCATGAACGTAACCAGCGCCCAAACTGCTGCCCAGACACTGCTGCAAAGCGAAAGCCAGCAGCTGCGCCAGGACCTGGAAACCTACAACAGCTCCTTCGCTCCCGGCTCTGACAACGCTTACTATGAAGCTGACGAAAAAGCAACTGCCAAGACCGCCAGCGAGGAAGTGGAGGTTCAGGACGCCCCGGAACGGGCCAACGTGGCAGACCTGCTGGTCAGCTGGCACATCCAGGAGTATGTGCTGCCCCTGCTGGAAGAGGAAGAAGTGAAATTTGACCCCTTGGATGAAAGCCAGGTGGATCTGAGCGGTATTGTTAATGCCAATGATGAATGAAACACTGAAACAGGGTCTTCCCGGCCTGGGACTTTCCCTGTCTGAGGATACCTGCACCCGACTGTGCGCTTTTGGTGAAGCTGTAGTAGAGCAGAACAAGGTCATGAATCTGACCGCCATCACCGAGCCTGCTCAGGTGGCAAAGCTCCACCTGCTGGACAGCCTGTCCCTACTGACGCTGGAGGAACTAAGCGGCAAAAAAATGATCGACGTAGGCTGCGGTGCAGGCTTCCCCGGCGTACCGGTGAAGATCGCCTGCCCCGGCGTGCAGCTGACACTGCTGGACAGTTTGGGCAAGCGTATGGCCTGGCTGGAGCGCGTCCTGCCGGAGCTGGGTGTGGAGGCAGAATGTGTCACCGCCCGTGCCGAAGAAGCCGTAGCTTCCCGGCGGGAGCAATACGACATCGCCACCAGCCGCGCCGTTGCCCGGCTGAACATTCTGCTGGAGCTGACTGCCCCCTACGTGAAGGTGGGCGGCAAGGTGCTGGCCATGAAGGGTACTGCCGCGCTGGAAGAATTGCAGGAAGCCAAAAACGCCATCAAGCGGCTCGGCTTGCAGTTGGAACGGGTGGCAGAATTCCCCGTAGACGGCACGGCACATACGGTGATCGTGTTGCGTAAGGTAGCGCCTACACCGCTCCAGTACCCCCGCCGTTACGCCAAAATCAAGCAAGCTCCTCTGTAACTGAAATCGCCGCCCTGCCGGGCGGCGATTTTTTATGCTGTTCCTGTGAGCTGTACCGCAATGACAGTGGCATCGTCCTCACCGCCCAGGCGGGCACAGGAAAGCACTGCAGCAGCCAATTCCTCCGGCGCACAGTCCGTATTCTCCGTGCAGCAGCGCAGGGCTTCCTCCTCCGGTACGCCGTCACTGACAAGTAGCAGGATCTGACCCCGGCGCAGGGATACCCTCTCTGTGGACTCCGTCCCGTCCGTCACCGACAGACCCGGCGGCGGCCCGGCAGTCCCAACCTTCTCTGCCCCCACCCGGGTGACCAGATAGGAAGGCGCAGCGCCCCACTTGTACAGGGTGCCCTTCCCCGTATCCAGCTGCAGCTCCAAAAGGTCCACCGTTACTGCGCCTGCCCGCTCCCGCAGGGCACATAAGCTGTTGATGCTCTGCAGGGCATGGGTCGCCGGATACCCGGCTGTCAACAGACGGCGCAGCATAGCCGCTGCCGTTTTTCCCTCCTGCACCGCACCCGTGCCGGTACCCATACCATCACATAATATCACATAATACCGATTAAGCGTCCCTGCAAATCGCAGGCACCTGTCCCCGTTTTCCCAGGCCGGACGGTTACCGCAGCAGTACACATTGGGTGTGTAGCAGGCCGGGACCGTACTGTTTTTCCTTGCCAGCTGATCGGACAGGCCCTGCAAAAAATCTGCCAAAAAGCGGTACTGCTGGGTCACGGCTGCCCGGTATTCCCGTTGCCGCTCCCTGTCTGCCCGGATCGAGCACAGCTGCTCCTGGCTGCGGTGGAGCTCCGCCAAAAAGCGGCCGCTCTTCCGGCAGACGATAGGCAGTTCCTCCGAATACAGCAGATTCTTATGGAGCAGCACGCCGGACAGCATGGCGATCCGCTTGGAATCCTTGCAGTTTTTTCGGTAAGGGCAGCTGCTGCAGGCCCGTTCCGCGGCACGAGTCACCAGTGCATCCTCGTCCACTGCCGTTTCCGGCGCTTCCAAAAGCAGCTGCTCGGTCTGCGCCAATACCCCAGCAGCCATTTCCAGCCGTACCTGGGCCACGCCTGTCTCTCCCCGGCGATAAGCTGTCCGGGTGGGACCGGGCAGCAGTACCCCTACCACACCGCCAATGAGCAGGCCGGGCAGCGGATACAGATCCCAATGGCCGCACAGGGCCATGACTGTTATGTACACCGTACAAGGCACTGCAGCGCAAAGCCATTTGGAGAAGCGGGGCAGCAGCCGCACCAGATAAGCGCAGGCCATCACCGCAGTCATAGGCACCGGGGTCACCTGGGCCAGATCCAGGGCCAGGCCAGCCAGAGCCGCTGCAGGAAAAGCGCTGCTGCACACCAGCAGCCCTGCAGCCACATAGCCAAGGCCCAGGTATGGGATAGGCATGATCTGCGCAAGGGCCAGTACCCCCAGGCCACAAGCAAGCCAATCCAAAATAGGGCTTCTCCCCTGCAGCACCCGGGCAAACAGCCAGCTTGAAGCCACCGCCATCGCCACCTGCAGCAGATACAGCAGCACCGGTGTCTGATCCTCCATTAACAGCTGGAAGGTAACGCCGCAGGCCGCCACGATAAGGCCTGCCACTGCAGGCAGCAAAAGCGGTGCCTTGCGGCTGATCTGCCGGTTGCCCAGCAGCAGCGCTGCCAGCAGGCCGACCCCCAGCCATGCCAAGCAGGCATAAGCCTCCTGTCCCCAAAACACCAAATAGCCGATACAGCCACCCACTGCTGCCAGGATCGCCTGCCATCGTTCACAGGCAACCACCAGGCCCAAAGCCAGCGGCAACGGCACCTGTCCCAGACTGGCGGCACTGAAACCAAAGCCGGCCAGCACATAGGCTGCCGCCTGGGCCAGCCGGTGAACTCTGGGATCCAGCGCCCACCGGCGCAAGGTGTGCCGCCCCTGCCGGACATAAGACTGCAGAGAGATCATACGTGCCACTCCTTAAGTAATATTTCCATTATTGTACCAATCCCCCAAAAAATATTTTGTCGGAATAGGATACTTGCGAAAGTTTCTTGCACCGGGGCCTGTAACGGTGTATAATAAAAGAAAATCCCCCTTTAGGAGCAGTAGAATGGGTATTGAATACGAACTGAAATTCCGGGCCACCCCCCAGTCGCAAGCAGCGATCCTGGATACCATACCCGGTACAGATCAGCATTTTGCCATGCAGACCACCTATTACGACACCCCCACCGGCCAGCTTTCTGCCCGGCATTACACCCTGCGCAAGCGGATGGAGAACGATACTTCCGTCTGTACCCTCAAGGCACCGGCCGACGCCGGACGCGGAGAATGGGAGGTCGTCTGTGGCTGTATTGAAGAGGCGATATCAGAATTATGTAAACTTGGCGCACCTGCGGACCTGTCCGAACTGGTACAGGAAGGCCTGGTGGCTGTGTGCGGTGCCAAATTCCAGCGGATCGCCCGGACTGTCCAGCTGGATGATTGTACCCTGGAGCTGGCCATTGACTGTGGTTGTCTTACTGGCGGCGATCGGGAGATCTCTCTGTGCGAGGTAGAGGTCGAGTTGAAGTCCGGTGCACAAACAGGCTGCGATCGCTACGCCCTTGATTTGGCTGCGCAGTTTGGTCTGGAGCCGGAGCCGAAAAGCAAATTCCGCAGAGCCTTGGCTCTGTATCAAGGAGAATGATTATGGGACAGTTGGACTCTTTATTTGCCCGCTATGACCGCCTGGTGCTCTTTGACACAGAGACCACCGGTCTTGCCTTCAGCCGGGACGAGATCATTGAATTCGCCGCCGTAGTGCTGGAACGCCATGACGGTCAGATCCAGGTCGTGCAGACCTACGATGAACTGGTCACGCTGAGTCCCGGCGGCTATGTGCCTGCCAAGATCGAGCAGCTTACCGGCATCACCAACCAGGATCTCCGGGAGCGGGGCATCCCCAAGACCCGGGTCTGCTGTGATATCGCCCGGATGTTTCAGGGCAACGCCCTTCTGCTTGCCTACAACGCCCATTTTGATCTGAGTTTTTTATTCTACATGCTCCTCCGGGACGGCGATCCTGCCATCTTAAAGGGCAAGGATAAACTGGATCTTCTGACGGTCTATAAGGATCGCCGCAGCTTCCCCCACAAGCTGTGCAACGCCATCGAAGCCTACGGGCTCTCCGGCCAGGTAGTCAACTCCCACCGGGCAGTGGACGATGTGCTGGCCACTGTGGAGGTCATGAAGGCTATGGAAGCTGAGAAGGACGACCTGGAAAAGTACATAAACCTGTTCGGTTACCATCCCACCTATGGTGTAGACGGCAAAAAAATCGGCTCCGTCACCTACAAGCCCCAATATTACGACCCGGCTCAGCCCCTGTACGAGCTGTAATCTGGAGATGATCCTATGTTAAATGAAAACGCATATGCCCTGGGTGCGCAGCGCTCTGTCATCCGGGATCTGTTTGAATACGGTCTTGCCCGGTCCGCGGTGGTTGGCCCGGAGAATGTATTCGATTACAGTCTGGGTAATCCCAGCATCCCCTCTCCGCCACAAGTCAACGAAGCCATTCGGCAGATCTTGTCGGATACAGACCCCTTGGCCGTCCACGGCTACACCCCCGCCACAGGCAGTCCTAAGACCCGGCAAGCCATTGCCGACGATCTGAACAGCCGATATGGCACGGATATTTCCCCTGATGAGCTGTTCATCGGCTGCGGCGCTGCCCCGGAGCTGGTGGCAACCTTCCGGGCACTGGCTGTGCCCGGCGCCAGAATTTTGGCCATTGCCCCCTTCTTCCCAGAGTACCGTCCCTGGGTAGAGGCGGCCGGTGCAGTGCTGGACATAGTGCCTCCGGATGTGCCGGATTTTCAGATCCGCCTGGAGGCAGTGGAGGCCAAGCTGACCCCTGACACGGTGGCTATCATCATCAATTCCCCAAACAATCCCACCGGCACAGTCTATACAGAGCAGACCCTTCGGTCCCTTGCCCGTTTGCTGGAAGAAAAATCCCGGCAATACGGCCACCCCATCTATATCGTTTCCGATGAACCCTACCGTGAACTGGTCTATGACGGTGTGCAGGTGCCCTTCCTCCCCACCATTTACCAGGACACAGTGGTCTGCTACTCCTACTCCAAGAGTCTTTCCCTGCCCGGCGAGCGGATCGGCTATATTTATGTACCACGGCAAGCCGCAAACGCACAGGAACTGTATGCTGCCATCGCCGGTGCGGCCAGAGCCTTTGGTCATGTGTGTGCCCCCAGCCTGTGGCAGCAGGTCGTGATCCGCTGTGCCCATCTGCGTCCGGACCTGAAGGCCTATGACAAAAACCGCCGTGCCCTGTACGAAGGGCTGACGGCGGCCGGATATCAGGTGGCAAAGCCGGACGGTGCTTTCTACCTATTCGTGAAGGCACCCGGTGGCGATGCTGTGGCGTTCTCGGAAAAAGCTAAGCAGTTGGATCTTTTGTTGGTCCCCGGTGACGGTTTTGGCTGCCCCGGCTACTTCCGGATCTGCTACTGTGTCACATACGAAATGATTCAAAAGAGCCTGCCATTATTCCGCAAGCTCATAGCAGACTGAAAAACAGCCCATCAAATGATGGGCTGTTTTTTGATCATTCCTCAGGTTCCTGTATTTCTTCCGAAACGATTTCCTCGTTAATACCCTCTTCGGCTTCGGTATCAACGATTTCATTCAGACCCGTATCCCCAGATTCCTCCCGGGTAAAGGTAAAGTCCTCGACACGGTTGCACAACTCTTCTGTGTACAGCTCTGCATAGATGGTACCCTCTTTCTCCAAGAGCATGTTGGCGGCTTCCACGCCCTCCACATCATACAGAGTAAGGCTGCCATTTTCATTGACAACAAAGTGGCCGGTCATAAAGATCTCATTGTCGTCTGCCATGTCCCACTTGTTCTCTTCCTGCACCGTGAGGGTCACGCCGCCGGAGTACCAGTTACCCATGTAGGCGCTGTAATCAGCTTCCTCAGTAGTCTCTTCGGTAGGTGCTTCAGTGGATGCCTCTGTCGGTGTTTCGGTGTTAGCCTCAGTCTGCTCTGCAGGAGAATCAGAAGGCTCCTCTTCCGCAGATGTACAAGCGGCAAAGGCCACAATCAGCAGCAGTGCTGTCAGCAGTGCCAGGTACTTTTTCCAGTTTTTCATACTTTCTCCTCCTTGCAGTCCTTGGAAAAACTCTCCAAGCTGGGTTTATTATATAACATATTTTTTCGGTATGCAACAAAATATTGTGTTTAGCAGAAAAAATCATCATGCAGATATGCACAGCTTCAGTCCAAATTACAAATATAGGTCAGCAGCCCGTCAAAATCACCATGAGAATACCGGGAAATATCCTTCCCTTTCTGGTTGATCATGCAGGGGGTCAGCAAAAAAACTTCCATGCCAAGCTCCCCGGCCATCATGTCTTCCTCTACATCGTTACCTACCATTAAGCATTCTTCCGGCACTGCGCCCAGCTTTTCCAGTACTTCATGGTAGTAGGCCGGGTTGGGTTTGCAGGCATGAGAATTCTCATAGGTGGTGATCAGGGCAAAATCCTCTTTGTCCATGCCGGCCCAGGCGATCCGCTGATGGGTAGCCGTAGCCGGGAAGAAAGGATTGGTAGCCAGTGCCACACGCAGCCCCCTTTCCTTGCAGGTCGCGATCACCTCTGCCGCCTCGGGCCTATAACCGCAGGATTCCCGTACCTCAGGGAAGCCGACCCGATAAAATTCGTCAAACTTCGGCTCATCGTCACGGATGTCCGGACCGTAAACCTTCACCATGCATTCCCAGAATATTTCCTCGTTGGTCCTGCCGGTGGCATTTTGGATCATGGCACCGGTGGAGGACCAGATGGTCTTTAAGAGCTTTTCCTTATCATAACCGTAGGGCTCCATATGGGCAGCCAGCCGGCCAAAATAAGACTTGATAAACGCCTCCTGATCCATCGGCAGCAGCGTGCCGTCCAGATCGAATAAAACTGTTGTGATCGCCATAATAAAAAACTCCTTCCAAAGGGAAATATACCGCCACTATACCACCAGCAGCATCGTTTCGCAAGCTAAATTTCCCACAGAAGCCAAGGCTTCTGCGGGAATGCTCACTTTTTGAAAAACGCAACAGCTACCGCGCCGGGGCCTGCGTGGGTACCGATAACACTGCCGATACAGGTGTAGCGCAAATTGTCAACACCGTCCTGCCACAGGTACTTGCTGTCTTCGATATATTTGAACAGCAGCACATTGCTCATGCCCGTGTAGCCCAGGAGCACCGGCCTGGTGAAGTCCACGCCGCCGCACTTTTCGATCTCCACAGCCAGTTGATTGTTGGCCTGCTTGGAGCCCCGGGCCTTACCCAGCATCTGGATCTGTCCGTCGCTCACCGCGATCACCGGCTTGATATTCAAGAGCGTTCCTGCCAGAGCCACGGTCTTGGAGATACGGCCGCCCCGCTTCAAATATTCCAGGGTGTCCAGCAGGGCAACGATGCGGATATTCTTCTTTTCCTCTTCCAGGATCTGGGCAATGGTTTTGGCATCCTTGCCGCTGTCTGCCAGCTGCAGGGCAAGCTCCGTCAAAATGCCGCCGCCAATGGCAACCGTCGCACTGTCCACCACATAGATGTCCGCATAATCCTCCGCGGCGATCATAGCGCTCTGATAGGTACCGGACAGATTTTGAGACAGGGTCAGCACCACCGCGCTGTCGCCGCCCTCTGCTACCTGGCGGAACACCTGGTCGAAGGCATCGGGAGTAGCCTGGCTTGTGCTGGGCAGCGCATCGCTCTCCACCAGCATTTCATAAAAGGTTTTGTGGTCGATGGTCACGCCATCGATGTATTCTTTGTCGCCGAAGTGCACCGTCAAGGGTACCACCTGTACCCGTTCTTTCAGCTCCGGCAGCAGGTCGGCAGTAGAATCCACAATGATTTTGACGCTCATAAAGGTAGTCCTTCCTCACAAATACTTTGCAGATTGGACACGATCAGCTCCAGGGCCTCATAAAACACCGTCCGCCGCTCGTCAGACAGACCGCGGCTTGCGTTTTCCACGGCAACAGTAGCCCGGCCGCGAACATGCTCTGCCGCTGCCAGGCCGGCCGGTGTCAGCTTCAGCAGTGCCCGGTAGGAGCTGCCCTCTTTGACCACCAACGCTTTTTTCTCCATAATGGACATCATGCGGGAAACATCTGCCTTGTCCTTACCGCAAAGCTCGCCCAGCCGGGCGGCTGTGATCCCATCCGGGTAACGGTACAAGGTAGTCAGATAGATGGCATGGCTGCCCTTCAGACCGTACTTTTCCATCTCGTCCGCGGCGATCTTGTGCCAGCAGCGGGAAATTTCCGAAATTGCCAAAGAAAAGCGTTCAAAACGGTCGATCATGGTCGTGCTCCTTTCGATCTGCAATCGTTGATTTATCAACATTGCGTATTATACTCCTTGTTTGTTGATTTGTCAACATCTGTTTGTGAGGTGATAGGCAGATATTTGAATCACTTCAGAACTTCCTCCAGGCCTGCCCGGATATCGGCGATGGAGTACAGCGAGCCGAAGCACAGCACCACGCCGTCCTTCCCCGCCAGCTCCATAGCCTTCCGAACGCCGCCGGACACGGTATCATAGCCCTCCGCAACGGCACCTGCCTGCCGCAGATATTCGGCAAGCTCATGGGCAGGCATCTTCCGGGGATTGTCCGGAGTGATGCACACAAATTTCTTAACATAAGGCATCACCGGACGGAACATCTCGCCGTAATCCTTATCCGCCAGCACGCCGGTCAGGACGATCAAAGTCCTGCCCTGCAGGTAATCCCGGATGTTCTTTACCATAGCATCGATGCACTGGGGGTTATGGCCACCATCAATAATAAACAGAGGATCCCGGTGCATGATATCAAACCGGCCGGGCCAGCTGACCTGTGCCATACCGTCATATATGTTCTGCTCCGTGATCGTGTAGCCTTTTTCCGTCAAGGCATCGATGACCGCCAGCACCACCGCCGCGTTGTGCATCTGGTGATCGCCCAGCAGGGGCAGCCGTAGGTTTTTCCGGCCGCCGCAGTCAAAGACCTGACCGGCCAGGTCGTGGCTATGGAGTACAAGGCTGTCAAAATCCGCCTTTTTGAGAGATACATTCTTTTCCCGGCAGATAGTCTCGTAAACCTGCTCCACAGAGGGCACAGCCCGGTAGATGACCGCGCGGCCGCCCTCCTTGAAAATGCCTGCCTTCACTTTGGCAATGGCCTCCACTGTATCGCCTAAAAGGTCCGTATGATCCAGACCGATGTTGGTAATGACCGCCACCTCGGGGGTGTCGATCACATTGGTAGCGTCCAGAGCACCGCCCACGCCAACCTCCAGCACCACCAGATCGCAGCCTTCAGCGGCGAAGTACTCCATAGCCATGGCGGTGACAAAATCAAATTCGGTGGGACGTTCCTCCATGGTTGCAGCCAGCGCAGACAGCCGCTCCGTCAGGCTGCATACCATTTCATCCGGGATCTGTTCGCCATCCACCTGGATCCGCTCGTTAAAGCGGTAAATAAAGGGCGAGGTGAACAGGCCGGTCTTGTAGCCTGCCTGCCGCAGGATCGAGGCAGTCATAGCAGCGGTGCTGCCCTTGCCGTTTGTACCTGCAATGTGGATAAATTTCAGCTTTTTATGGGGATCCCCCAGCATACCCAGAAGTCGGCTGACCCGGGTCAAGGACGGCTTTGTACCCTTGCGGTACAAGCCGTGGATATAATCCAGGGACTGCGCAATGGTCATAGTAAGACTTCCTTTCTATATAAGTCAGGGGAGGGCACATGCCCTCCCCTGTTGTTACCTTATTCCGGTGTTGCGGTGTAGTTGAGCATTGCATTGTCGTCGATATCATAAACTACCGTTGCCACCCGTGTCAGGTCCTCATGGGCAGCCGCTTTGGACTTGGACAGTTTCCATAGATCGTCCGTCACTTCCACGCCCTCTGTAACTTCATAGACCGCCACCGTGTAGGTCGTTTTTGACTTGAGGAATTCCTTGTATGCCGATTCCACGACAGTCACAGTGCCGTTATATTCATCGGTCTGACAAGCGATCAGCTCATAGGCTTCCTTGTTTTCCTCAATACGCTCCTCGGTGCTCCAGGCAGCGGACAAGGAGGTGGTATCATAATGGACAAACAGATAGCCGAACACAGATGTCACGCCCACCACGGCCAAAATCACCAGCAGTGCGATCTGCTTGCCGCTGAGCTTCAGCTTTTCCGGCGGTGTGAAGGTCAGCTTCATCCGGTAAGTAATGGGCTGGATCGCATTCAAGAACAGGGTCAGTACCACAGACTCGATGGGGAACATGAACAGGTTCTTCAGGATCCGGGGCAGCGTCAGCACGGTGTTATGATAGCCATACATGAACTGCTGATACCAGTTGTCGATGGGGATCGTCAGCAGCACATTGACCAGCAGGCAGATGGAAAAACGGCTGAGGATCACCCGGGTGGTGGATACCTTCTGGCGATAGAAGAACATCGCAAAAATAACTGTGCCGAATATCTCCGTCAGCACATAGGGCAGAAAATAGGTATCGCCACGCATCAGTACGCCCAGCACATCAGACACGATGGCACCCAAAGTGCCCACTACCGGGCCATAGATCATGGCGCCCATTGCGTTTGCAATGAATGCAGGTGTGATATCCAGATTGGGTGCCAACGGAATACGCACCATCTTCAGTGCCACGCGCAATGCGATCACCAGCGCGGCGATCACCAGCATCCGCAGATCTGTAAATTCCTTTGCCGCATCCAGCCAGTAACCCTTGCAGAAGGGATGGGCGTACAGGGTTGTGCTTTTTTGTTTTTTTGCCATAAAAATGACCTCCTTTTTTGTGAGGCATACGATCGGCTGCTGCTCACTCCCGGCGCGCACCCAAACAAAAAACCCCTGTGCATAGCACAAGGGAGTTCAAACGGATACACACACCGGCAGGGGAAAGGCAGCAATTTCAGCCGACCGTTGCCCGACCGAGTATCGCTTTGCATAAAGGAGGTTATCCAATATGGGCAGCGGGTGCGGAGACCCCATCGCGGAACAAGTCCTTCGTCTGTCACTCAACTCCCCATTTTGACAGCACTTCACGCGAGGTTTCCTACTCTGTTCGTCCTCATCATACACCATTTGTCAGAAAAAGTAAATACCTATTTTCACGTTATAAAAGGAACTGTGAAAAACTCACCACCGCAGAATGCGGTGGTGAGTTTGCTTTATCTGTGATTACCGCGTATTAAAAGCGGCCCAAAATGTAACCCAGAATGTCAGAGGGCTTCAGTTCGCCCAGTGCCTCCCACTGATCCTCCGTCAGTTCCCGCAGACCGGCCTTGGCTTCTGCCAAAAGCTGGGCATCAAAGGCCGTGATCTTGCCGTCGCCGCTGAGTTCAATAGCCTCTGCCAATTCCTGTCCGCAGCCGGTACAAGCACCGTTTTCCCAGGTGTGGTCATGGTCATCTTTTTCACCACAGACGGTACATACACCGCTTACATAGCTGTGAGGCAGCTTTTCGATGGTTCCTGTCTCCTGTGCACCGCAGTTGCAGAAACGCAGCTGCGTGCCCTCTGCTGTGCAGGTAGGTGCTGCCGTCTGGATCCAGGCGCTCCACACGTGGCCGTTGGCAGCCACATAGTCAGTAACCGTCACATCGCCGCAAACAGTACAGGTCTTTGTGGTATATCCCTGGTCTGTACAGGTGGGGGCAGTCACCACGGATTCATATTGATGTCCGCCCTTTACGTGGGAATCCACATAGGAATCACCGCACGTGGCACAAGTGTGGGTAGTGTAGCCGTCCGCTGTACAGGTCGGCCATGTTTTCACAGATTCGTAGCTATGTCCGGTTGCTTCTGTCTGCTCAATAATAGTCTGCTTGCCGCAGGCCGCACACACTTCTGCTGTATAGCCGCCCTCCGTACAGGTAGGATCAACCACAACGATTTCATAGCTATGGGTTGCCGGAATCGTACGGGTCACCGTCTGGCCGCATACATCGCAGATACAGGCCTCCAGACCATCTGTGCAGGATGGCGCAACAAGCTGCCGCCATGTGCCGCTGTGATCTCCCAGTTCCCCTTCGGTCTGTCCACAGATCGTGCAGGTCATAGGGGCAACGCAGGTTGCCGGCTGATAATCGTGATACTGCAGCGAGGCCTCATATAAGTATTCATTGTCGGCACCAATGTAAATCCATGTCCACTGATCTTCCGTGCCGCAGTAAGTCACTTCTTGAAGACTAATGCAATCGAATGCCCTATCGCCAATTTCGATCACGCTGGCCGGAATTGTCACCGATTGCAGACTGCAGCCATCAAACGCATTGTTGCCAACGTAGGTCACGCCCTCCGGAATTTGCACAGAAGTTAGATTATAACAGTCATTAAACGCATAATCGCCAATACTGGTCACACCGACAGGTATCTCCACTGAGTCTAAGAATGTACTACAACCATCAAACGCATGATTGCCAATGCTGGTCACGCTGCCCGGGATCGTCACCGAACTCAACCAGCTGCAATCATAAAATGCATAATCGCCAATACTGGTCACACCGTCCAAGATCGTCACCGAGCCCAAGTTTCCACAGCCGCGGAAGACCGAAACGCCCATGCTGGTCACACTGCCCGGGATCGTTACCGTCCTCAATCCACATTCATAAAATGCCGTATCACCAATACTGGTCACGCTATCCGGGATCTCTACGGAGGCCAGCTGGCTGCAGTATGCGAAAGCATTCACGTCAATACCGGTCACGCCGTCCAGAATCTTTGCCGTAGTCAAAGATTTGCAGTAACTAAACGCATTTCTGCTAATCGTAGTTACACCACCCGGGATCGTGATCGAGGTGATCGCGGAATGAGAGAAGGCGCCTTCACCAATATAGATTAAGCTATCCGGAAGCTCCACCGAGGTCAAATTTTTGCAACTATTGAATGCAGAATCACCAATTCCTGCTAAGCCGGCAGGAATCTCCACAGCAGTTAGTTTCTCGCAGTTCGCAAATGCATTGTCACCAATGCATTTTGTATCCGGGTGTATTTGGCAGGAAGTAATCGTGGAATAATATTGTATACTCTCCAATACTACATAAGGATTGTTCTGATTGCCTAAATAATAGCCCCTATCGAATTTATTAAACGTCAGATTGGAGCAACCATAGAACGCATCCTTACCTAATCTGACCAAACTGTCCGGGATCTCCACCGAGGTCAGTTTTTTACAGCCATAGAATGCATTATCCCCAATGTTGGTCACGCCATTTGGGATCGTCACCGAGGTCAGGCTGGTGCAGTTTTCAAATGCAGAATCGCCAATGGTTGTCACGCCGGAGCCGATCTCTACTGTAGTAAGATAGCTGCTGTTTTCAAACGCATTATTGCCAATACTGGTCACACTGTCAGGGATTTGCACTGAGTTCAATGCGCAGTTGTCAAACGCATTGTCGCCAATACCGATTACGGGGTGACCCCACAGGGTAGCAGGAATGGTAATATCACTATCTGTCGTGCGGTAATCCGTAATGATCGCTCCGTCATCCACAAGCTCAAAAGTATAATTCCCATCAGTATATGCCGCATTGGTCTGCACCAAGGGAATGCAATTTGCCAGCAGGCAGAAAAGTAACATTACTGCCACCAGTCGCTTCATTTTCATATAAAAGCACTCCTTCTCATACAAATCATCCCAAATTGGGATAATTTGTATTATACCGCCGTGGGATAATATAGTCAAGAGGTGATCTTCTTGCGACTGAAACAATTACGAAAAGCCAAAGGTCTTTCCCAGCAGCGGCTTGCCACCGATCTGAATACCAATCAAAACACCATCAGCCGCTATGAGACCGGCGAGCGGCAGCCCAGTATTGACGAGTTGATCCGGATCGCAGACTATTTTAACGTGTCCGTCGATTATCTGTTGGAGCGTACCGATTGCCCCAAGCTGCAGCGATGACCTTTTTGCAGCGTGGGGCATTTTTAGCGCTCGGTAGTTTACATAATATTACCTCACGAACACCAAAGCCCCCCTTGAGGGGAGGTGCCCCATAGGGGCGGACGGGTGAAAGTCCTCGTTTATAACAGAATATCATTTGGGGTGACCTGTCACCCCTCAGTCAGCCTGTTGGCTGCCAGCTCCCCTCAAAGGGGAGCCTTTGGTGCGGTGTACCGTCGCTTCGCTTCTGGCAATGACATACAAAACAGGAACTCCATCCCCTACTCAACAGGATTTTCTTTGTGGATTATGATGAAAATTCTTCCAAATTGGCTTTGAAAAGGCTTGCCTTTTGTGAATTATTGCTTTATAATGAATTTAATATTGTGGGAGGAGGGGCTTTCGCGTGGGAGAATTGATCGCTGTGCTGTCCGGCAAGGGCGGTACCGGTAAAACCTCGGTCTGCGCAGGCGTCGCTTCCGCCCTGTCGCTGATGGGTGAAAAGGTGCTTTGCATCGACTGCGACATTGGTCTGAGAAATCTGGATATTGCCCTGGGCATGACCGAAATTGGCGCGCTGTCCTTCCTGGATGTCTGTCAAAGCGGCTACAGTCTGGATATGGCAGCCCGCCATCCGATCTACTCCAATCTGCAGTTCCTTACTGCCCCCATGAACTGCCCGGCAGACAGTATCGACCCTATTGCCTTTTCCGCTATGCTCAACGAGGCCAGGCAGCACTTTACCTATGTGCTGCTGGATGCTCCCGCCGGTATTGAAGCAGGCTTTCAGCTGGCCGCCCGGTATACAGACAGGATTCTGCTGGTCACCGGTCCTGATCCTGCCTCTGTCCGGGACGCTGCCCGGGCAGGAGAAGTGCTGGAGCTGATGGGCAAAACCAACGTACGGCTCATCGTCAACCGGATCGATCGAAAGATGGCAAATCTTCTGAACATCACCGTAGACGATATTATGGATCAAGCCGGTCTGCCGCTGATCGGCGTCGTACCGGAGGATCAGAGCGTTGTGCTCTCCGCAGCCTTCCGGCAGCCGCTGCTGGGCTACACCCGCAAAGGTGCTGCAGCCGCCTGCCACCGCATCGCCAAACGAATTATAGGGTATGCCACACCCATTCAATTATAAAAAGGAGTGACCGTAGTGAACATCGCATTCTTGGCACACGATAAGAAAAAAGAACTGATGGTACAGTTCTGCACGGCCTATAAGAGCGTCCTTGTCAAGCATAATTTGTTCGCGACCGCTACTACCGGCCGTCTGATCGCCGATAATACCGGTCTGCCTATTACCCTGCTGCTTTCCCATAAGCAGGGCGGTCACCAGCAGATCAATGCCCGTATCGCCTACAACGAGATCGATCTGGTGCTGCTGTTCACCGATCCCAACACCACCGACCCCTGGGACGACAGCCAGATGATCGAGACCATCCGCCATTGCGACAAGCACAATG
>CAYVCR010000015.1:0-20863 GCA_964450205.1 uncultured Oscillospiraceae bacterium | reverse complement strand
TCTGCGAGCTGACCGGCATGGACGTGTCCAACGCCTCTGTCTATGACGGTGCTACCGCTGCCGCTGAGGCCGCTGCCATGTGCCGTGACCGGAAGCGCCGGGTGACACTGGTTTCTGCTACCACCAACCCCGATGTGATCAACACCATCCGCACCTACTGCTACGGCACCGGTGATGAGATGAAGATCGTGCCTGCCAAGGACGGCAAGACCGACATGGATGCACTGAAGGAAATGCTGACGGCCGATGTGGCTTCTGTGTATATCCAGCAGCCCAACTTCTACGGCCAGTTTGAGCAGGCCGAGGCTATCGGTGAGGCTACCCATGCCAACGGTTCCATGTACATCATGGGCTGCAACCCCGTCGCTTTGGCGATTATGAAGACTCCCGCCGATTGCGGCGCTGACGTGGCTGTGGGTGAAGGCCAGCCTTTGGGCATGCCGCTCAGCTACGGCGGTCCTTACCTGGGCTTCATGGCTGCCACCGCCAAGCATATGCGTAAGCTGCCTGGCC
The DNA here is from genome assembly GCA_964450205.1 of uncultured Oscillospiraceae bacterium. Taxonomy (GTDB): domain Bacteria; phylum Bacillota; class Clostridia; order Oscillospirales; family Oscillospiraceae; genus Faecousia. Next base: position 20,350 of record CAYVCR010000015.1, on the reverse strand, counting down.
GTATCGTGGGCCAGACCGTAGACAGCAAGGGCGACCGGGCATTCGTGCTGTCCCTGCAGGCCCGTGAGCAGCATATCCGCCGCGAGAAGGCCAGCTCCAACATCTGCTCCAACCAGGCCCTGTGTGCTCTTACTGCAGGCTGCTACATGGCAGCGATGGGCCCCAGCGGCATGGCACAGGCTGCCAAGCAGTCTATGTCCAAGGCCCACTACCTGGCAAATGCGCTGTGCAAGATCGACGGCGTTTCCCTGGTGTACACCGGCGAATATTTCCATGAGTTCGTCACCACTCTGCCCAAGACCGATGAGGTTCTGAAGGCATTGGAGGATAACGGTATCCTGGGCGGCCTGCCCGTAGAAGGCGGCGTGCTGTGGTGCGCCACCGAGAAGGTCACCAAGGCACAGCTGGACAAAGCTGTTGCCATCGTGAAGGAGGTGTGCGGGAAATGAAACTGATTTTTGAAAAGAGCGCTGCCGGCCGCGGCCAGCAGTACCTGCCCTTCTGTGACGTAGAAGAGGTAGCCCTGCCCGCAGATCTTGTTCGCGAGGCTGCTCCCAAGCTGCCCGAGCTCAGTGAGACCGACCTTTCCCGTCACTACACCGAGCTGAATAAGAACGTCCACGGCGTCAACTGCGGTTTCTACCCTCTGGGTTCCTGCACCATGAAGTACAATCCCCGTATCGACGAGGAAATGGCTGCGCTGCCCGGCTTTACCGGCATCCACCCCCTGGCTCCCAAGCATACCACGGAAGGCTGCCAGGAAGTGCTGGACACTGCCAAGCAGTACCTGTGCGAGATCACCGGTATGGACGACATGACCTTCCAGCCTGCTGCCGGCGCCCACGGCGAGTTCACCGGCGTGCTGCTGATCAAGCAGTACCACGATGCCCGTGGCGACAGTAAGCGTACTAAGATCATCGTTCCCGATTCTGCCCACGGCACCAACCCTGCCACCGCTGCTATGTGCGGCTACACCATCGTCAACATCCCCTCTGCCCCCAACGGCTGTGTGGATCTGGAGGCGCTGAAGGCTGTGCTGGGCGAGGATACCGCAGGTCTGATGCTGACCAACCCCAACACGGTGGGTATTTTCGATGAAAACATTCTGGAGATCACCCGTCTGGTCCACGAGGCAGGCGGCCTGTGCTACTACGACGGTGCCAATCTAAATGCCGTTATGGGCGTAGTCCGCCCCGGTGATATGGGCTTCGACTGCATCCACCTGAATCTGCACAAGACCTTCGCTACTCCCCATGGCGGCGGCGGTCCCGGCAGCGGCGCCGTTGGCTGCAAGAGCCATCTGGCTCCCTACCTGCCCAAGTCTTCCATGATGGATGGCGGTAACAGCCTGCAGGTCAAGGCCTTTGCCGGTAACTTCCTGGTGGTGGTCAAGGCCATGACCTACGTAATGACCCTGGGCAAGGAAGGCATTCCCGAGGCAGCCAAGAACGCTGTGCTCAATGCCAACTATCTGCAGGCCAAGATCAAGGGCACTTTCGAGCCTGCCTTTGACCGGATCTGCATGCACGAGTTCGTGCTTGACTTAAGCAATTTCAAGAAGGAGACCGGCGTGTCTGCACTGGACGTGGCCAAGACCCTGATCGACTACGGTATGCACCCGCCCACGATGTACTTCCCGCTGATCGTCCACGAGGCGCTGATGCTGGAGCCCACCGAGACGGAAAGCATGGATACTCTGGACTGGGCCGCGGAGGTGTTCCGCAAGCTGTATGACCTGGCACAGGTCGATGCCGAGTACATGCACAACTCTCCCCACCATGCCCAGATCGGCCGCCCCGACGAGGTGCTGGCCGCAAGACAGCCCGTGCTGCGCTATCAGGCATAATCAAAATCCCACCTGCGAAAGCAGGTGGGATTTCCTCTATTCCAAAACTTCCAGCAGGAGAAGCTTTTCTTCAAAGCCGCCGCGGGCGGCCTTTTTTTCTGCTTTGACGGCCTGCAGCTGTTCCCAGCTGTAGCCCCGGGCCTTGGTAACAGCCTCCATGACCTCCAAAAGGTCTGCCAGCTCTTCCAGGGACTTGCTTTCCCGGTACTCGGCCAGTTCTTCTCCCAACTTTTCGTCCAACATGGCAAGGTAAGCGTCGTCGTCCAACACTTCCGTGCGGCAGGTCTTGCCGCTGCGTTCGATGATCTCCGGGATCTTGTCCCGAACCAGCTTGTGATACTGCTTACCCATTGGCATTCTCCCGGAAGGTGATAGTACCGGTAACCGCATCCATGCTGTCAATGATGGCAAGGGATTCTACCCGGTAGCCTAAATTCCGCAGCCGCCAGCCGCCCTCTTGGAAGCCCTTTTCAATCACGACGCCCAGACCCTCCACGGTAGCTTCTGCGGTATCCACAATGGAGATCAGACCCTGCATGGCGCTGCCGTCGGCCAAAAAATCGTCGATTAGCAACACATGATCATCGGGGCTTAAAAATTTCTTAGACACGATCACCCGGTTGGCTGTCTTGTGAGTAAAGGACAGCACCTCAGCCACGTAGGAGTCACCGTCCATGTTAATAGACCGGGTCTTCTTGGCAAAGACCAGGGGCACGCCGAAGGCTTTGGCCACCGGATAGGCGATGGCAATACCGGAAGCTTCAATGGTCAGCACCTTGGTAACGGGCCGATCTGCAAAGCGGCGGTGAAATTCCGCGCCGATGGCTTCCAGAAGATCAATGTCCATCTGGTGATTCAAAAAGCTGTCTACCTTCAAAATATTGCCAGGCTTTACGATGCCGTCACGCACGATCCTCTCTTCCAAAAAATTCATGACCCCACCTCCCGCTTGATACTGTGACTATATCACAAAACGCGGAAAATGTCAGTATTTTTGGAAAAAATCTTTATTGCGTTTATAGCGGCACTGTGCTACAATAGATAAAAAAATATCGATTAGGAGGTAATCCTCATGGAAAGATATGATGTGATCGTCCTGGGCGGCGGCCCCGGCGGTTATCTGGCGGCAGAGCGGGCCGCTCACGCAGGTCTGAAGACCCTGTTACTGGAAAAACGCTCCCTGGGCGGCGTGTGCCTGAATGAAGGCTGCATTCCCTCCAAGGCACTGCTGAATTCCGCGAAGCACTATGAGCATGCGCTCCACGGCGCGGCCTACGGCGTGACCTGCGAGAACGTGAAGATCGATCAGAAGGCGGTCATCACCCGCAAGCGCAAGGTGGTGCGGACCTTGGTGGCGGGCGTGAAAGCCAAGATGAAGGCAAACGGCGTGACGGTAGTCATGGAAGAGGCAAAGATCAGCGGCAAGACTGCCGATGGTTTTACTGTGACAGCGGCAGGTATCACCTACACCGGAAAGCAGCTGATCATTGCCACCGGCTCTTCTGCAGCAGTACCTCCCATTCCCGGCGTGAAGGAAAATCTGGGCAGCTTCGTACTGACCAATCGGGAAGTGCTGGATCTGGAACAGATCCCGGAAAAATTTACGGTCATTGGCGGCGGTGTCATTGGTTTGGAGATGGCGGCCTACTATGCTGCCGTTGGTTCCAAGGTCACCGTTATTGAAATGCTGGAGCATATTGCCGGTGCGACCGACCTGGAGATCAGCAGCATGCTCCAGAAGGAGCTGGAAAAGAAGGGTGTTGCCTTCCTGCTGAGCCACAAGTGTCTGTCCGTAGAGCCGGGCAAGGTCTGGGCAGAAGCCCCTGACGGTCAAAAGCTGGCTGTGGAGGCAGACAAGGTGCTGCTGTCCATTGGCCGCCGCGCCAACTATCAGGACATCGGCCTGGAAACCATCGGCGTAGCATGTGCCAAAGCCGGCATTATCACCGATGCCCTGTGCCGTACCAACGTGCCCGGGGTTTATGCCGTAGGCGACGTGAACGGTCACCATATGCTGGCCCACACTGCCTACCGGGAGGCGGAAGTGGCCGTCAACAATATTCTTGGCAAGACGGATGCCATGCGTTACCACGCCAACCCTTCTGTGATCTACACCCAGCCGGAGATCGCCTCCGTGGGAAAAACCGAGGAGGAGTGCAAGGAAAAGGGCATCGACTACGAGGTGCAGAAGCTGTCTATGCGCTATTCCGGCCGCTTTGTGGCGGAGAACGAGGGCGCGGACGGCCTGTGCAAGATCCTGATAGATAAGAAGCGGCGGACGGTGATCGGTGTACATCTGATCGGCACCTACACCGGCGAAATGATTTGGGGCGCGGCAGAAATGATCGAGCTGCAGCTGCGGGTCACGGATGCCCGGCAGATCATCTTCCCCCATCCCACCGTCAGCGAGGTCATTCGCGAGACACTGTGGGAGTTTGCAGACTGATCAGCACATGGGACAGGAAAAACTTCCTGTCCCGTGTTTTTATAGAATGTACAAAGGAATGCGGAAAAACCGGAAATATTTGGCGCTTATTGCTCTTGAAGAAGAAGGGCGATAGTGCTATGATACGGGGCGAAAATGATCTAAAGAGGCCGCCTGCGTACAAACGGTGAACGCTTGCCACAGACAACCCCTTCGGACCAACGTTTTGGAGGAGAAGGTAAGATAAATGGAAACGTATTTGATTTGTATGGCGGTGGCGCTTGTGAGCAGCCTGCTCCTGTCCCGTCTGACCAAAAAGCTGAAATTGCCCGCCGTCACCGCTTACTTGGTAGCAGGTCTTTTGCTCGGCCCTTTCTGCCTGGGACGGCTGAATATTTCCGGTGTGGGCTTTAACAGCCTTGCACAGGTTGAGGGCTTTAGCATCATTACCCAGGTCGCCCTCGGCTTTATTGCCTTTACCATCGGCAATGAATTCCGTATGAGCCAGCTGAAAGCCACCGGTGCCAAGGCCATCACCATCGGTATTTTGCAGGCTGTCATCACCACGGTGTTGGTGGATGTAGTGCTGATCGCGCTGCATCTGTGCTTCCCTAAAGTGATCTCCCTGCCCTGCGCCATCACCCTGGGCGCCATCGCCTCCGCCACCGCTCCGGCCGCTACCCTGATGGTGGTGCGGCAGTATAAAGCGGATGGCCCGCTGACCCGGCTGCTGATGCTGGTGGTTGCCATTGACGACGCGGTGGGTCTGGTGCTGTTTTCTGTTTCCTACGGCATTGCCACGGCGCTGTCTAACGGACAGATCAGTATTCTGGCTGTGGTCGTAGAGCCGATTTTGGAGATCGTACTGTCCTTGGGATTGGGTGCGATCATGGGCTGGCTGCTGAACTGGGTGGAGCAGTTCTTCCACTCCCGCAGCAAGCGTATGGCCATCTCCGTTGGCTTTGTACTGCTGACTGTGGGCCTGTCCATGCTGAAATTTAACATTGGTCCTATTCACTGTGGCTTTTCTCTGTTGCTGGTATGCATGATGACCGGCACGATCTTCTGTAACATCTGCGACACCTCGGAAGAGCTGATGGCGCGCGTGGAGAGCTGGACAACGCCTCTGAACGTGCTGTTTTTTGTGATCTCCGGCGCGGAATTGGACCTGCAGGTGCTGATCCAGCCGGTGACGCTGCTGGTGGGCGTGATCTATATCATCGCACGCAGCGCCGGTAAGTACTTCGGTTCCAGCTTCAGCTGCCGCCTGACAGGACAATCAAAGCCGATCACGGACAATTTGGGTATCACCCTACTGCCTCAGGCGGGCGTGGCTCTGGGCATGGCACTGACAGCAGCATCCCTGCCGGACGGTGCTCTGACCCGGAATGTGGTACTCTTTGCAGTGCTGATCTACGAGCTGGTTGGTCCTGCACTGACCAAGCGCAGCCTGCTGAAGGTAGGCGAGATCCGTCCCGAGGGCCGCACCAGCGCCCGTACTATCAATAAGACCTGATGAAAATCCCGGTATCCTCTTAGGAAGATACCGGGATTTATTGTCAATTTGTATTTCTTTAATATGTTTGGAAAATCTTGATAAATCTCTTGCTATATGCTAAAATGGGAGTATCTTGGAGAAAAAGGTGTTTTTTTATGGACGTGATACTGTATATTCTGCTGGGCCTGCTGGCCGCATTGGTAGGATTTATTCTGTTCGTTGTGATCAGCGGACTGCTTGTTAACACCAAAAAGGAATATGACCAGCACAGCAATTTTTACCGTTTTCTTGTGAATGTGGTTACCTGGCTGACGCTCACCTTTTCCCGTGTCCGGGTCCATGTGACAGGCGCGGAGAAGGTTCCGAAAACCAACGTGCTGTTTGTGGGCAACCATCGTTCCAACTACGACTCTCTGATCACCTGGCAGGTGTTCAAAAAGTGGCGGCCCGCCTACATTTCCAAGGAATCCAACTTCAAGATCCCCGTCTGCGGCAGACTGATCCGTAAGTGCTGCTTCCTGGCTATCGACCGGGAAAACCCCCGCAACGCCATCAAGACTATCAATAAGGCGGCACAGCTCATTCAGGATCAGGACATTTCTTTCGGCGTCTACCCCGAGGGGACCCGCAATAAGAGCTGTGAGGGACTCCTGCCGTTCCATAACGGCGTATTCAAGATCGCTCAAAAAGCTAACATTCCTGTAGTTGTGGTGGCTATCCATGGCACAGAAAAGATCCACCAGAACGCCCCCTGGCATCACACAGATGTCTATCTGGACGTGCTGGAGGTCCTCCCGGCAGAGTATGTAAAAGAAAACGGCACAGCACAAATTGGCGAGCGGGTGCAGCAGCTTCTGCTGACCCACCTGGAAGATAAATAAACAGAAAGAGGTTAGATAGATATGGCAACAGGTTACGTTTTGTACAACGAAAAGGCCGGTACCGGCAAGATCGCAGATGCTATGCAGACACTGAAGGCCAGCCTGAAAGGTGAACTGAAGCTGGTGGACGTGCTGAAGCTGGAAGATTATCCGGCATTTGTCAAGAATTTGACAAAAGACGATTATGTGGTGGTGGCCGGCGGCGACGGCACGCTGAACCGCTTTGTCAACAATGTGGAGGGCCTCGAGCTTCCCTGTGATATCCTGTACTTCCCTGCAGGCAGCGGCAACGACTTTGCCCGGGATCTGGGTAAGGAAAACGCCACCGAGCCTTTCTCTGTGACCCAGTGGATCCAGGATCTGCCCAAGGTCAAGGTCAATGGCAACACCTACCGCTTCCTCAACGGCATTGGCTACGGCATCGATGGCTACTGCTGTCAGATGGGCGATGTGCTCCGTGCCATCCCCGGCAAGAAGGTGGATTACACCGCTATCGCGATCAAAGGACTGCTGTTCCATTATAAACCCACCAACGCCAAGGTCACTGTGGACGGCGTAACGACACATCATGATCACGTCTGGCTGGCACCTACCATGCATGGCCGTTATTACGGCGGCGGCATGTACCCCACGCCCGGCCAGGAGCGCAGCAAGGGTGACGGCAAGCTGTCTGTGATGGTCTACCGCAGCCGCAGCAAGCTGGTGGCACTGATCGTGTTCCCGTCCCTGTTCAAGGGTGAGCACGTCAAGCATAAGAAGCAGGTCAAGATCTTCTCCGGCGCAGAGATCACCGTGGAATTTGACAGACCCACGCCTCTGCAGGTGGACGGCGAGACCATTCTGAACGTAACTTCCTATACCGCATATGCAGCCCCTGTAAAAGCGAAGCAGGAACAGACTGCGTCCGTATAACACATTTTTTGAAGAGGATACATAACTGTGAAAAAACTTTGGATCATGATTAGCCTCTGCCTGTGCCTGCTGCTGTCCGGTTGTGACCGGGTGGCGGCCCCGGAGGCTACTGACGGCAGCGAAACAACTGCCGCGGTACAGGAACAGGAAACATCTGCTGCTATCCAGGATCAAACAGAAGCACAAACACAGGAGCAGACGGAAGCAACGCAGCTGCAGACAGAGCAGTCTGCGCAGGCACAGACTCAGCCTCAGCCTGTTCAGGGTGAATGCACCAACCATGTGGACGAACAGAATGACGGCCGGTGCGATGTATGTGATACCATCGTTGTTGTCTCTGTGGATTTTTACAGCATCAACGATCTGCACGGCAAGTTGGCTGACGGAGAAAACCACCCGGGCGTAGACGAACTGACCACCTATCTGAAGCGGGAAAAAAGCTACAATGATAACGTTGTGCTGCTGAGTGCAGGCGATATGTGGCAGGGCGCATCAGAATCCAATCTTACCCGCGGGCAGATCATCACCGACTGGATGAATGCCCTGGATTTTGAATCCATGACCCTGGGCAACCATGAGTATGACTGGGGCGAAACACCCATCGAGGAGAATTATTCTCAGGCTGAGTTCCCGTTCCTGGCGATCAATGTCTATGAAAGAGCGACCAATACCCAAGTAGACTATTGTCAGAGCTCTCTGGTTGTGGAGCGGGGTGGAATTCAGATCGGTATCATTGGTGCCATGGGTGACTGCTATTCCTCCATTGCCAGTGATAAGGTGGCAGACATCTACTTCAAAACAGGCAATGAACTGACACGCCTTGTAAAGGAAGAGTCTCAACGGCTGCGCAGCCAAGGTGTGGATTACATCGTATATGTGATCCATGACGGCTATGAAGAAAGCACGGGCAGCTCGGTCACCAGTGTTCACAGCGGGCAGCTGTCATATTATTATGATACGGAACTGTCTGATGGCTACGTGGATCTGGTGTTTGAGGGCCATACCCATCAGAAGTACATCCTCAAGGATGAATACGGTGTTTACCATCTGCAGAACGGCGGTGACAACAAGGGCATTTCCCATGTGGAAGTCTCTGTCAATACAGCCAACGGAAATATCAAGACCCGCTATGCGGAGCTGGTGTCCACCGGCACCTATGCCAATATGGAGGATGATCCCATCGTGGAGCAGCTGCTCCAGAAGTACAATGCAGAAATTGCCGTGGCGTCCAATGTGTTAGGCACCAACTTCCGTCAGCGCAGCAGCAGTGAGCTGTGTCTGCAGATGGCAGAGCTGTACTATCAGAAGGGCCTGGAGCTGTGGGGCGATGAATACGATATTGTGCTGGGCGGCGGTTTCTTCTCGATCCGCAGTCCTTACACGCTGGCGGCAGGCGATGTGACCTACGGCCAATTGCAGAGTCTGTTCCCCTTCGATAACAATCTGGTGCTGTGCGCTGTGAAGGGCAAGGACCTGAAGGCCAAATTCTTCGACACAGACAACGACCGCTATTATATCGCCTACGGTACATATGGTGAGGAGGTCTACCGGAATTTGGATCCGAATGGTACCTATTATATCGTCGTAGATAGCTATACATCCATTTATGGCCCTAATAATTTGACAGAGATCGCCCGCTACGAGGAAGAACTCTACGCAAGAGATTTCCTGGCAGATTTTATCAAGCAGGGCGGCTTCGCAGGATAAACGATATACACGCCGGCGGGATCAACCGCCGGCGTGTTTTGCTGTCCGGGTTTCCATACAATTCCGTTGCAATACAGCGGAAAATATGATATATTATGATGTAATGCAAATGAAAACGAGGTAAAAAATATGTTTGAACAGGTCATGCAGGCGATTCGGGAGTATGATTCGGTCATTATCCATCGCCACAGCCGCCCGGACGGTGATGCCCTTGGCAGTCAGCTGGGCCTTAAAAATCTAATAAAAGAGAATTTTCCAGAAAAGCAGGTGTGGGTAGTCGGCGATGATCCCCGTTTCTTTGGCTTCATGGAGGACTCCGTCATGGACGAGATCTCCGATAGCACGTACGAAGGTGCGCTGGCGATCATTTTGGACTGCGGCTCTTCCCATCTGATCAGCGATGATCGTTATAAACTGGCGGCTAAGACCGTGCGGATCGACCATCACATTTTCTGCGAGAAGATCGCCGACATTGAGGTGGTGGACACCAGCTTTGAGAGCTGCTGCGGCATGATCGCCGAGCTGGCCTGGGAGTCCGGCCTGCGGCTCAACCCCTTGGCAGCCAAGTCCTTGTATACCGGCATGGTCACTGACTCTGGCCGTTTCCGCTATGACGGCACCACAGCTCGTACGTTCCGCCTGGCGTCCTTTTTAATGGAACAGAAATTTGATACCAACGCGCTGTTCCGAGGCCTGTACGCCGACGACCTGTCCTCCAAGCAGCTGAAAGCAAAGTTCCTGCTGAAGATCCAGGTCACCGAGCAGGGCGTAGCCTACATCTATACCACCGCCGAGGAATTTGCAGCGCTCAACGCAGATGTATTCACTGTATCCCGGGGCATGACCAACACCATGGCTGACATCCGGGGTGTGGATATCTGGGTCAACTTCACCGAAACCGACAAGGGTGTGCTCTGTGAGATCCGCTCTTCCCGGTATAACATTAACCCCATCGCGGTCAAGTACGGCGGCGGCGGACATGCCAAGGCCAGCGGTGCGACCGTAGCGGACAGAGAGACCGCAATGGCCATGCTCAGCGATTTGAATGCCATCGCAGGAGGAAAGCAATGAATCAAGTGATCAAAGAACAAATTTTGCAGAAGATCAAGGAATATGATCGGATCTTCCTGTTTCGCCATGTGCGTAACGACGGCGACTGCGTGGGTGCTACCAAGGGCTTTAAGCGGATCCTGCAGCTGACCTGGCCGGAGAAGGAAGTGTATCTGATCGACCAGGATACTGCCCAATATTTGGCGTTCCTGGGCCCTGAGGACGAGCCTGTGAACGAAGCGCTGTACGATGAGGCGCTGGGCATCGTGCTGGATACCGCTTCTGAATCCCGAATTTCTAACAAGAACTATCTGCGCTGCAAAGAGCTCATCAAGATCGACCACCACATTCCCCTGGAGAATTACGGCTGCCTTGCCTGGGTAGAGGAAGAAAGATCCTCCTGCTGCGAGATGATCGTGGATTTTTACCGGACTTTCCAGAATCAGCTGCAGATCGACTCTGAGGCGGCAACCTATCTGTACACCGGCATGGTCACCGATTCCGGCCGGTTCAAGTACAGCGGCATGACCGGTGAAACGATGCGTTGTGCCGGCACACTGCTAGACGTGGGTGTGGATACGGATACCCTGTTTGCCCGGCTGTACCTGGAGGCCTTTGAATATCTGAAGTTCAAGGCTTACATTTACGAGCATATGCAGGTCACCGAAAACGGCGTGGCATATATTGTTGTAGATAAGGCCATGCAGGAGAGATTTGGTCTTTCCCTGGAGCAGGCCAGCGCCGTGGTAGGCAACCTGGATTCCATCCGGGGCTGTATCTGCTGGATCGCATTTATTGAAAATGGCGACGAGGAGCAGTCCATCCGGGTACGTTTGCGCTCCCGTTTTGTCCACATCAATCCTGTGGCGGAGAAGTATCGTGGCGGCGGCCATGCCTGTGCCAGCGGCGCTACCGTCTACGGCGAACAGGAAGTACAGGCGTTGCTTGCGGACGCAGACGCGCTCGTCAAAGAATACAAGGAAACCCATGAGGGCTGGTTATGAGGATTTTAGTTACCAACGACGACAGCGTCAGCGCCTCCGGCCTGCTGCCGCTGGTGCGGTTTTGTCAGACTTTAGGCGATGTGACTGTTGTAGTGCCCAAGTTTGAGCAGAGCGGCAAGAGCCACGGCATCGAGCTGCACAAGAGCTTCGAATGCAAGCAGGTACAGCTTGCAGAGGACGTGACTGTGTGGACAGTGGATTCCACACCCGCAGATTGTGTGCGCTTTGCGATCTTGGGTCTGAAGATGGAGTTTGACCTGGTGATCTCCGGCATCAACCGGGGCTTCAACATCGGTGCCGATCAGATCTATTCCGGCACTGTAGGCGCTGCTTGCGAGGCCGTGGCTTTGGGGGTACCGGCAGTGGCCTTGTCCACCAGCCCTGCCTACTACGACCACGCCCATGAGCAGCTTGGCAAAGTGTGGGACTTCATTACAGATAACCGGCTGCTGGAGCTGCACCCGCTGTATAATGTGAACATTCCGCCGGAGAGCAAGGGCTTCCGGATCACCCACCAGGGCGGCCCTTACTACTCCGATGAATTTCCCCACCTGGGCAACGATCAGTATATGCCCACGGGCAAGCTGGTGTATGAGAACCGAAACGATCTGACGCTGGATACAGACAGCGTGATGGCGGGCTACATATCCGTCATGCCCATGACCTATGACAAGACCTACTGGGAGGTCTACCACAAACTGCAGATGCTGAACGAGTAAGCAATAGCCGCCGTTTCCACGGCGGCTATTGTTTATAAAGAAGGGGCTGCGCATTTGCGCAGCCCCTTTTGTGGGTTTATGCAATTGGAAGAATCAGTTCTCCTCGGGATAGACCAGGGTCATAACAGCGATTCTAACTTGGGTAGTCGGTGCGCTGGAGGGGGTAGAGGTGAACTTGATCCAGGAATAGGTATTGCCATCGCCAACAGATACATCCACGTAAGTGCTGCCAGTAACGGTGATCACATCGATCTCGGTCCAGGTAGCGCCGTTATCGTTGGAGCCGTAGACATTCAGCAGGCCGGTATTGGTGGTATTATGGGTAGCCACATTCAGGATCAGAGCCTTGATAGCCTCGGCAGACTTAACAATGACTTCACTCTTGCTGACATCGTTGTTGTAAACGCGGAGCTGATCATGCAGCCAGCTGGCAGTCAGTTCGACGGTTACATTGGAATCAAGCGTGTGGGTGTAGTCGCCGGCTGAAGTAATGGACGTGTCACGATAGTCCTTGATAGTGTACACGACCTGCTTGCCAGTAGTATCTACAGCACCGTCATTGCCGTCGGACTCGTCACCGGAGCTGCCGCCCTCGCCCTCAGCCAGGAACCATGCGGGGAACTGGGTGACACCAATCGTAGTGGTGTCAGACAGATAGGAGGCCAAAGAAGCAGACATGGTGGTGTAGGTTGTACCACTATAGGTATAGCTGCCGATGACGTAGGCGGTGCTATTGACCGTTGTCTGCAGGTACTTGTACTCGGTGTTCAGTGTGTAAACACTGGGTGTGCCCTCAGCAGCAGTCTGGAAGTTTATCCGCACCTTGGTTGCATCGGTCTCTCTGGGGGTGACGTTCAGGTAAACCTTGGTGGTGCCATCCAGATAGTAGATAGAATAGCCACCTGTAACTTCCTCCAGATAGATATCCATTGCCTCTGCTACGTTGGTAGTAGTTTCAGCGTACTTCTGATCGGAGGTCTCTGCACCATTGACGTAGTAGTTATCGTTACCCAGAGATGTCAGGTACATACCGAACTTGTAGGCAGTATCTGCTACAGGTGCATCCACAAAGCCGTAGCCGTCAGCAGCAACGCTGCCGGAATCGGCACCACCCTGGTCGCCGGAGCCGCCTGCCTCACCCTCAACCAGAGTGCCCAGGTGAGAAATGTAGCTGGTAGAACTGGTGATGTAGGAGATCTTGGAGCAGCTGATGGTATCATTGCTGCCATAGGAGCCCATGTAGCAGTCGGTATCCACCACATAGGAGGTCAGCGTGTTGTACTGGGTGTTGTAGCTGTAAACGGTAGAAGGTTCGGTAGTCAGCTTCAGGCTGTAATGGGTGTCATCATTATACATGTCCATGTAGGTCTTGACACCGTTGTTCATGAAGTACAGACGGTAACCGTCATCAACATTCTCCAGATAGACATCGGTAGCTTCAGTCGGATCCTCGGTAGTCTTCATGTAGTAGGACAGCGTCTCGCTGATAGCAGAACCTGCGAAGTACAGGGTCTTGCTCAGACCATTCTGCTCCACGTACAGCTTGTAAGCAGTACCGGCAACAGGAGACGTCACCATCTGGGGAACCAGCTGTGTGCCTGTGTCTCCGGAGTCACCTGCCTCACCCTCAACCAGAGTGCCCAGGTGAGCAATGTAGCTGGTGGAACTGGTGATGTAGGAGATCTTGGAGCAGCTGATGGTATCATTGCTGCCATAGGAGCCCATGTAGCAGTCGGTATCCACCACATAGGAGGTCAGCGTGTTGTACTGGGTGTTGTAGCTGTAAACGGTAGAAGGTTCGGTAGTCAGCTTCAGGCTGTAATGGGTGTCATCATTATACATGTCCATGTAGGTCTTGACACCGTTGTTCATGAAGTACAGACGGTAACCGTCATCAACATTCTCCAGATAGACATCGGTAGCTTCAGTCGGATCCTCGGTAGTCTTCATGTAGTAGGACAGCGTCTCGCTGATAGCAGAACCTGCGAAGTACAGGGTCTTGCCCAGACCGTTCTGCTCCACGTACAGCTTGTAAGCAGTGTCTGCAACAGGAGAGGTTACCATCTCGGGAACCAAGACAGTGCTGCTGTCGCCACCAAGGTTGCCGCCGTCCTCGGGAGGTGTGGTACCGGTGCAGACGGTGATGTCATACAGACGGATCTGATATGCCAGGGATTCTACCACAAAGCTATCGGCAGCTTCCTTCAGGTCAACAATAACAGTCAGGTCATTTATGGTGACCACCACGTCAGTTCTGCTTGCCAGAGCATTGGTCAGACCGTTGACATACTCTGTACCGTTGTAGGGAGAAGTATGCGTAAAGATCAAGCGGGTCATGCCGGGATATTCCACGGTCAGCTTGCTGCTCTTGTAGAAACGAGCATAGTCGTTAGAGCTGGTGTTGTTGTAAACATTGTTGCTGGAACTGGCCTTATCGTTGGTCACGGTAATGCCGTTCTGCTGCCAGACCTGCTGTTCAGTAGAGTAAGAAACACGGTTATTGATATCACCAAAGTCGATCGTGACAGCGCCGTCAGGAATCTCGATCTCGCCGCCTTCGCCCTTGACAACGGCATCCAGCACACAACCCTGGTCAAACTGGACCTTGTTGTTGTACTTGGTGATGGCACCGGTCACGGTGATGGTATCGCCAACCTTCAGACCGGATGCATCGGCTGCGCCGCTGGCCAGACGGTAAGCCTGGATGGGCATATCCTCACAGCCCTCAACCACCATAGTGACGGTGATGTTATTGTACTGGCTGCTGTAAGCCGTATCCACACTGGAGATCACACCGGTCAGGGTGTACTGACCCTCCAGGAACTGCTTATCCGCGGAGCTGGATGCGCTCTGCAGAGCATAGGCTGCCGTCAGGATCTCCTTGGCGGTCATGTTGTCGCCGGGGTTATAGCCTGCCACCAGCTTCTCCAGCGTACAGCCCTGGCCCATCTGGATATTGCCCTGGTAGTTCATCATCACACCGCGAACGGTGATGGTATCACCAACACGGATCTTGGATGCATCAGCTGCGCCGCTCTTCATGCGATAGCACAGGATGTTCTCACCATTTTCCAGATCGATGTAAACGGAGGTATTGCCATACTGGGTAGTATAAGCTTCATTGATCTTGGTGACCTTGCCGGTGATGGTTGCGTAGTAGGTCAGGCTCTCGCCGGTTGCCAGTTTCTGTGCGTCTGCCCAGATAACACTCAGATCATCGGTCTCAGGCTTTGCCACGCCGCCGCCGGAAACACGCTTGACAAGCGTGGAGCCGGAGCCAAACTGGATCTCGCCCTTGTAGTTCTCGATAACGCCGCGGACAGTGATCGTATCATTCACAGCGATCTTGGAGGCATCGGCATCGCCGCTCTTCAGGCGGTAGCAGAGCATGCTGGTGCCGTTCACATCGATCACAACAGAGATGTTACCATAGGAGCTATCGTAGGGAGTGTCGATCGCGGTGACCTTACCGGTCAGATTTGCATAGTAGTCCAGTTTCTCGCCGGTTGCCAGCTTGGCTGCATCGGCCAGGATCTTAGCCTGATCGGAGGATTCCTGTGCAGCAACACCGCCGCCGGAAACGCGCTTGACAAGGGTGGAGCCGGAGCCGAACTGGATCTCACCGCTATAATTCTCAATAACACCGCGGACGGTAATGGTATCGCCAACAGCGATCTTGGAGCAGTCATAGTTGCCGCTCTTCAGACGGTAGCAGTAGATGCTGGTGCCATTGACAGTCATGTACACAGAGATGTTGCCGTATTCCTTGTCATAAGGAGTATCGATCTCGGTGACCTTACCGGTCAGATTTGCATAGTAGTCCAGCTTTTCGCCGGTTGCCAGCTTGGCTGCATCAGCCAGGATGGTCGCGGCGTCGGAGGATTCAGGCTTCGCCGTGCCGCCGCCGGAAACGCGCTTCTCCAGGGTGGAGCCGGAGCCGAACTGGATCTCACCGCTATAATTCTCAATGACGCCGCGGACGGTAATGGTATCGCCAACAGCGATCTTGGAGCAGTCATAGTTGCCGCTCTTCAGACGGTAGCAGTAGATGCTGGTGCCATTGACAGTCATGTACACAGAGATGTTGCCGTATTCCTTGTCATAAGGAGTATCGATCTCGGTGACCTTACCGGTCAGATTTGCATAGTAGTCCAGCTTTTCGCCGGTTGCCAGCTTGGCTGCATCAGCCAGGATGGTCGTGGCGTTGGAAGACTCAGGCTTTGCCGTGCCGCCGCCGGAAACGCGCTTCTCCAGCGTACAGCCGGAGCCAAATTCCAGCTTGCCGTTGTAATTCTCGATAACGCCGCGAACGGTAATGGTATCGCCAACGGCGATCTTGGAGCAGTCATAGTTGCCGCTCTTCAGACGGTAGCAGGTGATAGGCGTGGACTCATAGCCACTGACCTGCATGACAACGGTGATGTTGCCGTAGTTCTTGTCGTAGGGAGACTCGATCTCGGTGACCTTGCCGGTCAGCGTTGCGTAGTAATCCAGCGTTTCACCGGAAGACAGCGCCTTGGCATCGGTCATGATGGTCTTGGCATCGGAGGTCTCGGGCTTAGCCACGCCGCCGCCACTGACGCGGTTCTGCAGGGTACAGCCAGAGCCGAATTCCAGCTTGCCATTGTAATTCTCGATAACGCCGCGAACGGTGATGGTATCGCCCTTAGCGATCTTGGAAACGTCATAAGCACCGCTCTTCAGACGGTAGCAGGTGATAGGCGTGGACTCATAGCCACTGACCTGCATGACAACGGTGATGTTGCCGTAGTTCTTGTCGTAGGGGGACTCGATCTCGGTAACCTTACCGGTCAGCGTTGCGTAGTAGTCCAGAGATTGGCCGGAGGACAGCTTCTTGGCATCGGCCATGATAGCGTCCTTGTCAAAGCTCTCCTGCTTTGCCACGCCGCCGCCGGAAACGCGGTCAGTCATGATACAGCCGGAGTCAAACTCGATGGTGCCGTTGTAGTTCTTGATGATACCGGTAACGGTGATCAGGTCCTTCACGGCGATCAGATTCACATCCGTGCCCTTCAGACGGTAGCACAGAACGGGATACTGGGAATAACCCTCCATCTCGATGATGACGGAGATGTTGCCATAGTTGGCATCGTAGGGAGAGTCGATCTTGGTAACAGTACCGGTCAGTGTGACAGGATAAGGCAGAGCCTCGCCGCTGCCCAGCGCGTAAGCTGCCTTCAGGATCTCGCCGGTGTCGGTGGGAGCCTCTACAGCGTCGCCCTGCTCAACGTAGTCCAGGGTACAGCCGGAATCGAATTCGATAGTACCATTGTAGTTTTTCAGCGTACCGGTAACGGTGATGATGTTACCGACCATCAGGTTTTCACAGCCCTCGCCCTTCATGCGGTAGCACTGGATGGGCATATCCTCGGCACCCTCGACAACGATGGTGACGGTGATGTTCTTATACTCAGGGTTGTAAACAGTATCGATGGAGATGATCTTGCCTCTGAGTGTAGACTCATAAGGCAGGCTCTCACCGGGAGCCAGGGCATAAGCTGCCTTTACGATCTCGACCATATCCGCAGCAGCAGGCAGGACCATATCCCAGGAGTGGGACGCGATTCCGCCATACTCATCGGTGATGGTAGCGGTCAGGGTGTAGGGAGTAGCGACCTCGCAGGATTCGTTGACATCGATGGTGACGGTGCCGTCATCATTGACAATGATCTTGATCAGGTCTTCTTCCACGTCCACAGTCCATACGACCGTGAAAGGAACGCCGGCAATGCGGACGATACCGTAGCGGTCATAGTTGACGGGTGTGGGGGTAGGCTCTTCGGTATCTTTGTACATCGCACAAAGATACGCCATTGCATCCTCAGCGGTAGGGCCTTCGGGCGTAGCAACGGAAGCATCCGACGGGGTGGTGGGTTCATCCTGATTTTTCTTACAGCCGGCAAACATGCCCAGCACCAGAACAAACAGGAGCACCCATGCTAATACTTTTTTCATAGCAAGCTCCTTTTATAATGAATTAGTCTTTTACGATAATATCATCTGCGGAGAATACTTTGATCTGATAGTCGCCGCTGAAGTAGTCCACGATGCCCTTGACATCAATGGTCTTGCCCTGGTAGGCTTCGGCGGTGATCACGTTGCCGTCTGCGTCACGGAGCACCACGGTACGGACGGAGATGGTCTGATCGCCGCTGCGGCAGGTCAGAGTCATAGCGCCCTTGGAGGAGCTATCCTCGTTGGTGGTGGTGTAAACGTTGGTAACTCTCAGATCGTTCATGGCAATGGAAGAGCCCAGAGCCAGGTGCGCGTAATCAAAGGTTTCGGAAACAACAAAGTTTTCGTCCAGCGTGGGCATCACGTCCACGGTAACAGTGCCGTTATTGAACAGCTCAGGATCGGTTACAGTGTTGGAGGCGGCCACGCCCTCTTCGATCAGCTGAACGTTGTTGGGATCGTCGGGACGCATATCCACATACTTGATGTCGGAGACCTGCCAGGTACCTGCGGTGGCGTAATACTGGACAGAACCGACAATGCGGACACGGTTGCCCTCGTTGAGGATCTTCAGACCGGTACCTGTCATATTGTAACCATAGTACACGGTCATGCCGAAGTACATATTGGTCTCTTCATCGTACTCTTCTACGTAGACGGTCTGGTTGCTCTCGTGGGTGATAACACCCTCGAAGGCTACCTTGATGCCCTCGTACTGCTCAATGTTGGTACGCAGACCCTTCAGAGTCACAGGCACAGCCTCGCCATAGTAGAATTCGGGATCGTCCTCGTTGGAATAGATGTGCAGCTCAGCTGCCTTTGCCTGGGCGATGGCAGCCATACAGATCTCGCCGTACTGGTTGTCGGCGGAGCTGGAGGCCAGGGCCAGGCCGTTTTGCAGCAGCTCGATGTTCAGGTTGCGGTATGTATCAGTGCCCTCGGGACGGTACCAGACCCAAACCAGATGACGGCCGCCGGTGGAATCCAGGTTCCAGGTGCCGTTATCGGATTCGATCACGATGGAATCCGAGGAGGACAGCTTTTCCTTGGTGAAGGCAGATGCCTTCTTACCCCACTCCTCGATCTTGCCGGTGGACTCAGGGGTGTTGACGGCCAGGTAACGGGCCTTCAGCAGACCGTTCTCAGCGATCTCGGTGGGAACATAGAAATGTGTGGTGTCGCCGTCCACGTAATTCTTGACGGTGACCTCCTGCTTGACAGTGGCAGAATCAAAGTCCAGCTTTACTTCCACTGCGTAATCGATCAGATCGATCTCAGAAGAGTCTTCCGTAGGCGTTTCGTTGCTGCCCACGGTCTCGGAGCCGTTAGGCTCCGTACCGTCGTTAGCAGGGGTCGTTTGATCACAGCCTGCCAGGCAGCCGAGCAGAATGCTCAGCGCTGCCAGCAGGGCAAGAATTTTTTTCAGCATAGGCGTTTCCTCAAGTGGCTATCAGCCGCCCAGGAACACGCACTCGTCGTAAGCGTCCTCGAAAGCGTTGTTGATCAGGCTGTCAACATCGGAAGTTTCCTCGCTCATGCACTTAGCCAGCAGGGAGCCGACCTGTTCACGGGCTACAGTGGAGCCGTTGAAGGCAGGAGAGGTGAAGTAGGTGTCAGCCTCTTCCAGACCGACCTTAACGACCAGAGCGGTCAGGAACTCGTAGCCATCTGCGGAGTTCAGCCAGTTGGCATAAACCTCGTTATCCTGAGCGGACTTCAGAACGGGCATATAACCGGAGGTGGAGGAGAACTCAGTCTGGAAGGCCATATTGGTGGTCAGATACTTGACGAACAGCCAGGAAGCGATGACCTGCTGGTCGGTGGTCTTGCCGCCCTTCAGGATGCACAGGCTGGGACCCTGGGAGATGACCTTCTGGTTGTCTTCGCTGACCTGGGGAATGGGAGCAACGCCGACCTCAAAGGCTCTGTCGGAAGGGATCTGATAGCTGGCGCCGCCGGAGGAGCCGATACACATATAGCTGTGGGAAATGGTCTTATCCAGCTCGGTGAACAGGCCGGAGGTGTAAGCACCGTACAGAGCTTCGGTGGTCACGTAGCCCTTCTGGTACCACTCACGGATCTCCTTAACGAAAGCCTTGCAGTCGTCATTGTTGAACAGGTAGTGCTCGCCGGTAGCGCTGGTGTAGGGGTAGCCGTTCTGCTCACACAAGGTGATGAACCAGTTGTTCTCGGAGTCGTAGCCCAGGGGGATACAGTTGGGATCCAGCTCCAGGAGCTTCTGGCAGGTGGCTTCCATCTCTTCCCAGGTGGTAGGAACGCTCAGGCCGTTTTCTTCGAAGAAGGTCTTGTTGTAGTACAGGACCTCGGTGGA
>CAYVCR010000014.1:0-20944 GCA_964450205.1 uncultured Oscillospiraceae bacterium | reverse complement strand
GCTCGTCGGCACGGTGGGAACCGGCCTCACGGCGGAAGCAGGGGGTGTAGGCAAACAGCTTCTTGGGCAGGTCGGCCTCGCTCAGGATCTCGTCACGGTAGATGGAGCACAGGGCAGCCTCGGCGGTGGGCAGCATGTAGTGCACCCGGTCATCGGTTGGGTTGGCGATCTTATAGACCTCATCGGCAAACTTGGGGAACTGACCGGCAGTCTCGCCGCACATGTACTCCAGCATGTGGGGAGGCAGAATGAAATCGTAGCCGTCGGCGGTGTGGGTGTCGATGAAGTAGTTCAGCAGCGCCCACTCCAGTCTTGCGCCCATGCCGGTATACATCCAGTTGCCGGCACCGGCCAGCTTGACACCGCGCTCATAATCGATCAGGCCAAGACCCTGGCACAGATCCACGTGATGCTTAGGCTCAAAATCAAATTCGGGCTTTTTGCCCACATAACGCAGAGGCTCGTTGTTCTCCTTGCCGCCGGGGAGCAGATCCTCGTCGGGCAGGTTGGGCAGGCTCAGCATGGCGGTCTTAAATTCTACGCTCAGCTCCTTCAGCTGCACAGCCTCGTCCTCGATGGCAGCGTCCAGCGCGATGGATTCCTGCTTGTTCTTTTCGATGATGGCATCGATCTCAGCGGTGTCCTTGCCTTGCTTTTCCGCGCCCTTTTTCTGGCCGAACAGCTTGCCGTTTTCCTTGGCCAGCTTGTTCTTTTGAGCGGTCTTGCCCTCGGTAGAGGTCTTCAGACCGCGGATCTGAACATCCAGCTCCAGAATACGATCCACGACGGCATCGCAATCCACTTCCTTGGCTTTCAGACCGGCCTTGACGGCATCGGGATTTTCCTTGATTTTCTTAATGTCTAACATAACTTACTCTCTCCTTTGAGATTCTTACTTCAATTTCATCAGTGCGTCCAGGAGATTCTGCAGATCCTCCTGGCCGTAAAATTCCAATTCAAAGCGGCCTTTGCGCTTACCATTCACGATCTTAACACCGCGTCCCAGCTGCTTGCTCAGATTCTTTTCGCATTCGGCCACATAGTCCACAGCCAGTGTAATGGTCTGCTGGCTGCCGGTGGGGCCTTTTGCAATATTTTTGCACAGAAGCTCAGCCTGCCGGACGGAAAGACCCAATGCAACGATCTTCTGCGCGGCTTCTTTCTGCTGCTTCTCTGTCTTCAGCATCAGCACGGCTCTTGCGTGACCGGCAGACAACGCGCCGGAGCGTACCTGCTCCAGTACATCCGGGCACAGGGTCAGCAAACGCAGGGCATTGGCTACAGCGGGGCGGGACTTGCCTACCTGCTTGGCGGCATCCTCCTGTGTCAGACCGTGATCAGCGATCAGAGACTGATAACCAAGGGCTTCTTCTACAGGATTCAGATCCTGGCGCTGCAGATTTTCGATCAGCGCAAGCTCCATGACCTTTTTGTCGTCGGCCTCGATGATCACAGCGGGGATCTCTTTCAAATTGGCCAGACGGGCGGCACGCCAGCGGCGCTCACCGGCAATGATCTGATAATAGCCGCTGTCCAAAAGCCGCACAGTCAGCGGCTGCACCACACCGTGGGTGGCGATGGAATCGGCCAGCGCCTGCAGCTCCTCCTCGTCAAAGTCTTTACGGGGCTGGTCGGGGTTGGGTTCTACCTTGTGGATCGGCAGCAGCTTGTAGGGACTGTCGCTTCGTTCTTCCACAATATCCCCAAACAGGGCACCCATGCCCTTACCTAAGCCTTTTGGGGTTGCCAAATATATCACCTCTCACTTAGCGTTTAATGTTTCACGTGAAACATTATAGTCTTTTCAGGATCTCTTCGGTGATCGCCTTATAGGCGACAGCACCCCGGCTGCTGCGGTCATAGGCCGTAACGGGCAGACCGTGACTGGGCGCCTCGGCCAGACGTACATTCCGGGGAATGACGGTGGCAAATACCTTGCCGGGGAAATGGCGGCGCACTTCCTGTGCCACCTGGGTGGAGAAGTTTGTGCGGCCGTCAAACATGGTCAGCACCACGCCGAAGATCTCCAGATCAGGATTGATCCGCTTTTTGATCATGCGCAGTGTGGTCATAAGGTCGCTCAGACCCTCTAAAGCATAATATTCACACTGGACCGGCACCAAAATGCTGTCTGCGGCAGCTAAGCTGTTGATCGTCAGCATTTCCAGAGATGGTGGGCAGTCGATGAGGATCGCGTCGTAACGATCGGCAACAGCTTTCAGCACGTTACGCAGGCGAAAGTTGGCATCCGGCATGGTGATCAGCTCCACAGCAGCACCGGCCAGATCGGCGGTGGAGGGAAGCACATCACCAAATTTGGTATGCACGATCACTTCATTGGCGGGCACGTCGTTGATGACAGCATCATAGACACTGTGCCGGATGTGGCGTTTATCCAGGCCTAAGCCGGAAGTGGCGTTGGCCTGGGGGTCAAAGTCGCACAGCAGGACCCGTTTGCCGGCGTCTGTCAAAGCGGCGGTCAGATTGACTGCGGTGGTGGTTTTACCCACGCCGCCCTTCTGATTCACCACAGCTATGATTTTTCCCATGTTGTGTTCCTTTCAGTCACTTGGACACTTTTCAAAACTCGGATGTTTCACGTGAAACATCAGTCTTGCGGTGTAGTATCAATGGTGTAATTCCTGCCAATGGGGAGCGGGTCAGGGTCTTTCTGCAGCTGCAGGAAGATTCCTACAATTGCGGCAGCCAGCAAAAGGATCAGCACGATCAGGCAAAACAGCAGCCGGCGGCACAGCTTTTTCAAATGCAGCACCTGTTCTTCCATGGACAACTGCCGTCTGCGACCGGTCTGCTTTTTAGCAGAAGCTTGTTCCCTCCGTTGGGGCAGGTGAATAGCGGTATCGGGCTTTACCGGATACTGTTCCATGACTTTCAGACAACTGTCACAGAAGACTTGCTCGGCAGGGATTTCCCGGCCACATTTCATGCAATTCATCAGCCCATACCTCCTCATTATCAGTACCTTACATTGTACAACAATTTTTCTCATTCGTAAAGGGGGTGATACCAAAATAATATAACGGAAACACAAGAAGAACCGTCCCTGCACATACGCACAGGGACGGTAGCGACAGAGCTTGATGCTCAATAAATTTCTTCTGCAGCCTCCGAATCATCAATCGGCTCGGGCAGGTAGGGATCAGCATTTGCCTTTGCGTAGTTCCAGAAACGGAAATCTTCGATCGTACCGGCTTCGTAACGGAACTCCAGAATATCTTGTGCGCAGACTTTGATATCCGGATCGGAATCCTCAGCCAGTGCGTGGATATAAGGCACTGCACCGTAACCCAGCTCGCTTAGATAAACCATATCCACGGTTTCCAGTTGGCCGCTTTGATATGCATTTACATTGTACCAGGCTACTACCGTATCCACATCTGCCCAGGCAACCAGTGCGCCCATGGTAAGGCCGATCACCAAAATGGCCTTCATATAAGGCAGTTTCGGCAGGAACAGCCAAACGGATATGATCAGCGTTGTGATCCCCATAAATACCATAATGACTTCGGTGAGCACACGCAGCCGGGTCAGACCGTAGGCTTCGATGTACATGTACATCTTAGCACTGGCTGCAGCCACCAGAAACAGGGTCACAAGACCGATAAACAGGCACAGCAGCCGGGTCAGTACGGGGCTGCGTCCGTTTTTCTTGGCGCACAGGCCCACCGCCAGGCACATGACGAGCAGATTGACGGCGCAGATCCAGGCCATCTCGAAAAAGCCCCGGCGGGCATACTCAGCAAATGTATATTCCTCGGGCAGGATACCGGCAAACCCACCGGAAAAATAAGCCAGCTGGCTGATCAGGTAGACAACGTACACCACAGAGACTGCAATCAGTACCGTGTTGACAGTCAGGGTATTGATGCCTTTGCGCTGGCGGGTTTCCTTAGCGGCAGCCTTCGGTGTGTGACGCAGACCCACACCGCGCAGATACAGCCAAAAGGCAAAAGCGGTGCCAAACAGAGCGGTGACCAGGATCTCACCGGCGTTGATATCCGGCAGGTTATCCAGGACTGCTTCAAAGGCAGCGTCTGCCTTCATCAGCAGAGGAATCAAAATGCATAGCAGTGGCAGGGCAATGGCTGCACCCAGCAGGGCGGCACCGATCTTCTTCATAGCGGAGCCGCCGTTGCGGGAGGTCTCTGCCAGTCCCCGGAAGGCGGCAGGCATTTTGCCGGTGCTCAGGGGGAACACTGCACGGAAAACGTCCAGCAGCGTAGACAAGCCGCCGGGATCATGGGTGCTTTGTCCTGCTATAAGACAAAGACTCAAATTGATACTGACCAGCAGGAAGCAGAGCATGACGAACTTGACAAAGCCATCATCGGTACGGGCAAAGGCGCCCAGAATCACAAGATCCAGCACCAGCAGCAAAACAGAATAGAAGGTAGGCTTGCAGCCGGACAGGATCAGATATCCGGCAGCCAACACCAGGCCCACGCCTGCAAAGATGGCATAGCCAAGGTTGAAGCCGCCGAAGAACAGGCTGTTAAACAGCAGCCAGCCGGTGACCAGGATCAAGAAACCAAAAGTCAGCTCCTTTTTGCCGGTGGGAATGGTAAGACGGCGGACTGGCTCTGTCGGTGCTGCTGTTTCCGGTGTTTTCTGAGAAGGGACGTATTCGTATCCTTGCTGGGAAGTGTTCTGATTCATTTCCTCCATAAAAAGATTCTCCTTTCGTCAGCGGCGCCAGGGGTCATTATCTTCGGTAAATTCCAGAAGATCTCCCGGCTGGCATTTCAGCTCCCGGCAGAGTGCATCCAAGGTGCCCATGCGGATGGCCTTGGCCTTACCGGTTTTCAGGATCGATAAATTGGCAGGTGTCATACCCACCCGCTGGGCAAGCTCTAAGGAAGTCATTTTCCGCTTGGCCAGCATAATATCCAAATTCACAATAATTGCCATAGCGCCACCTCAGATCGTCAGGTCGTTTTCTTCCCGAATAGCCACGGCGGCTTCCATAGTCTTTACCACCACGCTGATCACCAAAGACAAAAAAGCCATTATGACCACCATGAACACCAGCGGCAGGTAGAAGAAACAGGCGGGCAGGCACACAAGGCTCACAAGGGCGCAGCACCACTGGATGCACCGGATGTGGCGGACGTTTTTACGTACAAAGACTTCTTCCTGCAAAATATTGCGCAGCAGCTGCTCCATCTTCCAAAGGGCAACGCCGGTGATCACGGCGCAGATGTAAAAAGCAATCAGAATGGCATGATTTTCCGGAACCGTCAGCGACCGGACAGTGCTGTACCATTTCAGCAGAAAGGGCATAGTAGGCAGCAGCACCACCAGCACAAAGAAGATCATGCGGTTGACCCACAGGGTTACGCGGGGTGATATATTTTTCATGGTAAATCCCTCCAGTGACGGCAGTATAACATGTAAATTATCGAATGTCAATAATAATTTTAGAAAATTGATAATTATATTTAAAATATTCCCGGGATCGACATTCATAGAACGTCGATCCCGGGAAGCAGCTGGAAACAAAAAATCAGCTGGTTTGATTTTCATAGGTGGTCACATCGCCCACCTCGCCGACGGAGAAGTAAATATCCAGCATGGCCTTGGCGACGGATGCGATGGTCGAGCCGTGACCGCCCTTTTCTACATAAACGGCAATGGCGATCTGGGGATCGTCTGCAGGCGCGAAGCATATAAACGCGCCATTATCGGAAGAGTCGGGGATGTCTGTCTGGGCAGTACCGGTCTTGGCTGCGATCTTGATAGGATAATCCTTAAAGGTCTGGTAAGCGGTGCCATCATCGTCATGGGCCACCAGGGTCATGCCCTCCTTGACAGACTGGTAGGCTTCGTCAGAGATCTCCAGCTTGCTCAGGACGGTGGTTTCGCTCTGATCCAGCAGAGTCTGATAGTCCGCAGAAACGATCCGGTTCATGAAGGTGCACTTATACCGGGTGCCCTGATTGGCAATGGTGGAGGCATAGACTGCCAGCTGCATGGGAGTGTAACGGTGCTCGGACTGACCGATGGCGGCCAGAATGCTGTCGCCGGTGTACCAGGCTGCATCATCGTCAGTATGCAGCTCGGCCTTGGTCTCCGGGTTGGCGCGGTTACCCACATATTCCGGAAGCTCTGCACCGGATTTTTCGCCCAGACCCAGACCCTTACCTACCTCATCCATGGTGTTGACATTGAGCTTTTCGCCCAGCAAATAGAAGAAGTAGTTGCAGGACACGCAAAGGGCCTTAGATGCATTACAGTCTCCGTGGGAATAGCCGTAGGCATAAGCAAGACAGGAGACTTCGAAGTCCGCATACTTTTCGTTGGAGCTGCCGTCCCGGTCAAAGATGCCGTAATCGTAATACTCAGTCTCGGAATCGATCAGATGATCCTGCATGGCTGCGATGACCATGGTCATCTTGTAGGTGGAGCCGGGGGGGTAGGTAGCCAGCAGCGCCCGGTTGTAGAAGGGCTTGTAGGGGTCTTCTGCCAACTCCTCGTAATCATCAAAGAAAGTGGAGAGGTCAAATGTAGGATAGCTGGCGCAGGTCAGCACCTGACCGGTTTTCACATCCAGTGCTACCACAGCGCCGCCTTCGGCGTCCCAGCCATCGGCATCCGGGTTTGCACGCAATTCCTCGATCACGTCTGCCAAGGCATCCTCTGCGGCCATCTGCAGGTTGATGTCGATGGAGATCTCCACGTTGGCGCCGGCCTGGGGCTCGGATTCGTAGTAGGAACGGACTAAATTACCGTCGGCATCCACTTCATCGATACGCCAGCCATCAATACCGTGCAGGTATTCTTCATAGGCAGCCTCCAAGCCGTCCTGACCGACCTCGGCGTCCATGTCATAACCGTCGATCGTTTCATAGTATTCCCATTGCTCTGCATTCATAGGGCCGACGTAGCCAAGAATATGGGCAGCGTATTTGGTATTGTATTCCCGGACGGTGGATGCTTCTACGTTGATGCCCGGGATATTCAGCTCCACAACAGTGGAGAGCGCCTCGTCGTCGGCATCATAGATAAAGGTATACAGCGGCAGGGACTGCACGCGATCGCGCAGGGTCAGCTCGTAGTACACACCAATGACCCGGCGCGCCTCCTCGTCGGTCCACTCAGCGGGCAGGTCATACAGATCTCGGAGGTGCTCGATCAGCAGCGGCGCGGTGATATCAGAATCTATGTCGTAATGGGCCAGATACCGCTGGAAGTATCCCTGCCAGGTGGCATTTTGTTCCGTAAGGGTGTAGGTAAAGGGACGGGTTTGGGTAATGGGGAAGTGGTCGACATATTCCACATCGTTGGCAACGCACTGCTCCGTCAGGTCAAACACGTACTGGTTGGTGCCCTTGGCGTTGAGCAGCACATAATGGTTGACGGTCAGATCGTAGCTGGCACGGTTACTGACCAGCACGTTGCCGTTGCAGTCCAGAATGTCGCCCCGGGCGGCCTTCACACGGGTCCAGGTCACATAGGTAGTGGAGTTATCCGTGCTGCCGCCGGTTTGAATGATCTGCTCGTCATAGAGCTTGAAGGCAAAAAAGCCCATGATCAGCACAAAGATCGCCAGCAGGATATGGGCGCGCAAACGGCTTACTCTTTCCATGTTTCGCCTCCAATGGATTCAATGGCCAACATCAGCGGGTACAGAACAGGTACGATTGCGATCGACATGACGGCTGTCAGCAGGAAGCCGCCGAAACGGCTCCAGGGGGTCAAATTGAGGATCGCTCCCAAAAGGAACATGGCCATCTCATAGATCAGCACAGCACTGGCAGTACAGAGCATGGCGGCGCCGAAACCCTTTTGCAGGTAGCCCTGACGGAACATACATGCAAAAATACTCAGCGCGGTGATCATGACCATAGCAAACGCACCCAGTGCTGCACCGGAGAACCAGTACAGCAATGATGCGATCAGCGCAAAAACACAGCCATTTTGTGTGCCTTCCAACAGGCAGATCAGAATGATGGCGCAGGGAACCAGCTCGGTGGTGGCACCAAATAGCCGGAAATTGCAAAGCACCACATCCTGCAGCAGGCTCAGTACCAACAGCACAAGACCGTACAGTGCCCATTTTAAAATACTGCGGCGCTGTTTGGGCGTGATATAAAGCTTACTGAGCCAGCCGGCTCGGGGTTTGTCCGGCTTAAATTCGTTTTTCTTAGCCATAGTAATCACCCGGCGTTATACTGTGTGATGATGAAGACCTGCTCCAGGCTGCGCACATCGGCAGCGGGCTTCAGCAGGGCAAACTTGGCAACACCGGTGTCGTCAAAGCCTGCGTCAACCACGTTGCCGATCACCAGATCCCGGGGATAAACGGTGGAGCCGGTGGTGACGACCTGGTCGTTGTTGCGGATGGTGGCGGAGCTGGGCAGATAATTCATGCGCAGCAGACCGTCCAGACCAGAAGAGTAACCGCCCTGGACCATGCCGTTGTGACCGGAGGAGGCAATAGTGGCGCTGATCTCCAGGGAGGAGTCCAGCACAGACTTGATCACGGAATAATTAGGACCTACCTCACTGACCAGACCAACCAATTCTCCGTTGGCAGTGATGGCACACATGCCGGCTTCAATACCCACATTGGTGCCTCGGTTGATGGTAAAGGTGCTGCTCCACTCGGTAGAGCTCCAGGAGATGATATAGCCGTCCACCAGCTCGTAGTCTTCGTTGGCTTCCTTCATGTCCAGCACTTCCCGCAGTCGGTCATTTTCCCGGGAGATGGAGTCGGCACGACGGGCTTCATCCTGAATTTCAGCCAATTCTGCTTTTAGCGCCTCGTTTTCTGCCTTCAGGCTCTCATATTCAAACATGTAGCTGTACAGCTGCTCGGCCCGGTCTGTAAGGGCGCTGACACCTGAACGGATAGGCGTTAGAATGCCCTTGACGAACATGTCCGGCAGGCTCAGTCCGGTGAGGCTGCCGACTACCGTCAAAACGATTGCCAGCAAAACCGCGATCACCAGTACGATGCGGACTCTTGTGGTAAATAGATGTTTCATAGGGTTTCCTCCATCAGTTCGGGGACGATCTGTCGCAGCAAGCTGCCAAGGCGGCACACAGGCAATCCCATCACATTGTAGTAATCGCCTGCCATTTTTTCAGCGAAGAGGGCGGCACCGCCCTGGATGCCGTAGCTGCCAGCCTTGTCCATGGGCTCGCAGGTACGGATATAGGCCCAGATCTCCCGGTCACTTAATTCCCGAAAATGGATGTCCGTGACCTCGGTGCAGGTGGTGGCAACGCCGTTGTGCAGGACGCACATGCCGGTCATGACCTGGTGATCCCGGCCGGACAACAGCCGCAGCATGCGGCAGGCATCCTGCTCGTCGGCAGGCTTGCCCAACACCTGACCGTTGCACACCACAATGGTGTCGGCGGCGATAACTACGTCGTCCGACTCGTGGGGCGTGGCCTCGGCCTTGGCCCGGCTGACCCGTGCCACCTCGTCAAAAACAGGCTTTTTAGGGTCCATAGTCTCATCAATATCCGCTACCCGGACCGTAAAGGGAAAATGGAACAGTCCCATCAGCTCTTTGCGCCGGGGGGATTGGGATGCAAGTATAACGTTCATAAAAACCTCGGGATTCTTTATTAATGCACAGTTATTCTAAACCTCTAAGATACAGACCACGGGTGCAGGCGCCGGGGTCAAAGGGGACAGGATTCAGATAATGGGCCAGTACCTGGTCCACTTCCCGTGCGTTTTCTGTGGTGAAGTACAGGCGAGTCGCCCACAGACCGAGCCGTGAAAGATCCTCCTGCCGGTCCAGCCAGTTCAGCTTTTTGCCGTTGAGCAGGATGCTGCGGCAGGTGTTGCCGTCCTTGATCACCGGGAATTCCGCGCCGGTCTTATCCACCAGCTTGGTGGGGCCCAGGTGACAGGTGCATTGACCGGTCTTTCCCCGGATCAGGCAGTTTTCCACCACCATCAGCGGCAGTCTGCCGTAGGCCAAAATCTCACAGGGAACAGCCTTGCTTACATCGCGGATCTGGGGCAGCGTCATTTCAAAGCTCAGGCAGGCCGAGCGCAGCTCCAGATCCCGGGCAGCATGCACAGAGCCGGAGTTGTACAGGTTCAGGCCAAAATCGCCCCGGGCCTTCAGACCGCATTCCCGGACAGGGATCAGCAAACCAAGATTACCCACCAGGGCTTCCCGGACACCCAGCGCCCGGACAGCACGCAGATCGGAGCGGAGCTTGTCCATCTCCAGGTCGGTGACGATCCTGGGAAGTACGGCACAAATAGTGGCCGCAGCAGTCAGCTTTTTGCAAAGCTCCGTGTCCTGGGTCAGCAGGTGCAGGGGTACATAGAGCACTGCGGGCCGCGATTTCAGCAGCCGGCCGGTGATCTGCTCCAGGCTGGTGATTTGCACGGTCAAGCCGGGCCGCTGCTTATTGCCCGCGTGGTGGGGCAGCTTTTGGGGGCGGCCCAGCTTGGGGGCTTCCCGCCGTGCCCGCTGGGCAGTCAGCAGATTCAGAACATCCCGGCGCATAGCGTTGATCGCCGCAGCGGATAAGGTCAGTCCCGGCTCAATATCGGTCTGCACGTCTACGCAATAGTAAGGAGTGCCGCCGGTCTTGGACAGGCGGGCTGCCAGGGTGCTATGATCCAACTCTACCATACGGGCCAGCTCCGGAGCGGGACCCTTCAATGTACACACTCTGCCTTCCGGGTCTGTCACAGACAAACTGCTTCCGAAGGAACGAATCGTGCAGCTGAAGGTGATAGGCACCAGGGGATTCTCGGCAGCTTCATAGCTCTGGCGGATTTCCCGCAGCCAGCGGGGATTTTCGGACTTTTCGTCCCGGACACCGAACATGTGGGCACCGGTCTTGCCAACATAGTAACCGTCGGTAAAGCCCTGGCGGTTAAAAGCAATATGCAGTTGCTCCAGCATGGCGGGGGTGACCGCTTTTTTGTCGATGGCATTCCGGTACACCTGGGTAACGGCTGCCACATACTCGGCCCGCTTCATGCGGCCCTCCAGCTTCAGGGAAGCAACGCCCATGGCGTCCAGCTCTTCCAGGTAATTTACCAGGCAGTTGTCCTTCAGACTCAGAGGATACTGATTCTGCCAGCGGCCATAGCCGTAGCTTTGGCGACAGGGCTGGGCACAGCGTCCCCGGTTGCCGGAACGGCCGCCGATGGCGGCAGACAGGTAGCACTGGCCGGAATAGCACATGCATAGAGCACCGTGGCCGAAAACCTCGATCTCAATGGGGGAGTTTTGGCAGATGTAGCGGATCTCCTCCCGACTCAGCTCCCGGCTGAGGACCACACGGCTTAAGCCCCAGGCGGCACACAGCAGCACACCGGGAAGAGAGTGGATAGTCATTTGGGTAGAACCGTGGATGGGTACGTCCGGTGCGATCTGCTTGCAAAGCTGAATGATGCCCAGATCCTGCACGATAAATGCATCCACACCGCTTACGGCGGCATGGCGGATCAGCGCAGCAGCGTCCGCGGTTTCCTTATCGGATACCAGGGTGTTCAGCGTCAAATGGACGGCAACACCGTGCACATGGCAGTATTTGACAGCCTCAGTCAATGCCTGAGGCGTGAAGTTCTTTGCACTTTGCCGGGCATTGAAGGAGCCGCAGCCCAGGTAGACTGCATTGGCGCCATTCTGTACCGCTGCGCGCAGAGCCTCCATGGACCCTGCCGGTGCTAAAAGTTCCAGCATAATTTCTATCTCTCCAAAAATTGTTGATACTTACACACATTATAGCACAAATCTGCCGTGACTTCTACCCCACAGCTTAGAAATTTAAGAAAAATTAAAACAACCCCACGGAAGTTTTCTTCCGCGGGGATGGAATTATCCAATTTTACGGGTACTTTCCTTTTGCTGTACCACCGGGGCAATGGTCTCGTGGCGAGGACTGATATGTCCCTCGATCTGCTGGCGCAGGATCTGAACGCTGCGGTCAGCCAGCTCCTCCACAGACTGCCGCACGGTAGACAGGGTGGGGACGGTATAATTGCCGATGGCCAGTCCGTCCAGACCGATCACAGAAACGTCCTCCGGCACCCGCAGTCCGCAATCCCGCAGGGCACGGATAGCGCCGATGGCCATAACATCTGCCATGGCAAAGATGGCCGTGAAATTTCTGCCTCGTTCCAGCAGGGTCTTGACCGCCCGGTAGCCGTCTGCAAAAGAAAAACGGCCAGAGTAGTAATCCAGCTCCGGGTCGTAGGAGATGCCGTATTGACTGCAGGCATCTGCACAGCCTTCGTGACGCAGCCGTGCAATATCGGATACCTCCCGGCTGCCGCCGATCACAGCGATCTGCCTGTGGCCCAACTCAGCCAGGTGCTGTACTGCCAGGAAGCCTGCCTGCCGGTCATCCATGGTCACACTGGAAAGATTGTGCATTTCCAGTTGGGATGCGTCACCGGTGATCAGCACGCAGGGCAGCTCCACACCGGAAAGATCCCGGCGGAAATTATCCAGGTTACCGCCCAGGAACAGAATGCCCAAAGGCTTCTTTTCCCGGCACAGCCGGACAGCCCGAAGCACTTCGTTTTCGTCCTCGTCCATGTAGTCCACGATCAGCGGATGGGGCCAGTCAGCCACCCGGGCTTGGATCGCCTCGATCAGACTGCCGAACAGCTCATTGGAGGTGCCCTTGGCGATCACAAGAATAGACGTAGCTTTTTGCTGCTTCAGCTGCTTGGCGTTTTCATTAAGCTGAAAGCCTGCGGCATTGACTACCTCCAGGATGGCATTCCGGGCCTTTTCACTCACATTGGGCTGATCGTTAAGCACACGGGAAACAGTGCCTACAGAATAACCGGTCAGCATGGAAATATCTTTGATGGTCATAGCCCGGTCCTCCTTCCAAAATATTGTGAAAAGGGCGGAGGGTGGCCCCTCCGCCCGAAAAAGTGAATGCGTGTTTCCTTCTTAAAATTTTCTGGATAAATTATGATTGAGGAAATTTTGGAAACGTTTCCAGTCTTCTCGAGAGAAAGTATAGCGCAATCCTAAAAAATTTGCAATCATTTTTGGGTGTGCCCTATTATTTTTGACGATTATAACAATTTGCAGGCAATGGTTTTGGTATTTTTCACCAGCGACAACCAGGAAAAGCAAAGATATTTCCCATAAAAAACCACCCTGCGCGGCACGCAGGGTGGTGATGCATTATTCATATTTTACGCAGTTCGTTGCAGAGGAGATAGCAATATAGGTAGAGCCGGTACCCAACGTCAGGGGAGTGCCGTCCTCTAAAGTGTAGGTAAAGCTGCTGCGGTAATCGTTCCGATACCATTTGATGGGAATGATCTGACCGTTACAGGCAAAGTAGCCGGTACCGGAACCCAACAGATCATAATAGGAACGGACATAGGTGCCATCGTCCCTGCCCCACTGAGTAGTATACAAAACCAGCACATTACGGTAATTGACACATGTGCCTGTACCTGCATCTATGTGCTCCTGCTTGTACTGTGCAGCTTCATACAGTCCGGTTTCCGGATCAAAGGTCATGGTAGTGGTCTTGCCGTAACGGAAGACGGCAGTGACCTTGTTGGCGGTTTCGCCGCCCAGATCGATCTCGTCGGCAAATTGCAGGCCGTAATTGAGCTCGGTGGTCTGCTGTTCCAGGAAGGTGTCCGTATGCTTATCATAGTTTTTGTCCTGCATGGCCTGGATCAGCTGTGCACCGCTGGTGAACAGGGTATGCTCCCAAGAATAGTTACCGGTATAGTAGCGATCATAGTCCCGGAAAAAGTAGCTGCTGTAGTATGCCTCGTTCAGATGGTTCCAGTTACTGATCCTGGTACCGCTTTCATCTACCTCTCCCCGCAGAGCTGCAGAACTGCCGCCGCAATGGACCAGGGGGGCATCATAGGAAAGCGCAAGGCTGTTGAAGAAAGTACGGGCGCTGCGGACAGGGCCGATGGTTCCCACATCGCTCAGGTCAGAGAAGATGGCCATGTAGCGGGTGATATCGCTTTCGGTTTCCAACTCATACATGATGTCAGCTTCGCTGATGCCGTATTGGGGCAGGGCATCGATGGCGTTATTAATGATCACGGCTACAGGCCGACCGTTATAAGGTGCTTCCATAGGCTCACCGTTGAGCGGATTGCGGTACAGAAGGAGCGACTCCGTGGCCTCTGTGGTGACTTCGGTGGCCTCTGTGGTGGCCTCTGTGGTCGGCTCGGTAGACTCGGTGGTTTCTGTGGAGGGCTCTGTGGGTGTATCCCCACCGCAGGCACACAGCATCAGCAGGCTCAAAACCAAAAATAAAACAAATATCCTTTTCACAAAGGACACTCCTTTCTGTCTGTTAGCTGCCTGTATTATAGCAGAATTCCTATGTCATTGCAAGAGGAAACGCAGAAGCTATATTTTACCAGTCAGACAGGAAAGAACAGAAAACCACCGTCCTGTGGGGCAGGACGGTGGAGCGTTTACGGTGTAAAGTTCTCAAAAATGGGCAGCCAGCCTTCGGAAGTGGCGGCGTCAAATTCTTCCTGGGTCTTCAGGGTCCATGTGACACCCTGCACGCCCCAGACCTTGCGTACTGGGAAATTACTCAGCGTATGCCGGTCCGTGCAGCGGTAAGCTACAAAATCCGGCAGGATCAAAAAATTCAGCATCTGATGAGTCAGAAAAAATTTCAGAATGCCGGGGAGGTTGGGGCTATCCCCCTTGAAGTAATTTTGGGTCAGCTGACCCCGGAGTCTGTCCGGGCGGTTTTTCCGCAGCCACCGCACGCAGCGGGGGTCAAAGGACTCCAGCGCATAGGTGCCGGGATACCGGTCCAGCATGTCGCAGACGGCTTCTGACAGGGCAGCATAGTTATTATTCGCTACTTTCAGTTCTACGATCATGGGCGCTTCGCCGTTATAGAGCTGCAGCACCTGCTCAAAGGTGGGGATGGTCTCCAGCGTACCGCCCAAATAATACTCGGAAAGCTGGTTGGCGGTCAGGTCCTCTATACGACCCTCAGCACCGGTAGTCCGCTTGAGGGCAGAATCGTGCATGATGGCCAGTGTGCCGTCGGACAAAAGGTGCACATCCAGCTCGATGCCGTAGCCGCCTTTTTTGGCGGCCCGGAAAGCGGCCATGCTGTTCTCCGGTCGGCTTTGGTCGTGCAGGCCCCGGTGGGCATAGGCCCAGTTTTGGAGCTTTTCCAAGTCCGGATGCGTCCGGCGGCCCATGACGGACAGCAGATAAAGTGCGCACAGCAAAAGCAGAACGCCGACAATAATGATAACAGCTATCATGGATCAATCCTCGGTATCCAGCGCTTCCAGGCCCTTCTTCGGGACAGCCTTGGCATCGCCGTGGCGGACGAGCAGCATGGTCACAAAGGCCAGGGCTACGAAAATTGCGGCATAGGGGAACAGGACGGTCAAACCCATCTGATCCATCAGGAAGCCGGAGAGCATGGGCGTAACAGTCTGGGCTGCCATGGAGGCAGTGTAATAAAAGCCAGTGTATTTACCCACGTCGGAGCCGGTACTCAGCTCCACCACCATGGGGAAGGAGTTGACGTTGATGGTGGCCCAGGCAATACCTGCCAGGGCAAACATGATATACATGAGCCATGCAGGGCTGCCGGGGCGCATGAAGGCGGCTACCGTAAAGGCAGCGGTCAGCATGACCACACCGGCCAGAATGGTTTTCTTTCTGCCGATCTTGGAGGCAACCATACCGGCGGGCAGGTAGGCGATAATGGCGCAGACCTGGGCGATCAGCATGGTGTTGCTGTAATCCATCAGCAGCACGTTGGGCGCATAGACGGAGTATTTGGAGGTCACCGCGTTGTAACCGAAGTACCACAGGGCAACAGAGGCCAAAATACAGATCAAAGAGAATTTCTCGCTCTTGCCCAGCTTGCGCTTTTCACCGGCAGGCTGATCCTGGGGCGCTTCCTCAATACCGTAGCGGATGGAATCGGACTGCATCTGTGCTGCCCATTCCTTTTCTTTGACAGTGGTCAGGAAGATGATCAACGCTGCGATCATAATGGCGGAAATAGTGATATAGTAGGGCGTATAACTCATCATGGCATTTTCTGCCTTGGAAATACCAAAAGCGAAGCCCTTGCCCAGCACCAGCACGATAATACCGCCGGCGTTGCCCATCAGATTGATGATGGCGTTGGCCTTGGAGCGCAGGGGCTTGACGGTCACATCCGGCATCAGTGCCACAGCAGGGGAACGGAAGACACCCATACCTACCAGCAGTACCAGCAGTACACCTATGAACAGGATCAGCGGCATGGGATTGGCCAGCGTCTTGTCGGCAGCGTAGGCTTGCCGGGCGGGCACCACATAGCTGGTGTAGGGGGTGGCATCTTCGTCTTTGTTGGTCACATCCTCACTGTCGTCGGTGCTGCGGATGGCAGTAAATTCTTCTTTGGTGAATTTTTCAGACAGAATGAATTTGGTGCCGCTGGGTGTCTGCAGCTCTTTGTCGGCTTGTGTGTCATACACGATCTCCAGGGCGGCAGGATCGTCCACGGTGCTGATGACCTGGATCTGCTTGAGCTGGGCGTTATCCACGAAGCTCAGAACCACCAGCGCGCAGGCGGCCACGATGGTGCCAAACCGGATAAAGGGCGTACGGCGGCCTCTTTTGCCTTTGTGCTTGTCAGACAGGGTGCCAAACAGGGGAAGCAGGAACAGAGCCAAAATGTTATCCAGAGCCATGATCACACCAGACCAGGTCTGATTCATGCCGAATTTATTGGTCAGTGTCAGTGCAATGGTGGCATCATAGGCCTGCCAAAACAGGCTGATTAAGAAAAAAGCAAAGCCAACCAGGATCGTGCGCTTGTAATTGAGCTTCATAGAGGGAGCCTCCGTTCTTTTTGTTCTGAGGAGATCAGCTTTCCAGCAGAGCGTCTTCCATTGTTTTATCCAGGCAGTAATAGAAGATGTTATCCCGTGCAGGGGTCAAATCGGTCACAAGGCCACGGGTGGCATAGACTGCGTAGCTGCGGAAGAGGATTGGGCAGAGAAGTCCGTTATCCATGACCGTTTGATGCAGGGTGTAATAGTTGCCGTGATTTTCCAGCGCTTGCTGACACAGGGCGTAAGCAGTGACATCGCTGGTGCCGCCCTGGCGAAGCGTGCCGTAGCTGAAGAAAAATTGGGAAAGGTCCATATTGGGTGAGAGCATGGTCTGCCCCAAATACAGGTCAAAATTCCAGGCGTTGAGATTATACTGGTAATCCTCTCCGGACATGGCCTTCAGTTCGGTTTTCAGACCGCATTCCTCCAGCATATCACAAATAGCGCGCGCCACGCGGGTCCGCAAACTATCCTCACTGTTGACAAGCAGCGTGATGACCGTGTCTTCTGGCAAATTGGCATCTGTCACAGCCTGGGCGAATTTATCCTTATCATAGGCATAACGGTTTGCCAGGGTATTGCTGTAATAGGGGGATGCGGGCGAAGCAGGCAGGGAGGCTGCCCGGGCGAAGCCCCGGTAGTACTCATCAGCCAGCAGCTCCCGGTCGATCGCGTAGGTCAAAGCGGTGCGCAATTCCTGATTTTCGAAGATCTTGCTGTAATCACTGCAGACAAGATACAGGAAAATACCGTTTTCGCAGTCCCACAGCTCAAAGTCGCTGCGGTAGTCGGCATACCGGTCAGATCCGGGGTCAGCACAGACGATGTCCAGATCGCCGAACTGGAAATCATCACGGATCTGGGTGGCGGACTCGGCACGGATCAGAGAAATGGTATCGGCAGTGATCACCATGTCCGCATTACACCACCAGTTGCTTCTGCGCCGCAGGGAGGAGTTGATGCCCACGCTGCTGAACACATAAGGGCCGGTACCCAGCGGGAAATCCTGCTCCAGCTGCTCTGACTGCAGGATCGGAACGTCCAGCAAAATGGGGAAATTTTCATAGGGCGTATTGAGCTGGACGGTGACACCGCCGTCATCGGACAGACGGATCTCCTCGACCCGCCAAAAGCGACCGGAATAGAGGGTGCTTTCCTTGGCCTTCAGCAGAGAATCCATGACATCCTGGGCCGTTACCGCAGAGCCATCAGAAAAAGTGGCATTCTCAACATAAAAAGTGTAGATACGCATGTCTTCGGACATGCGGTAATTTTTGCACAGCATGGGCGTGACTTGATATTCCCGGTCCACAACAAACAAGCCCTGGTACAAAAGGGAAAACAGGGCTTTATTGGTAAAATCTGTGCACTTATAGGGATTCATGGAAATACTGGGGTAGTAGGTAAGGGTCAGCGTCTGTTCCTCCTCCGCTACAGTGGGGGAAACGGTGGGGCCGGTGTAATCCTCTTCATATTCCAGGGCATCACCGGTGGGGACATAGACATCCTCGTCACCGCAGCCGGCAAACAGCGTGCACACCAGACACAGACACAGAAAGCCTGCCATACAGCGCTTCATTTATTTCCCCTCCTTTGTACATACGATAATGGCTCCCTGAGAGCCGCGGTTTGCTCCGACGCGCCGGTAGGACCAGAATCGCTCCGGCTGGCAGGCGGTGCAGTCCGGGCAGCTTTCCATGTGCAGCACGCCTGCCCGGCGCAGAAACAGAGAATTGATCCCTGTTAGGTTTACATAATACTTATCCCCGCGTTTTTCTATAAAGGGCCGGGCTTCCTCGCCCAGGGCCTCCAGCATGGCATTCGGCACATCCTGATCGGTCTCGAAGCAGCACGGTCCGATATGGGGGCCAATGGCAGCGTGAATGTTTTCCGGCTTACAGCCGTAAGCATCCACCATGGCCTGCACGGTCTTGGCGGCGATGCCGGCGGCAGTACCCCGCCAGCCTGCATGGGTTGCGCCCACGGCGCCGGTGACCGGGTCATGATATAAGATGGGCGTACAGTCAGCAGTAAATACATTCAGCGCCATACCTGGCACGTTGGTGATCAGTCCGTCACAGACAGGAGAGGCACCCTCTGCCAGACAGCTGCCCCGGTCGGCAGCAGTTACCTTATATATTATGTCGGAATGGATCTGCTTGGCGGCGACCACATCTTCTACAGAAAAGCCAACGGCATTGCCCAAGATCGCATAATTTTGGGCTACGTTCTGCAATTCGTCACCCCGGTGGATGCCGATGTTCATGGAGGCCAGGTGCCCGGTGCTCACACCCCCATAGCGGGTAGTGAAGCAGTGGGGCACACGGATGCCTTCTGCAGTCAGATATTCCAATGTGCCGATTTTCTGTGTAATGATTGACATGGTTTCTCCAATAGTTTCAGATTACATACCTGCGGCAATATCCTTGGCACGGCAGCACTGCTTGTACTTTTTGCCGCTGCCGCAGGGACAGGGATCGTTGGGGCCCACCTTCTTGTCCTTGTTGCGCACAGGCTGCTGCTTGACGGTCTTGTCGGGCGTGCCGGCGGTGACCTCCTTGGCGACCTTGTGGCGCTGGACCTGTTGGGTGGGGGTCACCTGCATCATAAACAGGCGGCGGACGGTCTCCTCCCGGATGGCGGTGATCATGGCCTCAAACATCTGGAAGCCCTCTTCCTTATAGGCGATGACCGGATCGTGTTGGCCGTAGGCCCGCAGACCGATGCCCTGCTTCAGATCGTCCATGGCATCGATGTTGTCCATCCAGTATTCGTCTACCACCCGGAGCATGATCACGCGCTCCATCTCCCGCATATCCACCGGCTCATCGCCGCGCATCAGCTTCAGGGCAGCGATGGCAGCTTCCTTCTTTTCGTAGGTGGAAACAGCCAGGTCATAAATGGTGTCGGTCAGCTGTTCAGCAGTCAGTGCACCCTCGGCCCGGAAAGCACCCTTGGCAAAGTACAAGCCCTCAAAGCGGGACAGTACATTCTTCAGACCCGCTTCGTCCACGATGCCGCCGGACTGGCTCAGACCGTCGGCCACGTTGGTCTCCACCACGCTGCGGAGCATGCTGAGCATATTCTCCCGCAGGTCCTCGCCGTCCAGCACCTTCTGGCGCTGGGCATAGATGACCTCACGCTGGGTGTTCATCACGTTGTCGTACTCCAGAACGGACTTTCTGGAGCGGAAGTGGCGGCTTTCCACGCTCTTTTGGGCGTTTTCCACCGCATTGGACAGGATCTTGGCATCGATGGGGGTGTCCTCGTCCAGACCCAGGGTATCCATCATGCCCATGATCCGGTCAGAGGAGAACAGACGCATCAGATCGTCCTGCAGGCTCAGATAGAAGCGGCTCTCGCCCGGGTCGCCCTGTCGGCCGGAACGGCCGCGGAGCTGATTGTCGATACGGCGGGATTCATGGCGCTCGGTGCCGATAATGAACAGACCGCCCGCGTCCCGGACCTTCTGTGCCTCCTCGGCCATGTCGGCCTTATACTTGGCAAGCAGCTGCTCGTAACGGCTGCGGATCTCCAAAATAGCAGGATCGGTGGTTTCTGAGTAGGCGTTGGCTTCCCGGAGCAGCTCCTCGGGCAGGTCCTCCTTGCGCAGCTCGTTCATGGCCATGTACTCAGCGTTACCGCCCAACACGATATCCGTACCACGGCCTGCCATGTTGGTGGCGATGGTGACAGCGCCGAACTTGCCTGCCTGGGCCACGATCTGGGCCTCCTGCTCATGGAACTTGGCATTCAGAACATTGTGAGGGATGCCTTCTTTTTTCAGCAGCTTGCTCAGCAGCTCGCTGCGTTCGATAGAAATAGTGCCGACCAGCACAGGCTGACCCTTTTCGTAGCAAGCCTTGACCTGCTGGATGATGGCCCGGAACTTGCCCGGCTCAGTTTTGTAGACCACGTCCGACTGATCCTTGCGGATCACGGGCTTGTTGGTGGGGATCTCCACCACGTCCAACCGGTAGATGGAGGCAAATTCCTCCTCCTCGGTCAGCGCTGTACCGGTCATGCCGGAGAGCTTGTCATACAGACGGAAGAAGTTTTGGAAGGTAATGGTGGCCAGGGTCTTGCTCTCACTTGCCACGTCTACGCGCTCCTTGGCCT
>CAYVCR010000013.1:0-23405 GCA_964450205.1 uncultured Oscillospiraceae bacterium | reverse complement strand
GGTTGGCACATCGAGTGCTCCGGTATTTCCATGAAACACCTGGGTGAAGACCTGGATATCCATTGCGGCGGTATCGACAATGCTTTCCCGCATCACACCAATGAGATCGCACAGTCTGAAAGTTACCTGGGTCACAAGTGGTGTAACTACTGGTTCCACGTGCATCATCTGAATACCGACACAGGTAAAATGAGTAAATCCAAGGGCGAATTCCTGACGGTATCTCTGCTGGAGAGCAAGGGCTATGATCCCATGGCCTACCGTCTGTTCTGCTTGCAGAGCCATTACCGCCGCAATCTGGTTTTCTCCTGGGAAAACCTGGATAATGCTGTTGTGGCCTATGAGAAATTGATTGCAAAGATCGCGGCCTTGAAAAATGATGGCGAGATCGATACGGCTGCTTTCGATGCCCTTAAGGAACGTTTTGTTGGTGCGCTGAATGGCGATATGAACACCTCTTTGGCTATAACTGCGGTGTATGATGTGCTGAAGGCGAAGACAAATGATGCTACTAAACTTGCCGCACTTGCTGACTTCGACCAGGTGCTGAGTCTGAATTTGATTCAGGCAGCGGAAGCACTTCGGAAGAAGGAAGCGGAAGAAGCCGCCGCGTCGGCTGATCCCGAGATCGATGCACTGGTTGCAGCCCGAACTGCAGCTAAAAAGGCGAAAAATTATGCTGAGGCTGACCGGATCCGTGATGAGCTGAAAGCGCGCGGTATTGAAATTATCGATACACCTCAGGGTGCGAAGTGGAGAAGAGTATGAAGCTGTTAATTCTGGATGGCAATAGTGTTATTAACCGGGCCTACTACGGTGTTAGAGCGCTTACAACGCGGGACGGTCTGTTCACGAATGCTATCTATGGATTTCTGAATATCCTGGAGCGCATGGAGAAGGAGGAGCAGCCAGAGGCTGTCTGTGTTGCCTTTGACCTGCATGGCCCCACTTTCCGCCACCTGCAATATGACGGTTATAAAGCGACTCGCCATCCCATGCCGGATGAGCTTGCCCAGCAGATGCCGATCATGAAGCAGGTTCTTCGTGCGATGAATATTCCCATTTATGAGTGCCAGAGTTGGGAAGCGGACGATGTGATCGGTACAGTCAGCAAAATTTGCGGCAATAACGACTGGGAATGTGTGATTGTGACCGGTGACCGTGACAGCTTACAGCTGATCGATGAGCACGTACACGTGAAGCTGGTAATCTCGAAACCGGGCCAGACCACTGCTACTTTGTATGATGAAGCGAAATTCCGGGAAGAGTATGGCTTTGCGCCGAAAAAGCTGATCGATCTGAAGGCACTGATGGGCGATTCATCGGATAACATCCCTGGCGTTGCGGGTGTTGGTCCAAAAACCGCTACGGAACTGCTTCTGAAACACGGTTCTCTCGACGGTGTTTATGCCAATTTGGATGATACTGCCATTCGTCCGAAGCTGCGCGAAAAGTTGCAGGCAGGAAAGGACAATGCATACCTGTCCTATGATTTGGCGACCATCCGCACCAATGCTCCCATTGACTTTGAACCGAAAGATGCGATTATTCGGCCGTACAATCGGTCTGAGCTTTATAAGCTGTTTACAAGACTGGAATTTGTGCGTCTGATCGATAGGTACGGTTTGCGCGGTGTTGAGCTCGACCTTCCGAAGCAGGAGAAAAGAGGGAAAACTTTACCCCGCGTCACAGACCTGCCGGAAACCTGTGAGGGTTATGCATTGTACCTTGCACCAGATAGCTCGATCGGTTTTGCCTGGGAGAATGGTGTTTGTACAGTTACACCGATGGAAGCGACTGCGCTGATCCCGCTTTTGCTAAACAGCAGAGGCGGCATCTGTCATGACTTAAAGCAGACACTGCATATGCTGGACACTATGGGATTGCCCCATGGCGATTTTGTGTTTGATACTGCATTGGCTGCTTATGATCTGAATCCTTCCCAGACAGACTATCCAGTTTCCAAGCTGGCGACAAACTTCCTGGCAGCAACAGCTGAAGACGGCGACGCTGCCGCATGTGCAGAAGCGATCTGGAATCTTAGAGATATTTTGGATGCAGAACTTGACAAACAGGAAATGCAGACGCTTTATTATGATATGGAGCTGCCCCTGTGTACGGTTTTGTATCGTATGGAGAGAATTGGTGTTGCCATTGATAAGGAGCAGCTGGAGCAGTTTGGTGAAATGCTTAGTCAGCGGATCTCTGACTGCGAGATGCTGATATACTCCTATTCTGATGGCCCGTTTAACATCAATTCTACCAAGCAGCTGGGTGAATTGCTCTTTGAAAAGCTAGGGCTGCCGCCAGTAAAAAAGACAAAGACAGGCTATTCCACCAATGCTGATGTTTTGGAGAAATTGAAGTCAAAACATCCGATCATTCCGGCAATTATGGACTACCGAATGCTGACGAAGCTGAAGTCAACCTATGCGGACGGCTTGATCAAGGTGATCGGTGAAGACGGCCGTATCCACACTACGCTCCAAAATCTTGTAACTGCTACAGGACGCCTTTCGTCTACAGAGCCGAATCTACAGAATATCCCTGTCAGAACAGATTTGGGCGCTGAGATCCGCAAGATGTTCATTCCTCGACCCGGCTGCGTTCTTGTAGACGCCGATTACAGTCAGATCGAGCTGCGGGTGCTGGCGCACATTGCGGACGATACAGCCATGCAGGAAGCCTTTAAGAGCGGGATGGATATTCACACGGTTACAGCATCCCAGGTGTTCGGCGTACAACCGGAACAGGTAACTGCATTGCAGCGACGTCATGCGAAAGCGGTCAATTTTGGCATCGTATACGGTATCTCTGAATTTTCACTGTCGGAAGACATCGGCGTCAGCCGTTACGAAGCAAAAAATTATATTGAAAATTACCTTACGAACTACGTCGGCGTTCGAGGCTATATGAAACGTGTTGTCGAAGAGGCGAGAGCTTCCGGCTATACACAGACTTTGTATGGCCGCCGGCGCTGGATCCCGGAACTGAAAAGCACAAACTTTAATATTCGCAGTGGAGCGGAGCGTATTGCCTTGAACACGCCCATTCAAGGCACAGCAGC
This sequence comes from uncultured Oscillospiraceae bacterium, assembly GCA_964450205.1. Taxonomy (GTDB): domain Bacteria; phylum Bacillota; class Clostridia; order Oscillospirales; family Oscillospiraceae; genus Faecousia. Next base: position 20,338 of record CAYVCR010000013.1, on the reverse strand, counting down.
AGATTTGATCAAGCTGGCAATGATCCGTGTGGACAGTGCGCTTGCACAGCAATTTCCCCAGGCCAAACTGATACTGCAGGTACACGATGAACTGATCGTGGAATGCCCGGAAGAAATTGCACAGGAGGTTGCTGCCTTGATCAGCACGGAAATGGAACAGGTGGCACAGCTGAACGTTCCTCTTGTTGCAGAGGCTAAGTGGGGCAACAGCTGGTATGAGGCAAAATGATGAAATATGAATTAATGGATAGCAGCCATGTGGAGTCTGTTGCAGAACTGGAAAAGCTTTGCTTTAGCGATCCGTGGAGCGTAAAGTCAATTTCATCAGAATTGACCAATCCCTTGTCCTGCTGGATCGTTGCGTCGGATGGGGACAGGCTGGTTGGTTACGTAGGCTCCCAGTCTGTACTTGGTTGGGCAGACATGATGAATTTGGCTGTGCGTGCGGAGTATCGCCGCCGCGGAATTGCTGAACAGCTTGTTAATGCACTGATCTATCAGTTGAAAGCAAATGAGGTAACTTGTTTGACTCTGGAGGTTCGGGTATCTAACCTGCCGGCAATCAGTCTATACGAGAAACTCGGTTTTGCTCAGGTCGGCCGTCGCCCAGGCTATTATCACAATCCTAAGGAAGATGCTCTGATTTTGAGAAAGGAGTGGGGCGCTTGAATATTCTTGCTGTTGAATCGTCCTGCGACGAAACTGCAGTAGCGATCGTCAAAGATGGCAGGGAAGTGTTGACTGACTGCATTGCTTCTCAGGTGGATCTTCATAGAATCTATGGCGGTGTTGTCCCGGAAATCGCGTCCCGTAAGCATATTGAAGTGATCTATAGTCTTGCCGACCAGGCACTCCAGTCGGCGAAGCTTACACGTGACGATATTGATGCGGTTGCCGTCACTTATGCACCTGGGTTAATTGGCGCAGTTTTGGTCGGCGTGAATTTTGCAAAGGCTGCTGCTCTTGCACTAAATAAGCCGCTCATACCGGTGCATCATATTTGCGGTCATATCGCTGCAAATTATTTAGCTTTTCCTGAGCTGAAACCGCCGTTTTTGTGCCTTGTTGTTTCTGGAGGCCATACTATGCTTGTAGACGTGCAGGATTATACAAAGATGGAAATCTTGGGTACAACTCTAGACGATGCGGCGGGTGAGTGCTTTGATAAGGTTGGCCGTGTTTTAGGAATGCCATATCCCGGAGGTGCAGCACTTGATAAGGCGGCACAGATGGGCGATGGAACAAAGTATATACTGCCTTGTGCGCGTCCGGGACAGAATCCGTATGATATGAGTTTTTCGGGCCTAAAGACAGCTACGCTGAACCTAATACACCACGCAGATCAGGTAGCGGAAGAATTGGATATTGAAAGCCTTTGTGCATCTTTCACATTGTCTGTTTCGGCTACATTGATACCAAGAGTTGAAATGGCATTGGAAAAGACAAACTATAAGCAGTTAGCAATTGCCGGCGGCGTTGCAGCCAATTCGCGTATTCGTGCAGACATGCAAAGAATTGCGGAAGAACGGAATGTTCAAGTGTACATGCCACCGCTTTCGCTATGCGGAGACAATGCGGCAATGATTGGCGCACAGGCCTATTATGAGTACATGGTAGGTAATGTTGCGGACATGTCCTTAAATGCATATGCTACTAAATCGATCATTGGCGAAACACTGTGAATTGACAAATGCAGGAGACCCTTTGGCCTCCTGCATTTTGACATTGTATATGGGTATTCATCAATGCATTTTTTGCAATTAAAATGTAACCAAAAACGCTTGGGGAATAGTTGAGAAAAGCGTTAAAATGACGAGAAAAGTGGAACATTTTTAGTAAGCACAAATATCAAAGCCTGTTGATAAGCCTGTGGAAAGTGTGAATAACTGATTGAATATTTTGAAATATTTTCAATTTGTTACACAAAAGCAGAGAGTTTTCAACAGGAAAATGAAACTTTGTCGTCAAATTTTGAATTCAGTTTGAACAATTTACTATTGATGGTGGTATTGACAACATTGTGTTGTTTTTTATAATGAAATAAAAACAAAAGGAGATCACAATATGGGCCATATCTATTTACAGGATCCTGCATTAAAGGATATTTTATCAGCATATGATTTTCCTGCCACACTTCTCGGTGCCGTCAGATATGGACAAGGTCATATCAATGATACCTACTGCGTGGTTTGTCAGCCACAGGACGGTGACCCCATTCGCTTTATCTTACAGGGACTTTCTACGGTTGCGTTTTCACACCCTGAAGAGCTGATGGAGAATTTTGTGGGTATTACAAAACATCTGCGAAATAAATTGATCAGCCTTGGCGGAGATCCTGACCGTGAAACGCTGCAAGTCGTACAAACCAAATATGGAACGAATTATCATAAAGATTCCAGCGGCAAGGTCTGGCGGCTCATGCCTTTCGTGGAGGGAACAGAATGTTACCAGAATGCAACACCTGCGCTTTTTGAGGCTTCGGCGCGTGCATTCGGACGGTTTCAGAGGCTATTGGCCGACTATCCAGTGGATTCACTCCATGAAACGATTGCAGACTTTCATAATACAGAGGACAGATTTCAGAAGTTCATTGCTGCCATGAATGCGGACAAGCTAGGCAGAGCGGAAGAGGTACATGAGGAGATCGCTTTTGTTCTGGAGAGAAAAGCGGATTGTTCCGTGATCATGCAGGCATTTCGAGACGGAGACTTGCCCCTCAGAGTCACGCATAACGATACTAAGCTGAATAATATCCTGATTGATAGAACAACGGGAGAAGGCCTTTGTGTGATTGACCTTGATACAACAATGCCTGGCTTTTCCGTCAATGATTTTGGTGATTCCATCCGCTTTGGCGCTAACCACTCCACCGACGATGAGCATGATCTTACAAAGGTGAACTTTGATATTGGCCTGTTTGAAGTATATACCCGCGGCTTTTTGCAGGGGACGGAAGGCACATTGACGGAGCAGGAACTCCACTTTTTGCCATGGGGTGCCAGGCTGATGACCCTGGAGTGTGGTATACGTTTTCTAACAGACTATCTTGATGGTGATCGGTATTTCCGTACGCATTATCCAAAGCAGAATCTTTATCGCTGCCGCACACAGTTCAAGTTGGTCAAGGATATGGAAGTACAATTCGAACAGATGTACGACGTTATTAAAAAATATATATGACAAGCCTATGCTTATATTGACAAAAAGTGTTCGTTGTATCGATTTTAGTCAGCTAATGCATGTTTATGCTCAGTCCAACAGCATCAATGGGGAAGCCTTATATCCGCAGTATAGCACAGCGGAACAACGGCTGATGGCAGAACAGGATCTGTATTCATATTTACGCGCTGTGTTCTGTGATGGCAGTACTATGCTTGCTATCTGGGCACCAATGGGGCGTTATAAAGCGGCTTTACGATTGGAGCCATATCTTGATGGAATGATCATAACAGCGCTTGAAACAGCACCTAACGAGCGTGGAAAAGGGTATGCCAAATCTTTGCTGTCAAATGTGATCAACGCTGTGGAATGTAGTAAAATTTACGCGCACATCCATAAAAATAACAAGATATCCATCCGTGTGCACGAGGCGTGTGGTTTTACATGTGAAAAAGATCACGCGGTTTACCTTGACGGATCTGTGTCGTATCGTGCATATACCTACAGCTATACACCTGAATAAACGATACCCGCTTCCAATCGGAAGCGGGTAATTTTTATATATTTTGCTTTTTACTCAGATATTCAATAGCTTGGCGGTAACCGTCTAATCCTTGTCCCTTGATCGTCTTTTCACATGCAAGCCCTGCATAGGAGATCTGGCGAAATGGCTCTCTTGCATCTACATTGGAAATATGCACTTCCACTGCAGGAATACCGACAGCTTTTAACGCATCAAGGATCGCGACGGAAGTGTGTGTGTATGCGGCCGGATTGATCACAATACCATCAACGCAGCCGCATGCTGCCTGGATTTTATCAACAAGAGCACCTTCATGATTTGACTGATATTGCTCAATTTCTACATTGTACAGCTTAGCCCACGCATCCAGCAAATTTAGCAATTCTGCAAATGATTGTTTGCCATAAATACCTGGCTCTCGAATACCCAGCATATTTAAATTAGGACCGTTAATTACAAGGAGCTTCATAGTTTATCCTCCAGCGCTGCGATCTGTGCAGCAATCAAGTCTGGTGACCTATCGTTCACAATGGTATCATCAGCAAACTTCTCATATAGCGGTTTGCGAGCTTTGTACATTTCTTGCAGCTGCGTGCTTTGAGAAAGAGGTCTTCCGTCAGTTGGCAGAAGGGAAATATCGCGTTTTAACCAGATGATCCTACTGTTTTGATGAAGCAGCGGATAATTCCTTTGCTGGGTAATGCAGCCGCCACCTGTTGCGATCACGAGTCCGGACTGCTTTCCGAGTTCCTCAAGGACTTGGGTTTCCATGGCGCGGAATACGGTTTCTCCGTTATCAGAGAAGATTTCGGGAATCGTTTTTCCTGCTTTCTGAACGATCATTTCATCTGCATCAACAAAGGATTTGCCATTCTTGGCAGCCAGCAGGCGGCCAATAGTGGTTTTTCCGCATCCGGGCATACCGATCAGTACCGTATTTTCCATCTGCCTGCGCAGTTTGTTGTATACGCTGGAGATCAGCGTATCCGGAAGGGCGTGTCCCAAGAACCACTCGGCACTTTCCTTTGCTTGGGCAACAAGCATCCAGAGACCGTTGCACACAGTCAGTCCTTTGTGCTCTGCATCCATCAGAAGCTGTGTCCTTGCAGGATTGTATATAAGGTCCAACACACCCTCCAATTTCGGGAATAAGTCGATGTCGACCGGACTGATGCCTGTATTGGGATACATACCAACCGGCGTAGCATTGACAAGCACTGAGGCGTCTGCATGTAAATGGATATTTTGGTAATTATTCTCTCCGGATCTAGAAATGATAATCGGTAAGGCACCTAATTCCTGCATTACCGCAAAAACAGTTGCAGCAGCACCTCCGCTACCAAGGATCAGCACTTTCTTGCCCTGCACCTGCAATCCGCTTTTTACAACCATGGAATGGAAACCAAAATAGTCAGAGTTGTGACCGATCAAGGTGCCGTCAGCGCGGCGTACGATGGTATTGACGGCACCGAGCCGCTGAGCGCAGTCGCTGAGTTCGCTGCAGTAGGGGATGACTACTTTCTTGTAGGGGATTGTTACATTCAAACCGGTAAAATCGCCGTTTTCCAAAAAGTTGGATAGTTGATCCGGATCTTTCTCGAAAAGGGAGTAGGAATACTTTGCAAAACTGGCGTGTATTTGAGGCGAATAGCTGTGCCCCAGCTTTTCACCAAGCAAGCCGCAGCGCATCAAACCACCTCTGTATAGCTGCCGAGATATTTAAATTCCTCACACAGATCGTCCAGTTCGCACATCAACTGAACAAACTCATCAGAGTAGATGGAAGTTTCCAGGTCGAAGTAAAACATGAACTCGAAATCTCGGTCAGGAATCGGACGGGACTCCAACTTGATCACATTGATACCAAGAACATACATACGGGCAAGCACCTTGTACAATGCACCAGGTTTGTGAGGAAGAATCATCATGATACTGGTCTTATCAGAACCGGGGTAAATCTCAAGATTCTTGCTGATGCAGATAAAGCGGGTCCGATTGTTGCCTTTGTCCTGAACAGAATCTGCAAGAGATACCAAACCGTACAGTTCTTCGCATGCATGACTGGATATGGCAGCTACATCTGTTCTTCCGGATTGTGCTACCATGTTGGCGGCAACAGCTGTATTCTCAACGGGAATGATCTGTACGCCGGTCAGATTCTTCAGGAAATCAGAGCACTGATTGATTGCCTGCTCATGGGAGTAGATCAGTTTGATCCCGTCGATGGTTGCACCGGGATTTGCCAAAAGATTATGATCAACCTTCAGCCGGAAGGTCCGCACGATGGAAAAATTGTGATGGATCATCAGGTCATAAATTTTCTTCACAGAGCCTGCTGTGGAGTTCTCAATCGGAAGAATACCATACTGGCACAGTCCCTGCTCGATCGCGTTGAAAACAGCATCGAAATTCTTAAAGTACATAATAAAAGGACTTTTGAAGATTTTCTCGCATGCAATCTGCGAATATGCGCCCTCAACACCCTGACAGGCGACCATAGGGGACTGCGGAAACAGCTTGTCAGTATTTTCGATGGACTCGGTGATCTGTGCATACAGCGCTGTCTGCGCGGTATTACGCTTGCTTTGATAGCTGCGGCTCAGCTCAAAGAGCATGGAGTACAGGACTCTGGTGTAGTTTGCCATATCTGGGCCCGCCTGTTCAGCAACGGACTGCAGAATCTCACGCTCTCGCGCAGGAACATAGATGGGTAAATGATTGGCTTTTTTGTAGTCAGCCACCTGGGCTGAAATATTCATCCTTTTGACAAAAAGCTCCACAAGCTGCTGATCTACCTGGTTGATTTCGTCTCTTAGTTGTTCTAATTCCATATAGAGGCCCTCCTAGGCTAATATTGCGTCAAAAATTGCAATGGCTGCAGCGGCTTCAACGACCGGGACGGCGCGTGGTACGATACAGGGATCGTGTCTGCCTTTGATCTGCAGTGTTTTTTCCGTCATTGCAGACAGGGATACGCTTTGCTGTGTTGCAGCAATGGAAGGGGTTGGTTTCATTGCCACGGTAAAGATCAGGGGCATACCAGTGGTAATGCCACCGAGAATACCGCCGCAGTTGTTTGTAACGGTCACGATCTTATCGTTCTTGACTGCGTAGGCGTCGTTGTTCTGACTTCCGCGCATAGCACTGCCTGCAAATCCCGAACCGAATGACAGCCCCTTAACAGCAGGAATACCGTAGATGATCTGCGCCAGACGGCTTTCCATTCCGCCGAACATGGGATCCCCCAGTCCGGCAGGCAAGCCTGTTACAGCACATTCGATGACGCCGCCCATACTGTCGTGGTCAGCACGGGCATCTTGAATAGCGTCTTTCATTTGTTCGCCCCGTGCTGCATCGATTACAGGAAAATCCTTGTGGACAGTATTGGTCTGAGGCTCAACGGGATCAAAACGACTATCCTGAATATTTCCAATGGATTGAATGTGGGCGAAAATGTGGATGCCTCTTGCTTCCAGCCATTGGATGCACAGACCACCTGCGATACAAAGCGGTGCAGTCAATCTGCCGGAAAAATGCCCACCGCCGGCAACATCCTGATATCCACCGTATTTGACTTGTGCGGTGAAGTCCGCATGACCGGGTCTTGGACAGTCCTTCAGATCACTGTAATCTCCGGAACGGGTATTTTTGTTAGCGATGATCGCTGCAATTGGCGCGCCGCAGGTGTATCCGTCAACAATACCGGACAGAAATTCGGGCAGGTCAGCCTCGCGTCGCGGCGTCGCGTAATCGTGTTGGCCGGGTGCTCTGCGATTAAGAAATGCCTGGAGCTTGTTCATATCAACAGCCAGGCCGGCAGGGATGCCGTCCATTGTCATGCCAATCGCAGGACCGTGGGATTGACCGAATATGGAAAGTTTTAGGTTTTCACCGTACGTGCTGCTCATAGTGGCCTCCTAACTTGCGGTAGTCCTCCCAGAAGGAAGGATAGGATTTTGCAACGCAGTGTGCATCAAGAATCGTGACAGGACCTTCAGCGACCGTTGCGGCAACGGCAGCAGACATGGCGATCCGATGATCACCGTGTGCATTGATCGTGCAGCTACGGTACTTCGCTGGGTCAACTCGTAGCGTATTTTCAGTTACAGTCACAACCGCACCTAGGTTTTTCAGCATTTCTGCAACTGTTTCGACTCGGTCTGATTCCTTCAGTCGCAGTCGAGAAATATTGATAAATGTTGCACCTTTTAGCGCTCCGGCTGCAACGGCAAGGATCGGCACAAGATCAGGTATGTCTGCTGCATCGATCACACAGTTATTATCCAGTGCACGCAGAATATTTGTAACAGCGCGATCACCTTGCTTTGAACTGTGATCAAGTCCTGTAACGGAAATGTTACTGCCAATTTTTTGCGCAGCCAACAAAAAAGCACCATTGCTCCAGTCACCTTCCACAGAAAGACGGCCAGGAGAAATAAAACGCTCGCTTGCACAAATCGTGTAATTGTTGCTGTTAATACCAAATAGCCGGAGTGCATGCTGTGTTATATCGATGTAGGGCTTTGACTCAATTTTACCAGTCACTGTCAGAGAACAGTCGCCATCGATAAGTGCCATGGCGAAGAGCAGCCCCGTGATAAACTGACTGGATACACCACCGCTGATCATGTAATTACCGGATTGCAACTGCCCACAGCAGGCAATCGTTGTGCTTGTTGGACGGGACAGCGAGCAACCCATTCGCTCCATTTCTTCCCAAAGAGGGGATAGGGGACGTTGGGGCAGCCGACCTTCCATAATAAATGTGGTATCTACGCCGAGAGCACCAACGATCGGAAGCATAAAACGCAATGTAGAGCCGCTTTCGTGACAGTTCAGTGTTGCGCACGATGGCAGCTGGACTATCGGCTTAACCGTATACCCATGCGCAGTGCGTGCAATATTTGCGCCTAATGCGTTCAGGCACTGTGCGGTCGCGTCGATGTCTTGATTTGCTTGTGCACATTCAATTTCGGTAGGTTTGTCAGAGAATGCGGCACAGATCAGCAGTCTGTGCGCCTGCGATTTTGAAGATATTGCACTGACAGTACCACATAGCTTTTTTGGAAAAATGGTAATATCCATTATAATCCCGCCTCGATAAAGGATTGTAGCTGACTGAGTGGTGTTTTGCTGATGATACACTCACCGACAGCTTTTGGTAGGATCAAATTAACCGTATTGCCGGAGCGCTTCTTATCAGATCGTGCAGATTCAAGGAGCTCTGCCGCGCAAAATGAAGTGCGAACAGGCAGCCCAAAATTCATAAGAACATTTTCGATTTGCTCTGCAGTTTCCTTGGAACACTGACCCATCTTATAAGCAGCACGTGCTACAATAGCAATGCCGGCAGCAACGCCACAGCCATGCGAAACAGCATAATTACTTTTCGCTTCGATGCCATGACCAATGGTGTGACCTAAATTCAGCATTTGTCTTGCACCGGTATCGAATTCATCTTTGGCAACGACATCCCGTTTTAATTCTACACAACGGGCAATGACAGTCTCACGGTCAAAGGCCAAGCCGTTGCTTGATAAGTGTGCAAAGAGATCACGATCGTATAAAATACCATATTTGATCACCTCTGCACAGCCGTCACGGAATATATTGCCGGGCAGACTGTGAAGGACATCAGTGTCACACAGCACCAATGCCGGCTGATAAAACGCGCCTGCGAGATTTTTTCCTGCAGGAAGGTCAATGGCCGTTTTTCCGCCAACAGAGGAATCAACCATGGCCAAAAGGGTGGTGGGCACCTGAATGTAAGCAATGCCACGCAGATATGTGGCAGCGGCAAAACCGGTAATATCACCGACGACACCTCCGCCGAGTGCGACCACGATATCCGTTCGTGTCAAATGCTTCTCTGCAAGAAAGTTCAAAATTGCGAGATAGGTCTGCGGATTTTTGCTTTCTTCGCCAGCGGGAAATGTAAAGTGTGTAGCTTCAAAGCCAGCTTGACGCAGGCTTTCTTCTGCGCTGCGGCCATAAAGCGGCCAAACATTGGAATCACTGATGATGGCGGCTTTTCCTGAATTTTGTATGCTTGCAGCATAGGAACCTAGCTGCGACAGAAGGCCAGAAGTGATAATTACAGAATAATTCCGGGAAGCTTGGACTGTAATTGTTTTCATCCGTCGACTTCCTCCTTCCGTTTGCGCCCCTCGTCGAGAAGGGCGATCAGTTGCTCTGCATCCTCTAAAGCAACAGCGTTTCTGTATTTTTGCAGGTTTTCGATATAAATGTCCAGTTCGCTTAAAACATTGTCTTTGTTGGACAGAAAGAGTTCAGCCCACATTTGCGGATTCAGCCATGCAACACGAGTCAAATCCTTATAGCTGCCGGCGGAAAAGCCCTTATGCTGCAGCGCAGTAGGGGACTTGATAAAGGCATTGCTAAGAATATGGGGCATTTGTGATGTAAAGGCGATCATCCTGTCATGGGCCTCAGCAGTAGTAACGGAAAAGGATCCAAATTTACATGGCAGCAGGAGCGTTTCTACTCGCTCCAAAAGAGCAGGATCATCATATTTGGGAGGCACCAGAACCATAGGTGCCCCTTGGAACAAATTGGAGCGACTGTATTTAAAACCGGAATTGTGGGATCCGGCCATGGGATGGCCGCCAACAAATGTGAATCCATACTGCTCAGCCAGCGGAAAGCATCGATGACAGATGTCTTTCTTGATGCCGCAGCAATCCACGACCATAGCGTGTTTGGAAATATATGGGGCATACTTTTCCAGCCAGTCTGCAGATGCTTGTGCATAGATGGCCAGCAATATCAGGTCACATGAAGAAATCGTCGTTTCATTCAGCGGGCCGCTAACAACACCGGCAAGTTGGGCAAATTCAAGCATGCTGGTATCTTGTTCGAAGGCATAAACAACGTGTCCTGCCTTGGCATATGCACGGGCAAGGGAACCCCCAATGAGTCCCAAACCCAGGATACCGACATTCATTTTAATGCCTCCCGAATGATGCGTACATTACGATTTAAATCCTTGAACTGCGCAGGTGTCAGTGATTGTGCGCCGTCGCACAGTGCACAGGCAGGATTGTTGTGTACTTCAACCATAATACCATCAGCGCCGCAGGCGGCAGCTGCATTTGCCATAGGCGGGACGAGGGCAGCTTTACCGGTGGCATGGCTGGGGTCAACAATAACAGGCAGGTGAGACAGCTCGTGCAGGACAGGAACAGCAGATAGATCCAGTGTGTTTCGCGTGTAGGTTTCATAAGTCCGAATACCGCGTTCGCACAGAATTACATTTTCGTTGCCTTCACTCATGATATATTCTGCGCTCATCAGAAGTTCCTGCAAGGTATTGGCAAGGCCTCGCTTGAGCAGTATCGGTTTGTGTGTTTTACCAAGCTCCTGGAGCAGATCAAAGTTCTGCATATTCCGCGCGCCAACCTGGATGATATCCACATCTTCAAACAGATCCAGTGTCCGAACGTTCATGATTTCGGTAATGATCGGCAGTCCTGTCTCTTCTTTGGCTTTCAATAGCAGGCGAATGCCTTCATCCTTCATTCCCTGGAATGCATAAGGGGAAGTGCGGGGCTTAAACGCACCACCGCGGAGTATATCTGCGCCCGCTTCCTTAACATCCATGGCGACCTGGATAATTTGTGATTCACTCTCGACGGAGCAGGGACCGGCGATCATTGCAAAATGCCCACCGCCGATCTTAACATCGTCAACAGAAATTACAGAATTCACGGGATTAAATTTGCGGTTTGCCTGCTTAAAAGGCTCGGACACCCTCTTGACAGTTTCCACGATTTCCAGGCTGCTCAGAAGCTCCATATCCACGCGGCTGGTATCACCAACCAAACCAAGAACTGTGACTTCCTCTCCTTGGGATACGTGAACATCCAGGTTCATGTTTTTCAGCCAGTTGATCAAATGCTGGGTCTGTTCAGGTGTTGTACCGCTTTTGAGTACTGCGATCATACAATCATCTCCTAAAAATGAAAATGCTGCACGGATGCGATCCTGTGCAGCACTTGAATATTACAAAGTGAATTAAATCTTTGCAGCACAAATCGCTATTACTTCTTGTTGCCAAAAAAGTAATAGTAGCTAAAGTAAAACTGTGCAGCAAAGATAGAAGCGACCATTGTGTGCCTCCAAAAATTAAGTATGTTTTACTATAACATACAGTGACAATATTTGCAAGAACATTTTTGCAAATGTTTACTCAATGTGGACATTTTTTTGCTCATTTACCAAGTTCTTTGGTCCTGGTGTAAGCTGCATGAATACAATCGATCACAGCGCCGCGGAAGTTTTGCTCCTCAAGCACCTTTACGCCTGCAATGGTGCTTCCGCCCGGTGAACATACGGCATCTTTCAGCAGTCCTGGGTGCTGGCCTGTCTGCTGCACCATTTTTGCGGCGCCGATCAATGTGTTGGCCGCATAACACAGCGCCTTATCTCTGGGAATGCCGCAAGCAACAGCACCGTCCGCTAGGGCGTCAATAAACATGTATACGTAAGCAGGTCCGCATCCGGAAAGCGCGCTGGCTGCATCGATCTGACTTTCCGGAATGCTGTCCATAAGGCCACAAGGCTGCATATCCGTCAGGAATTCAGTAAGAGCTTCTTCGGTTACCTGTGCATTATAGCAGTATAGAATCGTACCGCTGCCGATCGAAACGGGTGTATTGGGCATGATGCGAATAATGGGAAGCGGCGCGCCTATGATCTGCTCGATTCTTTTGATCTCAACACCGGCAGCCATTGTAATAATCAAAGGCTGGGATTCCTTCAGCGCAGCGCAAAGGGGAGAAAGAACGGATTCCAACAGCTGCGGCTTAACAGCTAAAAACAGAAATCTACAGGTTTGTACTGCTTCCATGTTACTGCCGGTCGTACAGCCAAGTTTAGCGGCAAGAAGCGCAGCTTTGTCAGAAGGATCAGAAAGCAGGATGCTTTTCGTTGATTTGCTCAAGGCACTGGCTATGGCTCCGCCCATATTGCCACAACCGATAAAACCATATTTCATGTAGGCCTCCTATCTGATATGTCCGTTGCCGGTGATAACATATTTATACGTGGTCAGTTCCTCTAAGCCCATGGGGCCTCTGGCGTGGAGCTTCTGCGTTGAAATACCCATTTCGCACCCCAGACCAAATTCCCCACCGTCAGTAAAACGAGTGGATACATTGATATAAACCGCTGCACTGTCAACACCTGCTTTGAATTTGCTGATGGCAGTATCATCAGTAGCAACGATTGCCTCGCTGTGGCCGGTAGAATGCGCAGCAATGTGCGATATTGCCGATTCGACCCCATCGACACATTTTACAGCAAGGATATAATCCAAGAATTCTGTATCGAAGTCGTCTGCACTGGCAGGTGTACCGGCGATCCATTCCTGAGATGCATCATCCAGTCGCAATTCTACAGGAATTTGACCGTGCAAACCGCGTTGGGTCACCAGAAGGTCATGCAAACGGGGTAGAAACGTACTGGCAATCGGACGATCTACCAAAAGAACCTCTTCTGCATTGCAGACACTGGGACGGCTGGTTTTGGCGTTTTCAATAATTCTTAATGCCATCTCCAGATCTGCAGAGCGATCCACGTAAACGTGGCAGATGCCCGTTCCCGTGGCAATACAGGGGACAGTTGCCTGCTGAACGCACGCATTGATCAGACCTGCACCACCTCTGGGGATCAAAATATCAACGTATCCCTGGGCAGTCATCAATGCAGTTGCACTTTGCCGCGAAGTATCAGTAACTAAATTGATCGCATTCGGGGTAATGCCGACATCATTGAGTCCATCTCGCAGTGCGTTGACGATTGCATTTGCTGAACGGAAAGCCTCCTTGCCGCCACGCAGTATGCATACATTGCCGCTCTTGAGTGCCAGCGCGGCTGCGTCACTGGTTACATTGGGCCTGCTTTCATAGATAATTGCGATCACACCCACCGGGACGGCTGTTTTGCAAATTTGGAGTCCATCAGGGCGGACATATTCGTTCAAAATGCGTCCAACGGGATCCGGAAGCTTTGCAACATCAAGAATCCCCTTTGCCATACCGGCAATTCGTTCCGGCGTCAGGCGTAGTCTGTCGAGCATCACACTGGATATACTGGCAGATGCGCAGTCCAGATCCTCGGCATTTGCCTGCAAGATGGTGGTTTCATGCTTGTGCAGGGAAGCTGCCATTGCCTCCAGTGCTGCATTTTTTTGCTTTGTAGTGAGAGCGGCAATTTCAGCCTTTGCTGCTTTTGCAGCGATCAACATTTCTTTCATTGCGATTTCTCCGTAAAGGTCGTGCCTATGCGTTTGCCGTCGAGTATGTCATAAAGATTGGTGGGCTTGGTACCGTTTGCAATGATCATCTCACAGCCACAGGCTAGGCAGATTTTTGCTGCTTCCAGCTTGGTCAGCATTCCGCCGGTACCAAGCGAACTGGTGCTGCCGCTGGCAAGGGCGATCAAATCCTCATCAACTTTATTGGCGATGCTGATCAGCTTTGCATCTGCATGCGTATGCGGGTCGGCGGTGTATAGACCGTCAATGTCTGACAAAAGGATCAGCTTATCAGCCCGAACGCTTTCAGCAACGATCGCAGCCAAAGTATCATTGTCTCCAATTACGATCTCGTGAGTTGCGACGGTATCATTTTCATTAATGATGGGTATTGCACCAAGTGCAAGCAGACGATTAAGTGTGTTACTAAAATTCGTGTGCCGCTCATCATTGGCAATATCATCGCCGGTGATCAGCAGCTGTGCAACGGTGTGACTGTACTGACTGAACAATTTATCGTATGTATACATCAATTCGCATTGGCCCACAGCAGCTGCCGCCTGCTTGGTAGGCATATCAGAGGGACGCTGACGCAGGCCGAGTTTGCCAATTCCCATGCCAATGGCACCAGAGGATACAATAATTATTTCATGACCGGCGTTTTTTATATCGCTGATTACCTTGCACAAATCTTCAACACCGCGGATGTTTAAATGTCCGGTAGCATGCGCCAGCGTGCTTGTGCCGATCTTAACAACAACGCGCATGGTATAACCTCCGTTCAAAAATATGTCCATATTATAGCAACAAATGTCTGTGAAATAAAGAGGGGATTTGAAAAAAGTTTGTAATTTTCCGATAGGGTACCATCAAAACGACCTTCATTGATGAATAATTACCATTTATTGAGCGAAAAATTTCGGCAATATTCCCATATGAAATTTTCAAATTTTCATGTTATATTTAAAATAATACAACAATTGAGCGGAAGGGGCGCGGACAATGTTTACATGCGGTGATTTGGTCGTTTACGGAATCCACGGTGTTTGCAGGATTGAAGCTGTTGAGGAACATTCTGTGGATGGTAAAAAAATCTCTTACTATGTTTTGAGTCCGATCGAGCAGCTTAGTACAAAATTCTATGTTCCGCAGCACAATGCCACCGCAGTGGCTAAGCTGCGCCCGTTGTTATCCAGAGAAGCGCTGGAAGCGTTGCTGCGCTCAGAGGACGTAAGACAGGATGCCTGGATCTGCGACGAAAGCCATCGTAAGCAGTACTATAAAGAACTCATTGGCAGTGGCGACCGTGCAGCGCTGATCTGCATGGTACATACGCTGCATAAGCAAAAGCAGCAACAGTTGGCTGCTGGTCGAAAATTTCACTTATGTGACGAAAACTTTCTTCGTGATGCAGAGAAACTGCTATCCTCAGAATTCTCCCTGGTTTTGGATATTCCTGTAAACGCGATTGCAGATTATATTAAATCAAGCTTGGGCATATAGAAAGTGCTGCGGGTCCCCGCAGCACTTTTGGCGTTAATTTACATATCGGATTTGCTGCTTTGCGACTAGGGGATAGCTATACAGGAAGGTGCTGTCTAAGTCTTCTTTATGCATGTCAAGCGCGGATATTTGTCGATTTTCATAAGTGGTGTAATAATAGATGCCGCGGTCAGTATTACAGCAGCTGGAGTAGATCGTTTTTTCAAAACCGCGCACTGTACGGCAGCACCCATCCTGCTGTGCCACAGAATCCAGAATATGAAAAAACTGGCTGATGCTTGATTGCTCGTCTCCGCTGCATACGGAATTCAGTTTTGTAAATGCGGCCCGGATAAATCTCGAAGCAGATGATAAATCTCCTGGCAAACCAATGGCACCCATACCCAGACTATACGGCTGAAGATCTATGCTGTCAGAGAATCGATTGCTTGGAATTTCTCTTGTCAAATTCAGATAATTTGCAAGATTTTGCATTTGAAAGTCAAATGTTGGATTGTTCGTTAATACACCGATGGGGTTGGCATACACGTGCAAACCATCTTTCATAGGTTCAACGGTAATGCTTTTCTCGCGGTCAGCAATGATCCAATGTAATGGCGATAAGGGGTATTGTGCACTGAAATCAATTTGTACAAGACTGATTCTTTTTAGTAATATTTCTGCTTGCGCTACAGTTTTGCACTGGCCTAAAACCCATGGTATCAGTTCAAACGGTGTAATATTATTAGCATTTTTGTCCATAGGCAAGTACGTAGCGTTTCCTGGGAAATTCAGCCCCGCCATACTCAGACCATACTCATTTGTTGCGTCGTAATATAGCGGATAGCTTTCTGCGATTGTGGACATGCCGATCATGGCGTAATGCTGCGTCAGATCCTCCACGCAACGGAAGGTCAGCGGGTAATTTCTCGGTGTGATCATTACGGATTCATTGTAGTGGTAATCCAAATCCAGATTACGTCCAAAGTAGTGGTCTTTTGTCGTATAAGAGATGGCAGTACACATAATGAAGCATCCTTTTACAAAAAAGTTATGGAATAGTCTTTTTATGTTTTGGTTGTTGTGGTATAATACCCAATAGGAGGCGATGATATGCTTACTTACGATCAAGTTACAATGAATGAAGCAATTAAGACCTATATCATTCGCGCGGATGAGTCTTTGGCAGCTCTGGGGTATACAGAGCACAGCTTTGCCCATGTGCTGCATGTTGCACGAATGGCAGGATACATTTTGCAGACCCTTGGTTATGATGAAAGAGCAGTGGAGCTGGCTAAAATTGCCGGCTATCTGCATGATATTGGAAATCTGGCAAATCGCAAAGATCATTCTCAATCCGGTGCAGTTATGGTGTACAGCATTTTGAACGATATGGGGTGTGATCCCGGAGAAATCGCCACCATCGTTACGGCAATTGGCAACCACGATGAGGGGACTGGCGTTCCTGTAAATGCGGTAGCTGCGGCATTGATCCTTGCAGATAAGGCGGACGTGCGCCGTTCCCGCGTGCGCAACAAGGATATGGCCAGCTTTGATATCCACGACAGAGTGAATTATTCTGTTGTTGAGTCTGTCCTAAAGATCAATGAAGCCAAAACGCTTGTTAAGCTTAAACTGACAGTCGATACAAAGTTTGGTTCCGTTATGGATTATTTTGAGATCTTCATGGGTCGCATGATTTTATGCAGAAAGGCTGCCGAAACACTCGGGTTGCAGTTTAAATTGATCATCAATGAGCAGCAGTTGATCTGAAAAGGGGAGTAGGTCATGACAAAGTTAACGTTTACTACGACAGGCTTTTGGGACAGTGCTGACGGTTTTGGCTGCGCCAGCCTTGGCCTGGCCGGCATATGCGATAATAGCGTCCGGCAGGCTGTGTCATATCCTGTAGAACTCGAGGGCACTGTCCTGACTGGTTCCTATGATGACATACTTGCGCAAGTCTCTAATATGCGGTCTGAAATTTATGCTGCCATTATCGTTTTTGGTAATGCCGGTGGTGAAAATGCATTTATGAGAAAGCTGCAGCAATCTATCTCATGTCCTATGGTGGGTGGTGGCGCTGCAATCGATGCGGTCACGGGCCGCAGTGGGCTCATACCGGGTAATGGTGAAGCGGCAGTTTTTTTGATCACGGACGACAGATATACATATCAAGCTGAAACAAGGTGCATTCATTCGCATATTCTCGAAACTTGCACATTAACCCTGACAGATGCAAGAACGATACAGCAGATCAACGGAATAGATGCAGTTGACTACCTGACTGCCAAAAAGCTGGCGTTGGGTTTGAGCGCTGCAGATTTTGAGCATTTGACGCTGTCTGATTGCAATAATGTCAATGCGCACCTGTCTTTGGATAACGGCATGATCAAAAGTGGGCGTGATTTGGCGGAAACCATGCTGCTGCGCTACGTGGAACACAACGAAGTTTACGAAGCGATCCGCGACTTCTATGATGACACGGATGCCATTATTTTTGGCTGCGCGGGCCTGGCAGGTTTGCTTGACAGGCCATTAAATACAAAATCATTGGGACTGTTTCTGTTCGGCGAGGTCTGTACGGTTGACTGTGTTGCGGAATTTGGCAATTTAATGCTCAGCAAACTGAAAATCATCAAAAAATAATTTTACCCGGTACCTGCGAATGGTACCGGGTGAAATGTTATTTATTCTGCAGTATTTCCATTAGCTCCTGACGGAGTGTTAGAATTTGGGAAATATGATAATTTGTAACAATATCTGCTTCGTTCGGTGTATCAATCACCCGCGTGTCGCTGATTTTTGCTCCGCATTCTTCCAACCGTTGTCTGTTTTCTTCGTTGAGACGTCCGGGTAAGGGCATTAAACTAAGGCTCTCTAATTGGGCAACCAGTATTCTGGCTTTGGTTTCAAAACTTTGGAATGTACTCAATTCTTTTTTCTGACGCCGCAAATGCCAAAAAAGCTTTTGTTTGGAGAAAATCTTCAGCTGATTATCCAAGTCATCTATTTTCTTTGTCATGACTTCTACATTGGGCAGAATTTCATCTCCATCGAACATGTTCTCAAGAAATGTAATCAGATCTCGATTAAGACTCTCGGCAGTAGCTCGGATCTGCCTGCTGTTGTCATATGGGAAAACAAGCATATTCAGCACCATTCCCACCAATAAGCCAATTGCGGTATCCCAAACACGTTCTAAGGCATAGAGAATGGGGCGCTCTTCAGCACCGATGCAGAGCATCACAACGATCAAACAGGGAAGACCGGGCGAAAAACGCAGCCTAAGGACATTGTAAAGGGTGATGACCAAAACAATGCCGATGCCTGTACTAACGAGAGGCGGCAGATGAAACAGCTGAAGAATCACAGCTATAATTGCACCGCACACAACGCCGACAATCTGTGTCAGTGAGGACTCAACAGACTCGGTGAAGGTCGGTTGCACGGCAGCCATTGCACCGAGCATAGCAAAAATCAGCTTTGACTCAGATGTCCCCAAAATCTCAACGATCAGCATGGAAATAATGACTGCAGCGGCTGTTTTGATCGTTCGCAGACCAATAGGGCCTTTTTTGCCTTTCAGTTTCAATAATATCAACTCCTTGTGGTAATCTTCTGTGATTGCGTAAATAAATTTATTCTGCTATACTTGCATTCAGAATGAAATGCGCTGGGGGGCAGAACATGAAACATGTCTTAATTACGGGAGCATACGGTGGAATGGGCAGAGCGACGGCGCTGAGATTACGTGATGCAGGTTTCCGCGTTGTGGCTATGGACAGAGCAGTTGGTGCGCCGGAAGAGCATATCATTCCCATAACAGCCGATGTTACCAATGAAGAAAGTCTTTTAGCTGCATTTTCAACGATCCGTGCGCTAACTGACGAGCTTTATGCCATTGTTCATTTTGCGGGGATCTATGTGCTGGATTCTTTGCTGGAAATGGATGAGAAGGATTTCCTCCGGTCCTTTGATGTGAATGTGTTCGGTGCAGCACGGGTGAATAGAATCTTTCTGCCGTTGCTGAAAGCCGGAAGCAGGATCCTGCTGACTACCAGCGAATTGGCACCGCTGGATCCACTGCCGTTTACCGGCTTGTATGCCATTACGAAAAGCACACTGGACAAATATGCATATTCACTGCGCATGGAATTACAGCTAAAGGACATTTCGGTGATCGTTCTGCGACCTGGAGCAGTGCAGACCGGCATGCTAAGCACATCGACTGCGGAGCTTGATAAATTCTGTGGACAGACGAAACTGTATACCTGCAATGCCAAACGTTTTAAAAGGATCGTAGAAAGTGTGGAGGCAAGGCACGTTCCGGCATCAAAGGTTGCAGCAGCGGCAGATAAAATTCTGCATGCTAAGCGGCCACGTTTTGTATATAACCTAAACAGGAATCCTTTGCTGATACTGCTGAACCTTCTGCCGCGCAGACTTCAGACCTGGATCATCAGACTTATTTTGAAATAACAGAACCCCCATTGAATCAAAGTCAATGGGGGTTTGGTCGGAGTGTCGGGATTCGAACCCGAGGCCTCTTGGACCCGAACCAAGCGCGATACCAAGCTTCGCCACACCCCGATATCCAAGTCATTATAGTTAAAAAATCCTGCCTTGTCAAGTGCTGACCAGTGATTAAAAGACGTATTTCCCGCAATGCCTGTCCATATAATGGGGCGGAGGTGTTTGCATGGGGTATATGATCCAGTACAATCCGGAGGAGAACAAACGGTATCCCTCCCGCGTGTCTGTAAGAAGCAAAAAGGTGTGGCGCATCATATTTATTGCTGTTTGTGCTGCGTTGGTCATTTTGGCAGCAAAACATAAAAGTGCATTGCGCAGATGGTTACTCCCCGGAGACCCAGCAGTAACGGAGGCGGCAATCA
>CAYVCR010000012.1:0-23741 GCA_964450205.1 uncultured Oscillospiraceae bacterium | reverse complement strand
TCACTCCGAATCAACAAGTACAGTATTTCGTTGTTGCCAAAGTATTCTAGCACAGGCCTTCCGGTTTGTCAAGACATAAACAGAAACATTTCACCAGGGAAATCGGAGGGCAGTGCCCTCCGCAGTTTATTCCTCTGTTTTTTTCTGCACTTTCTTCTTGGTGCCGTCGGGGTAGACAATATAAGTGTTATCCAGCTGGCCTGTCAGGCTGGCCTTCACAGAGTCGATATAGATCCGGCGCAGCTTGTCCCGCTCGACGGTCTCCACGGCGGTCAGTCCCACAGTTTTTGCTTTGGCTGCAAGCTCGTTGATCCTTGCGATCACTTCATTCATGTTCATAGCGTTACCTCACACATAGCGGTCAATGACCACAGAAATCCGGCCTTTTTTCGTCTGACCGTTCACAGTCCTTAATTTGATCTTGCCCAAACCTCTTACAGATATTTTAGCACCCTCGTCAATGGCTTTGTCCGGCTTTTCGCAGGGAAGACCGTCAATGGCCACTTTACCGGCAGTGACGTACTGAGCCGCGGCGCTGCGGCCTACCCGGAAACCGGCACTGATCACACTGTCCAGCCGCAGGGAAGCCAGTGTGTCCCGGATCTCCTTGGTCTCTGGCTCGGGCACTTCTACCTTGCTGAGCGGGATCTGCTCCAAATGCAGCTTCGTACGGCCTGCACCAACAAAATTTTGTAATACATAGGTTGCGATCTCGGCTGTTACGAAGAAATCACAGCTACCCTTGCCAACACATATATCGCCTACCGTTTCGCGGGCAATACCGGCGCCCATCAGCGCACCAAGAAAATCCCGGTGGGAGAGGCTGTCGCCATCGTAGAAGGTGGCACGCAGGCACACGATGGGGGCATCCTCGTCTTGCAATGTACTTTCGTCCAGATATTCCGGCAGGTAGATCAGCATCTGCCGTTCCGCACCCTCGTAGCCTCCGAAGGCTGTAAGGCCCTCTGGCTGCCCGAATAGATACCGGGTCATGTCCAATTCTCTCAGTGTCAGAAAACAGGTGTTGGCAGGTACATTCCTGCGCATGCCTGTACTGATCTTGTCCCACACCTTGGCAAGAAGCACCTTGTCCTCGGGTGTACGGGCAATTTTTTCAATGTTATTGCGGTCCATACGATCACCGCCAGCATTATAGCACATCTTTTTGCTATAGGGAAGAAGTTTTTCTTGTTTCCCGGCAGTTCTTCCAGTATAATGAAAAAAAGAAAGCAGGTGAGCGTATGGTTGTTGGAATCATTGGCGGTGGCGCCTCCGGTATGGCAGCGGCTTTGGCAGCGGCAGAAAATACGGATGTGCAGGTGCTGCTGTTTGAACGGCAGGCCAGAGTGGGTAGAAAGCTGCAGGCTACCGGTAACGGCCGCTGTAATTTAACCAATCTGCACGCCCTGGAGGGCGGCTATCATGGTGTGGAACCGGAATTTGCCATGCCTGCCTTAACGGCCTTTGACCCACAGGCAACCTTGGCGTGGTTCCGTCAGCTGGGCCTTTATGCGGTGGCAGAGGATTCCGGTAAGGTCTACCCGTATTCTGATCAGGCCAATTCGGTTGTGGACGTGTTGCGCTTTGCCCTGGACAGGCCCAACATTACGTTGCATGCCGGTTTTGAGGTACAGAAGCTCCGTGTCGAAGAAAGCGGTTTTTCCGTTTCTAACGGAGAGCAGACCCTGTGTTGTGACAAACTGATCGTGGCCTGCGGTGGTTTGGCAGGCACCAAGCTGGGCGGCACCATGGCCGGATATAAGCTGCTAAGCAAGCTGGGCCATAAATCTACCCGCCTGCGTCCGGCTCTGGTGCAGGTAAAAACCGGCTGGGGCGATGTGACAGCCCTAAAGGGCGTCCGCGCAAACTGCCATATCCAAATCCTTCATGATGGTGTTTTACAACGTCAGAGCAGGGGAGAACTGCAGTTTACCGAGTATGGTATCTCCGGGCCTGTGGTCTTTGAGGTGTCCCGGGATGTATGTGCTGAGAAGGGCACGTGGACAGCCTGTATAGACTTTTTGCCTGACTGGACAGCTGAAGACATGTACGCGGAGCTGACCCGACGCAGACAGACAGCACTTCCCATGGAGGAACTGCTGACCGGCATTCTCCATAACCGCCTGGGCAGAGTACTGACCAAGGCCGCAGGTGTCAAGGGGAAACAGCTTGCTGCTGAACTGAGCGACCAGGAGGCGAAACTGGTCTGCCATGCGGTCAAGTCCTTTGAAATTGTACTCACCGAGCCTATGGGCATGGATTGTGCCCAGGTGACGGCAGGCGGTGTGCTTACGCAGCAGTTTGATCCTGCCACCATGGAAAGCCGACTTGTTCCGGGCTTGTACGCATGCGGCGAAGTGCTGGATATCGACGGCGACTGCGGCGGCTACAATCTGCAGTGGGCATGGAGCTCCGGTCGTTGCGCCGGTCTGCATGCGGGAAAGGAAAACACATGATCCGAATCAGAGAAATCGCTTTACCTCCGGAGCACTCCGTGGAGCAGCTGTCGTATGAGGTAGCCAGGACACTGAAAATATCCAATTCCAAGGTGCGTCGGGTCAAGCTGGTGCGCCGCTCGATCGATGCCCGGAAGAAGCCGGACGTGAAGATCGTTTATACCATTGATGTGGCGGTGGACGGCAACGAGAATAAAATATTGAAGCACAGTGGCTGCAAGCGGGCAAGCCTTGCACCGGTCAGCTATTATAAAGTCCCAAAGACGGCATCTGCGGAAACCCGCCCGGTGGTGGTGGGGTTTGGTCCTGCCGGCATGTTTGCGGCCTTGGTTTTGGCGCTTGCCGGTCTGCGGCCATTGGTCCTGGAACGGGGCGAGGATGCTGGGACTCGTCATGAAAAGGTGGAGCGCTTTTTTGCCACCGGTGTGTTGGATAGCAAAAGCAACGTCCAATTCGGTGAGGGCGGCGCCGGCACCTTCTCTGACGGCAAACTGAATACGGGCGTAAACAATCCTCGGATCGGCTGGGTGCTGGAGCAGCTGGTGGCGGCAGGTGCGGCAGAGGACATTCTGTTTGATGCCAAACCTCATGTGGGTACGGATGTGCTGCTGACAGTGGTGCAGAATATCCGCCAGCGGATCATCTGCCTGGGCGGTGAGGTGCGCTTCAACGCACAGGTTACGGATGTGTACGCAACAGCGGGTCATGTCACTGGCCTGCAGGTCAACGGACAGGAAACCGTCGATTGTGATCGGGTGATCCTGGCCATCGGCCACAGCGCCAGGGATACCTTTGAGCACCTGCACGCCATGGGCGTTCCCATGGAGGCAAAGCCCTTTGCTATGGGAGTACGGATCGAGCATTTACAGAAGAACATTAATCAAGCCCAGTATGGCAAGCATGACCCAGTGTTGCCTCCGGCGGACTATAAGCTGGTCAAGCATCTGCCGGACGGGACGGTATATACCTTCTGCATGTGTCCCGGTGGCTATGTGGTGGCTGCTGCATCGGAGGAAGGACGGGTAGTCACCAACGGTATGAGCTATGCAGACCGTGGCGGTGAGAATGCCAACGCGGCGCTGCTGGTTACCTTGAATCCTAAGGATTTTCCCGGGGAAGGTGCCCTCGCGGGTATGTACTGGCAGCGTGCTATTGAGGAGGCTGCCTACCGTGCAGGCGGCAGAAATTACTGTGCACCTGCCCAGCGGGTGGGGGATTTCCTTGCCCACAGACCCAGTGACGGCCCCGGTATCGTGCAGCCGACCTATCGTCCCGGTGTGACCTGGTGCGACCTGCACGATGTGCTGCCGGAGAAGATCACAGGGGCGCTGAAGACTGCACTTCCCCAGCTGGAGAGCAGCCTTAAAGGCTACGCAGATCCGGACGCAGTGCTGACGGCTCCTGAGACCAGAAGCTCCTCGCCTGTGCGCATTGTTCGCGGAGAAGACAAACAGTCCACAGGCCTGGCCGGGCTGTACCCTGCCGGTGAAGGCGCCGGCTACGCAGGCGGCATCATGTCTGCGGCGCTTGACGGTATGATGTGCGCCGAAATGCTGATTGAAAGCTTACAGAAGGGAGAATAGTCGTGGAAGAAAAACTGCAGCGCAAGCAGGCCCGCCGCCGGATCGGCAGTATGGGCTGGACCTTGCTGATCTACTATGCCATATTAAATGTAATGGTCATGCTTGTTGCCATGTTGGACAGTGTCGTGTATACAGTCCGATACATGATACAGAATCCAGTCGCACAGTTTGAAGAATTATATGATGTCATCGTGGTGCATTTGGCAGACTTTCTGATGAGCAACGGCTGGGGTTATATTCTGGCGATTCTGATCGGCACCGGCATTTTGCTGCTGTGGAAGAAACCCCGGTATTTTAAAAATGAGCTTTTCCGCAAGGGAAAACCTATGACCTTCAGTACTTTCATGCAGCTGCTGTGCGTATTCATCAGTGTACAGACAGTGGCACAGGGATTGTCGCCGGCGATCGAGTATCTTCTGAATCTAATGGGTCTGTCTGCCATGGCGGCATTGGAAGTGGCAACCATCTCGGCTGATACCTTCAGCATGTTTCTTTACATCACTTTGCTGGGCCCGATCTCCGAAGAACTGCTGTTCCGCGGTCTGATCCTGCGTACGATGGAGCCATACGGAAAGCGTTTTGCTGTGTTGGCCTCGGCACTGCTGTTCGGCATGTTCCATGGCAATATCATTCAGACACCCTATGCCATTCTGGTCGGCCTGGTGTTGGGATATGTAACGGTAGAGTACTCCATTGTCTGGGCGATCATTCTGCATGTTTTCAATAACTTCGTATTGTCCGATCTGCTAAGCAGACTTTACCAGATCGTACCCGGATATGTGGGAGACATTGTATCCTGGGTGATTTTGGGCGGCGCCGCTGCGGCAACAGTGGTACTGTTGATCTGCCGCAGGCGGGATGTGAAGGCATACGTCACTGAAAATCGCCACAATGCGTTGGCGACCCGTGCAATGTTTACTTCTCCGGGCGTTCTGGTGATGCTGGTATTGATGCTGGCATCGGCGTTGCTGACAGTCACAAAACTGTAAATAAAATGAAAGGCAGGCACATCTGTGCCTGCTTTTCCGTGTTACCTTATGATAACAAAATAAAATGCCAAAATGATCATCAACTCCAAAACGAAGATGAGAGGAACGCCAATGTAGAAAGTGGGATGCTTGGTTTTGTGGTGGAAGATCTCCATGCCGGCTACTACACCGATGCTTCCACCGATCACAGCGATACCCAGAAGCACTGCCTCCGGTATTCTCCGCCGTCTTTTCTTTGCTTTCTTTTTGTCGATGAGCATAAGCAGAAACCCGGCTGCATTGATTATAATCAGATAAACAATTATGGTGAGGAGTATAATCTCTTTCATAAGAAATCCTTTCTGGAGGGGTGTGTAATGAAAAAATGTTTGGCATGCCTGTTACTGATGCTGCTATTGACAGGCTGCGGAAAACAGGAAACTATGGAGACGGTAAACGATGAGTATGTGCAGCCGGTGGCGGCTGACATGCAGCAGGTGCTGGTGGAACTGCCGAAGGAGGCGGTTGCACCTGTAATGGAAACGGACACAGGTAAGCTCTATATATGCGACAATTATACCATCAGTCAGCAGATCTTTGATAGCGGCGACCTGGAAGAAACGATACAGAATATATCAGGCTTCTCCAAAAATGACCTGAAGATCATGGAAACCCAATGGGACAATGCCAAGCGATACGATTTTGTCTGGACTGCAGCAGGAGAAACAGAGGAACAGGTCTGTCGCGCCTGTATTCTGGACGATGGCAGCTACCATTATGTTCTGACGGCTGCAGCCGGTGCCACTTATTCCGGACAGCTGCAGCAGGCATGGAGAGAGATGTTCAATTCCTTCCGCCTGGTCAGTCCTGAGATGCCCCTTGGTACTGGCTCATAACCTCCTGACACAGTGCTTTGCACTGCTCCACAACGGACTGTGGATACAGAACCTGTGCCTTGCTGCCAAAGCCGATGACCCAGCTTAAAAACATGGGGGAGACAGCCACCTTGACGGTGAAGTTAAAGTGATCTGGTCCGTCGGGGATCAGCATGGTGTCTCGACCAAAACGGTCGATGACCACGTTCAAAAGCTCCTTATGGAATCGGAGCTTCACGTTCACATCATCGCCGGCAAACATCTGGAACAGCCGGTTGGCGTGCTCTACCAGTGCTTTGCCGGTCAGCTCCGGACAGGGTATGCGAGGCTCGTCTGTGGTGCGGATGTTTGTCATGCGGTCTACCCGGTAGGAAGTGATCCCGTGCCGCTGGGAGTAAGCCAGAAGATAGCAGTTTTCGTTGTCCTGGCATAGACCGTAGGGACTGGCATAGTATTCCTTTTCCCGGTAACGGCGTTTGCCGCCCATATCCCAGTCAAAGTAGCGGAAGGTGATCTGCCGGTTCTGAGCAATGGCATCCTGTATGGCATCGACGTTATAGTAAATGGATTCATTCATGCTTTTAACGCGCCCGGCGATCAGCACAGTGCGCTTCATAAGCATGGCATCCTGCTCGTTGCATTGGGCGCAGAGCTTGGCGATCAGTTCCCGGGATTTGGATTCGGTCAGATACCGGCTGGACTGCACCGCATCGATCAACAGCTTTAGCTCATAAGGCTCGAAGATCCGCTGACCGATAAAGTAGCCGCCGTTTTTGCCGGGAATGGAAATAATATCCACACCGTAATCCTGCAGAGCCTGAATGTCGGAGTAAACGGTCTTGCGGTCACAGGAGATGTTGTGGGAATTCAGCATAGCGATCAGTTCATTGGCTCTCACGGGGTTGTCCTCGTGGGAGTTTTTTTGCAGATAATCCAATATGTACAGGATCTTCAGCTTCTGGTTGTCCGATTTCGGCATAACAGGTCTCCTTTTGCTTTTTTTACATTATATCATATCCTTACTGTTTGTAAAACAAAAATTACAAAAACCCCCCAGAAAATGACAAAAGAAACGGAAATTGATTTTTCTCCGGTAATGTGGTATTGTAAAGAAAAAGGAGGCTGTCGTTATGCTTTATGTTGGATGTCACTTGTCTGCATCGGCAGGCAATTTTGCAATGGTGGAAACAGCAAAGTCCATCGGCGCCAATACATTTGCGTTTTTTACCCGCAATCCCAGAGGTAGCCAGGCGAAAAAGGAGGATCCGGCAGACTGCGCCAAGGCGGTGCAGGCCCTGAAGGATGCAAATTTTGGAAAATTGGTCGCCCACGGTGCGTATACGATGAATTTGTGCACAGCAGACCCCGGCGCAAGAGAATTTGCAGCCAGCGTGCTGTGCGATGACCTGCGCCGTATGGCGGCACTACCGGGGAATTTTTATAATTTCCATCCGGGCAGCCATGTGGGCCAGGGAACGGAAACCGGCATCAGTCAGATCTGTGATGCGCTGAAAAAGGCGCTGGAACCCGGATATCCTGTGACGGTGTTGCTGGAAACCATGGCAGGCAAGGGCAGTGAGATCGGCGGCAAGTTCCAGGAACTGAAGGATATTATCGACGGCGTGGGCAGTGATCAGGTTGGTGTATGCCTGGATAGCTGTCACGTGTTTGACGGAGGCTACGATATCGTCAATGATCTGGATGGAGTTCTGGCAGAGTTTGATCGGATCATTGGCCTGGGCAAGCTGCGTGCCCTGCACTTAAACGACTCCAAAAATCAGTTTGGCAGCCATAAGGATCGCCACGAGCTGCTGGGCGAGGGAAATCTAGGCTTGGAAACATTCCGAAATATTGTGAATCATCCGGTACTGAAAAAGCTGCCTATGATCCTGGAAACTCCTAATGAACTGCCCGGCTACGCAAAGGAGATCGCTCTGCTGCGGCAGATGGAGGCTTAAGCTAAGGAGAGCCGAACACCGGTAACCCCTCAGCTTAATAAATTCTTAGTTTGACGATTTTGGGATACCTGTGTATCCTTTTTCCAAAGGAGGTGACGATATGACTGGCTTGATCGAAACCATGCAAAGTGCATCTGCGACCTATCTTCATGTGCTGATCGCCATATTGCGCTGGGCCGCGCCTGTTATAGCGGCGTTGTTGCTGGTGCGATGTATCGGGCCTTTGCTGACGTTTCGCCGGGAGCCGGAGATCTGGGCCTGGCTGTGCTTGTCTGACGGCACCAAGCTGCCGATCACCCACTGGGAAAATGTGATCGGCCGCAGCAAGCGCAGTGATATCGTTATCGATTTTTCTACCGTTTCCCGTAGCCATGGTGTTTTGACCCGGTATGATGACGGAAGCTGGACCATCACAGATGCGGATTCCACCGGTGGCATCCAAGTAAATGGCCAGTCAATCAGCATCCATGCGCTGCAGCCGGAGGACGTGATCTCCATTGGCGGCATCGAGATGGTGCTGCAGCCAATTTCCCGCAAGCAGGAGCAGAAGCTTGCACAGCTGCGTACCAAGGCGTCATCAGTGCTTTCCAGCGTGTGTAATGTGTTGCTGCTGACCTTGTTCCAGTTTTTGTGCTGCATCGCCTTTTTGTTGGATGGTACAGCGGACAGTGCGACGTCTGTCCTGATCGGCTTTGGCGGCATCATTCTATGCCAATGGCTGTTGCTGCTGTTCTATGTTTGTATCCGCAGAGCATCTTTTGAGATCGAGACCATTGCCTTTTTCCTGTGTACCATGGGTATGGCGGCGATTGCAACGGTTGCCCCTGGCGAGGCAACAAAGCAGCTGATTGCCATGGTGCTGGGACTGACAGTGTTCCTGGTGTCAGGCTGGGTCCTGCGTGACCTGGAGCGGGCGAAGGTCGTCCGGTATATTGCCGCAGTGGCAGGCGTTCTGTTTTTGGTGATCACCCTGCTGTTTGGTACGGAGTACTACGGCGCGAAGAACTGGCTGGTGATCGGCTCACTCTCCGTACAGCCTTCTGAATTTACAAAGGTCTGCTTTGTGTTTGTAGGCGCATCTGCTATGGACAGACTGATGAAAAAGCGGAATATTATTCTGTTCATCGTCTATTCTGTGCTCATGTGCGGTTGTCTGGCACTGATGAACGATTTTGGTACAGCGCTGATCTTTTTCTGCGCATTTCTTGTGATCGCTTATCTGCGCTCCGGCAGCATTGGAACCATTGCCCTTGCGCTGACGGCTCTGGGTTTTGCCGGTGTTGTGGCGTTAAAGATCGCGCCCCACGCACTGCAGCGGTTCGCGACCTGGCGGCATATCTGGGAGGCACCCCTGGATGGTGGCTACCAGCAGACCCGTGCTCTGATGTGTATGGCATCCGGTGGCTTACTTGGTTTAGGACCGGGGCAGGGATGGATGAAATATGTTTTTGCGGCTGACTCAGATATGGTAGTTGCCACACTCACGGAGGAGTGGGGGCTGATCATGGTGATCATGCTGATCTTCAGCATTGTGGCACTGGGTGCCTTTGCAGTACGTTCAGCCTCGGTGGGTCGCAGCAGCTTTTATACCATCGGTGCCTGTACGGCCGCAGCCATCATGCTGGTGCAGGTGATCCTTAATGCCTTGGGCACAGTGGATGTGTTGCCGCTGACCGGCGTGACCTTCCCGTTCCTTTCCAATGGCGGTTCCAGTATGATCTGCTCCTGGGGATTGCTGGCCTTCATAAAGGCGGCGGATACCCGGCAAAATGCCAGCTTTGCCGTACGACTGAATAAGAACGGAGGCGAAGAGAAAGATGAATAGGATCGCGGGCCGTGCAGGCGTGATCCTGCTTTTGATCTTGCTATTGATAGCGGGCCTTTCCTTCTTTGTAGTGGAATATGCCATCGAGGCAGATGATTGGGTCATTTTTGCCGGCTCTCCCCATGTGTACAATGGTGGGAATATCGGCTGCGGCACGGTGGTGGACTGTGAAGGCACTTTCCTGCTGGATATGACCGACGGCCGGATCTATTCTGACTCCGAGGAAGTGCGCAGGTCAACGGTACACTGGCTGGGTGACCGTTACGGCAGTATCAGTGCACCGGCCCTGTCCACGTATTCTGCCCAGATGGCAGGCTACGATGTACTGAACGGCGTGTACAACTACGGTGATAATAATGGCCTTGCAGAGCTGACGCTTTCCGCTAAGGTGCAGGCTGTGGCCCTGGAGGCTATGGGTGAGTATAAGGGTACTGTAGCAGTCTACAATTATAAGACCGGTGCACTGTTGTGTGCAGTGACGACTCCGGCATATGATCCGGACAATGTGCCGAATATTGCATTGGACACCACCGGTGCATACGAAGGCCTTTATGTGAATCGTTTTACTCAGTCCAGCTATATCCCAGGCTCTATCTTTAAGATCGTTACCCTTGCGGCTGCATTGGAGACGATTCCGGATATTGAGGAGCAAACCTTTTCCTGTACCGGAAAGATTGCCTTTGGCGTCGATGAGATCGTCTGCGAGGATTCACATTGGGATCAGACTTTACAGGAGGCGTTCCGGAATTCCTGCAACTGCGCCTTTGCCGAGATCGCTCTGCAGCTGGGGGATGAGACCCTGCAGGAGTACGTGGAGCTGTTCGGTATTACAGATAGCCTGACTTTTGATGGCATCACTACTGCGGCAGGCAACTTTGAAGCAGCCGGAGAGGCGGATGTCAATGTGGCATGGAGCGCCATCGGTCAATACAATGACCAGATCAACCCTTGTGCGTTTATGAATTTTATGGGTGCGGTAGCCAATGGCGGCAGGGGAGTGACACCCTACTTGGTTGACAGGATCAGCGTCAATAAAAACACGACGTATTCTGCCGATGTTCAAAAAGCGGACCGTATCATGTCTGCCGATACGGCACAGGTCCTGGCAGAATATCTGCGCCTGAACGTAACAGAAAAATACGGCGCAGAGAATTTCCCTGGGCTGACAGTCTGCGCCAAGACCGGTACAGGCGAGGTGGGCGGAGAAAAGAAACCCAATGCCATGCTGACCGGCTTTGTGACAGATGAGGAATACCCGTTGGCCTTTGTAGTATGTGTGGAGGACGCAGGCTACGGTAAGACGGTCTGTATCCCGATCGCCTCCAAGGTGCTGGGAGCCTGTAAAGAAATCATGGATAAAACGGCATAGGGCGATTGTTGAGTTTGACGAAGAAATCCACCTGTTTTTCCATTATGATCGGTTTGCCTGCGGCGGAAGTTGATCTGCCGCAGGCTTTTTGTTGTGCAATTTGTATAAAAAAGGAATGCTGCACATAAACTCTTTTAGTGTTTTTTGCAGGTTGACAAATGTGCGCGTACGAGATACAATAGCACCATCTTCACAGGAGGTACATAGAAATGACTGCTTACGGTACTTACACTTCTAATCAGTCCGGCTACTGCATGTCTTCTGCAGCAGCATGTACTTCTGCGCGCTTTCATAAGTTGCTGGACACTGCTCTTGGCGCAGTGTCCATTTTGATTATTCGCCGCGTATGCGTACTGGAGTTATAACATATTCTGCAATCTGTTTTTTGTATAAAAAAGCGGTTGCAAAGCAGCCGCTTATTTTATATAATCTAGCATTATGTTGTTTATGTGTGAATGACATGATGGGAAATGAAAAGGAGAAACGAAAATGAAAAAGTTATTTGCTCTGCTGATGGTTGCCGTTATGGCAGTCGCAATGTTTACAGCATGTCAGCCTGCTGATCAGGATGATGCAGCCGATGGTGTGATCAAGGTCGGCACCAGTGGCCCCCTGAATAACGACTACGCCGTTTACGGTGTAGCTGTTGCCAACGGTCTGGAACTGGCTTTTGAAGAGATCAATGCCAAGGGCGGCCTGCAGTTTGAGGTCCGCGCTGAGGACGACGAGGCCGATGTCGAGCCTGCTGTCAATGCTTACAATACCCTGATGGACTGGGGCATGCAGATCATGGCCGGTCCCACCACCTCTGGTTCCGCCGCTGCTACTGCAGCTGAGTGTGCTACAGACGGCGTTTTCATGCTGACTCCTTCTGCATCTGATGCAGCTGTTATCAAGGCTGGCGACAACATCTTCCAGATCTGCTTCTCCGACCCCAACCAGGGCAAGGCTTCTGCAGACTACATCTTTGACAACCAGGTCGCAACCAAGGTCGGTATCATCTACGATTCCTCCTCTCCCTACTCCACCGGTATTTATCAGACCTTTAAGGCGCAGGCTGAGGCTTTGGGCCTGGAGATCGCCACCGAGCAGGCTTTCACCAACGATACCAAAGCTGACCTGTCTACCCAGGTGACTTCCTGTAAGGAAGCAGGCTGTGATCTGGTGTTCCTGCCCATCTACACCACTGAGGCTGTTCAGGTTCTGGATTCTGCCAACAAGATCGGCTACGAGCCCAAGTTCTTCGGCTGCGACGGTCTGGACGGCATTCTGGGCGTGGAAGGCTTTGACACCTCTCTGGCTGAGGGCGTCATGCTGCTGACTCCCTTCGACTCCACTGCACAGGACGAGAAGACCCAGGCCTTCGTGAAGGCTTATACTGAGAAGTACGGCATCGCTCCCAACCAGTTCGCTGCAGATGCTTATGACGTTGGCTATGCCATCTATGAGGCTTGCACTGCTATGGAAGTGACTCCTGACATGAGCGCTGAGGAGATCTGCGAGAAGATGATCGAGTGGTTCACCTCCAATGAGTTCGACGGTCTGACCGGTGAGGGCATGACCTGGGGCGACGACGGTGCTGTTTCCAAGTACCCCAAGGCTGTTAAGATCGAGAATGGCGTTTACGTGACTGCATAATCTTTTATATCCTACATTTTACGGTGGCTGGACAGGGGGGAAACTCCTGTCCGGCTTCCGTGCCATTTAGAAACCCTGACAGATTCGACAGTCCATGACAGTGGCCCGCGCAGAGAGGGGGCTGTTGTCATAGGCTGTCGTGAAAGAGAGGAAAGAAAATGGGCTTTTTGCAACATTTTATCAATGGTATGAGCATCGGTGCGGTGTATGCGATCATAGCACTGGGCTATACCATGGTCTACGGTATCGCCAAGATGCTGAACTTTGCTCATGGTGACGTGATCATGGTCGGTGCTTACATAGCCTTCTGTGTGACAAATTACCTGGGAATGCCTGCCATTGTCAGCGTCATCGCGGCGATGGTGGTCTGTACACTTTTGGGTATATTGATCGAGGGCCTGGCGTACCGTCCGCTGCGCGGCACTTCCAGTTTGGCGGTGCTGATCACTGCTATCGGTGTCAGCTACTTCCTGCAGAATGCGGCGCAGCTGATCTGGGGCGAGACTACCAAGAGCTTTACCAGCGTGGTGACCATGGCTCCCATCAAATTGTTTGATGGTCGGCTGGTTATTACCGGTGAGGTGCTTTTGACCCTAAGTGTATCCGTGCTTGTGATGGTCGGCCTGACCATGTTTACCGGCAAGACCAAGATGGGCAAGGCAATGCGTGCAGTAGCTGAGGACCGGGAGGCTGCTCAGCTGATGGGCATCAACGTCAACCGTACCATCTCTACTACCTTTGCTATTGGCTCTGCATTGGCTGCTGTGGCAGGCGTGCTGCTGTGCTCCACGGTGCCTACGTTGCAGCCTACCACAGGTTCCATGCCTGGTATCCGCGCTTTTACCGCTGCTGTTTTTGGCGGTATTGGCTCCATTCCCGGTGCCATGATCGGCGGTGTGGTGCTTGGCCTGATCGAGACCTTCTGTAAGGCTTATATCTCCACCCAGTTCTCCGATGCCATCGTATTTTTGGTACTGATCATCATTCTGCTTGTAAAACCTGCCGGTCTGCTGGGCAAGCGGATCCAGGAGAAAGTGTAAGGTGATGGTATGAAGTTTTTAAATAACCGTGGTGGCTGGATCAAGAAGAATCTCACCAGCATCATTACCTATGCTGTTGTCATTGTAGGCTATATTGTGATGCAGCTGTTATCCAATGGCGGTATGCTGTCCCGCTCGGTCAATGGCTATTTGATCCCTATTTGTGTTTACATCGTGCTGGCTATCTCCCTGAACCTGGTCGTGGGTATTTCCGGCGAGCTGAGTCTGGGCCATGCAGGCTTCATGGGTGTGGGCGCTTTTGCAGGTATCGTAGTGGCAGCTTTGCTGCAGGATGCAGTACCCAATGAGTTTCTGCGTCTGCTGTTTGCAATGTTTGGCGGCGGCCTGATCGCTGGTTTAACAGGTGTTGTGATCGGTATCCCTGTTTTGCGCCTGCGTGGTGACTATTTAGCGATCGTGACACTGGCCTTTGGCGAGATTCTAAAAAATATTTTGGCTAACCTCTATATCGGCAAGGACGCGGAGGGCATCCAATTTGCTATGAAGGCAGAGAATATCTCTCTGGCTGAGGGCGGCAAGATGATCCTCAGCGGTCCTCTGGGTGCAACCGGCGTGACTAAGATCTCTACCTTCTTTATGGGCTTCTTGCTGATCATGTTTACCCTGTTCGTGGTGTTGAATCTGATCAACTCCAAGGAAGGCCGCGCCATTAAGGCCATCCGCGATAATCGCATTGCTGCGGAGTCTGTGGGCATCAACGTGACCACCTTCAAGATGAAGGCTTTCGTGACTTCCGCGTTCCTTGCCGGTATGGCAGGCGCGCTGTACGGCCTGAACTTCTCTGCACTGCAGGCTTCGAAGTTCGGCTTTGCCACCTCCATCGACATCCTGGTCTTTGTGGTGCTGGGTGGCATGGGCAATATCCTGGGCTCTGTGATCTCTGCGACAGTGCTGTATGTGCTGCCGGAGGCAATGCGTTTTCTGGCAGATTTCCGCATGATCCTGTATGCTATCGTGCTGATCGTGGTCATGCTGCTGACTTGGTCTCCCAAGGTCAAGCAGTCTGTTCAGGCCGCTGCTGCATGGTTTAAGAGCAAACGCTTTAGAAAGAAAAAAGCAGGCGAGGAGGTGACTGACGATGCGTGATACATATCCCAGGAAAATGGTCGAGGTCGTCAGCACCAATCTGATCCGTGAGCAGGACCAGGGCAAGCTGCCTGTTCTCGATGTCCGCAATCTGGGTATCGACTTTGGCGGCCTGACGGCTGTGGACGGCTTTAATATGACGATCGGCCCCACAGAGATATCCGGTCTGATCGGCCCCAACGGTGCCGGAAAGACCACCATCTTCAACCTGCTGACCAGCGTGTACCAGCCCACGCGTGGCTCTATTCTGGTCAACGGCATCGACACCAAGGGTATGACCACCGCAAAGGTCAACCGCCTGGGCGTTGCCAGAACGTTCCAGAATATCCGCCTGTTCTCCGAGATGTCCGCTCTGGACAATGTGAAGGTGGGCATGCACAATTCCATCAAGTGCAGTTTTGTTTCCAGCCTGCTGCGCCTGCCGCCTTACTATAAGGCGGAAAAGCTGGCAAATCAAAAGGCCATGGAATTGCTGGACTTTATGGGCTTGGCGGATGTTGCACACGCCAAGGCAGGCAGCCTGCCCTACGGTGTTCAGCGTCGTCTGGAGATCGCACGTGCGCTGGCTAGCAATCCGTCGATCATCCTGCTGGACGAGCCGGCTGCCGGCATGAACCCGACGGAGACGGAAGATCTGATGCATCAGATCCGCCGGATCCGTGATACCTTCCAGATCGCTATTTTCCTGATCGAGCATGATATGAATCTGGTCATGAATGTCTGTGAAGGTATTGTGGTGGTCAACTATGGCCGTATCATTGCCAAGGGCACGCCCGAGCAGATCAAGCAAAATCCCGCCGTTATCGAGGCGTACCTGGGTAAGAAGGAGGGCTAAAGCATGAGCACAATTCTGAAAGTAGAAGATATGCACGTGTACTATGGTGCCATCCATGCAGTCAAGGGCGTATCCTTTGAGGTCGGCGAGGGCGAGATCGTGGCACTGATCGGCGCTAACGGTGCCGGCAAGAGCACTATCTTGAAGACGGTGTCCGGCCTGCTGCATCCCCGCAGCGGCTCCATCACCTTCATGGATAAGAACATCAACCACACCGATGCCCACAAGCTCGTGCGGCAGGGCCTTGCCCATGTTCCCGAAGGAAGACGGATATTCTTGCAGATGTCTGTTCAGGATAATCTGGAAATGGGTGCCTTTACCCAAAAGGAAGTGTCCAAGGCAGATCTGGAGCGGATGTTTACCCTGTTCCCCAGACTGAAGGAGCGCCGCAAGCAGATCGCAGGCACATTGTCCGGCGGTGAACAGCAGATGCTGGCCATGAGCCGTGCGCTGATGAGCCACCCCAAGCTGTTGATGCTGGATGAGCCTTCCATGGGCCTTGCTCCCATCCTGGTAGATCAGATTTTCTCTATCATCAAAGAGCTGCACGCTGCCGGCACGACCATTCTGCTGGTTGAGCAAAACGCCAGCAAGGCGCTGGAAATTGCTGACCGCGCCTACGTGCTGGAGACTGGCAATATTACCCTCAGCGGTACCGGTGCTGAGCTTGCCGAAAGCGATGAGGTGCGCAAAGCGTACCTTGGCGGTTAAAAATTTTGCACCCCCTGCATACACTCAGGCAGGGGGTGTTTTTATGCGCAGACATCATCTGCTGTGGGGCTGTACCTTGATGGCATTTGGGTTTGGTATCCTGGTGGGAACATGGCTGGCTGGCGGCTTCTGGTCTCATTGTTTGGGGTGTGTGCTGCTGATCCTGGGATTTTGCGTCAGCAGGCGAAAATAGTACACATATACTTGTCCCAGCGGGAATATACTGCAATAGCCAATAGCATAAGGAGTGATTTGCATGGAATTGCAGTTTCATAAAACAGCTTTGCCGAGCATGCAGCTTGTAAAACGGGAGATCCGAAACCTTGAGGAGACCCAAGAGCTTCGGATCTCTGACGGCATGCCGGATATCGGCCGAGTGCTGGGTGCATGGGGACAGGTGCTCCTGCGGGGGAAGGAGTGGCGCAGTGGAAGTGCCCATGTGTCCGGCGGTGTGCAGGTATGGGTGATGTACATGCCGGAGGACGGCAGCGGTGCACAGATGGTGGAAACATGGATTCCGTTCCAGGTAAAATGGGAGCTGCCGGAGCTGGATAGTGACGGTACCATCTGTGCATCATGCTTACTGCGCAGTGCCGATGCTCGGAGTACCTCCTCCAGAAAAATGATGGTGCGGGTCAACGTGGGAGTCGGAGGGGAGCTTTGGGCACCTGCGGAAACATGGCTGTACAGCCCAGAGGAACTGCCGGGCGATATTTGCCTGCTGAAGCAGACTTATTCGGTCCGTATGCCACGGGAGGCAGGAGAGAAGGCGTTCGTTCTGGAAGAGGAACTGATGCTGCCAGGCTCGGCACCCAAGCTAGAAAAGCTTTTGCGTTACAGTCTGCAGCCGGAATTGATCGAGCAGAAGATCATGTCCGATAAAGTGGTCTTTCGGGGAATGGCCCTGCTGCACATCCTGTATCGGGGCGAGGACGGAGAACTCCACACATGGGACTTTGAATTGCCCTTCTCCCAATATGGGGAACTGGGCAGTGAGTACGAACAGGGTGCAGCTGCACAGATCACCCCTGCAGTGACAAGCATGGAGGCAGATATGGATGTGGAGGGCAGACTGCGCCTGAAAGCCGGTATGATAGGGCAGTTCTTGATCTGCGAGCAATCGAATGTCGAGGTCGTGGAGGATGTATATAGCCCCCAGCGGCAGGTCACACCCCGGATGGAAACCATGCAGCTGTTTACAGTGCTGGATACCCTGCAGCAGACAGTACCGGCAGAGCAGGCGGTGCAGGCAGAAGGCACCATGATCGATACTACCTTCTGCCCGGATCATCCGCGGCAGCAGCAGGCAGGCGACAGTATGACCATGCTGTTGCCGGGTCAGTTCCAGCTGTTGTACAGTGATAACAGCGGCCAGCTGCAGTCGACGGTGGCTCGCTGGGAGGGGGACGGGTCTATGCCTGTTGACAATGATGCCCTCGTAATGGCAAACGTCCGTCCCTCCGGCAGACCTCAGACCGCCAACGATGGTGCAGGCATCCTGCTGCGTGCAGATATGCTGATGGATGCCATGACAGCTGCTCAGCAAGCTATTTCTGTGGTTGCCGGCCTGGAGGCAGGGGAACTGGCAGAGCCGGACCCCGGACGTCCGAGTGTGATCCTGCGCAGAGCAGGGGATAACAGCCTGTGGGAGATTGCAAAACGCGCCGGATCGACTGTGGAGGCCATCATGGATGCCAACCAATTGGAAACCCAACCGACACCGGAACGGATGCTTTTGATCCCAATTTTGTAAATCTGGGAATGTGGGGGCGGATCTTGTGTCCGCCCATTGCACACCTTGACAGACAATGTATAATAGAATCAAAGGAAGTGATCTTATGGCAGTACGTCTGAATGAAGACCAGGAAATGGTAAAAACCATCCGCGAGGGTCTCAAGCGCACCGGCGGTTATTGCCCCTGCCGTCTGGAGCGGACAGAGGAGAATAAGTGCATCTGCAAAGAGTTCCGCCAGCAGATCGCCGACCCTGATTACAAGGGCTATTGCCACTGTCTGCTGTACTACAAGGACTGAAAAAATTATTCGCAAAAAAGCGAAAAAGAGGTTGACAAATTCGGCAATGCGTGGTAATATACTCAAGCGTTGAGCGAAAGCCAACTAAATATGGGCGAGTGGTGGAATTGGTAGACTCGCTAGATTCAGGTTCTAGTGTTCACTGCGGACGTGCGGGTTCAAGTCCCGCCTCGCCCACCAAAGAGACAGTCGAAAGACTGTCTCTTTTTTTGTAAGTACATACTGGCTAAAACAGGCTTTATGCCCTTGGCGGAGAAGGGAAATACCCGCCTCGGGCGTTTTTGCATATTTGCACCTGTTCTCATCTATTTGCAACTTTTTCCCTCTGTTTTGGTCGTCTCCGTCGACGGGAAAGGTAGCCTTTTTCTGATTTTACTTCCCTCTTCCACTTTTTGCAGTATTATGTTATAATAATAAAAATCGCCAACAAAAGGAGGCAATCCCATATGACAGATTTGCAAATGCGTACTGCAGCCAAGCAATTCATTAAAGACTGGACAGGCCATGGCGATGAAAAGCAAGAAACCCAGCGTTTCTGGATGGTATTGCTGCAAAAGGTCTATGGTGTGGAAGAACCGGACAAGGCCATTGAATTTGAAGTCCGCGTCAAGCTGGATCATACCAGTTTCATTGACGGTTACATAAAGGATACCCATGTTTTGATCGAGCAAAAGGGCATGGATATTGACCTGAAAAAGGGATATAAGCAGTCCGACGGCTCTATGCTGACTCCGTTCCAGCAGGCCCGCCGTTATGCTGGCTACTTGCCCCACAATATGAACCCCCGCTGGATTGTGGTCTGCAATTTCAAAGAGTTCCATATCCACGATATGAACCGCCCCAACGATACCCCCGAAATCATTAAGTTGGAGGATTTGGAGAAGGAATATACCCGCCTGCAGTTTTTGGTGGACAAGGGCAATGAGAGGATCCAAAAAGAAATGGAAATCTCCCTGCAAGCTGGTGAGCTTGTGGGCAAACTCTACGATGCCCTGCTGAAGCAGTACAACACTCCCGCCAGCGATGCCGAGCTCAAAAGCCTGAATATGCTTTGTGTTCGGTTGGTATTCTGCCTATATGCCGAAGATGCTGGCATTTTCGGTAGTCATACTATGTTCCACGACTACCTGAAAGGCTTTCATCCTAAAAATGTCCGTAAGGCATTGATTGACCTGTTTAAGGTGTTGGACACCAAGGTAGCTGACAGAGACCCCTACATGGACGAAGATTTGGCAGCTTTCCCCTATGTCAACGGCGGCTTGTTTGCGGATGAAGAAATCATTATCCCCCGCTTTACCGAGGAGATCATTGACTTGCTGCTGACAAATGCCAGCGAGGACTTTAACTGGAGCAGCATTAGTCCTACTATTTTCGGTGCGGTATTTGAAAGCACCCTGAACCCCGAAACCCGCCGAAGCGGCGGTATGCACTATACCAGCATTGAGAATATCCATAAGGTCATTGACCCGCTGTTCTATGATGCACTTGCAGCCGAGCTTGACGAGATTGCCGCTATCCCTGTAAAGAAAACACGGGAGCTCAAGCTGGTGGACTATCAAAAGAAATTGGCATCCCTGAGCTTCCTGGACCCCGCCTGTGGCTCTGGTAACTTCCTGACGGAAACTTACCTTTCCCTGCGGAGATTGGAGAACAAGGCCCTCATGCTGCGGCTGGGCGACCAAATCATAATGGGCGATACTGCCGACTTTAACCCCATTCAGGTGTCAATCGGTCAGTTCTATGGCATTGAGATTAACGACTTTGCCGTAACTGTTGCTAAGACTGCCTTGTGGATCGCAGAATCCCAGATGATGAAAGAAACTGAAGCAATCGTGCATATGCACCTGGATTTCTTGCCCCTGACCAGCTATGCCAACATTGTAGAGGGCAATGCCCTTCAGGTTGATTGGGAAACTGTTGTACCTAAGAACAAGCTAAACTACATTATGGGTAATCCTCCGTTTGTTGGAAAGAAAGAGCAAACGAAGGAACAAAAGTCCGAAATATTATCGATTTATGGAAAAGGTATTTCTGGCGTCGGTAATATGGACTATGTTACTGCATGGTATATATTAACTGCTAAGTATATTCAGGACACCGAAATTCAAGCTGCTTTTGTATCCACAAATTCTATTACCCAGGGCGAACAGCCACCTGTGTTATGGACAAAGCTAAATCAATTTAATACAAGTATAATCTTTGCACATCGTTCTTTTGTCTGGACAAGTGAATCCACCGATAAAGCAGCGGTTCATTGTGTTATTATAGGCTTTGCGGCTAACAACCAGAGTTTGGTTAAGCGCCTTTACACAGGTAATAGATATGTAGAAGCCAAGAATATTAATCCATATCTTTTGGATGCTCCCACTGTTGTTATCTCGAGTCGCTCTAAACCGCTTTGCCATGTTCCATCTATGTGCTATGGTTCCATGCCGATTGATAACAATCACCTTATTTTGAGTGAAGACGATGTTCAGGTAGCACTCAAAGAATCTTCCCAAAATGCCGATTTTATTAAAGAATATGTTGGTGGAGAAGAACTGCTCAAAGGGAAAAAACGCTGGTGTTTGTGGTTGGACGGTGTGGACCCTGCCCAGTACATGAAATCTAAATTCATTATGGGGAGAATAGAAGCAACAAGACACTATCGGCTTTATGAATCCGAACGCCCCCAAACAAACAAAGCGGCAGACACTCCTCACTTGTTTGGTGAAATTCGTCAGCCTAAGAATGGAGCCTTGGTGATCCCGAAGGTATCCTCTGAAGATCGTCGATACATCCCAATTTCCTATGTTGAACCTGGTGTTGTTATTAACGGAAGTGCATTAATGATTCCAGATGCATCTCTCTATCACTTTGGAATACTTTCATCAAATGTGCATAATGCATGGATGCGCGTCGTCGCAGGTCGAATGAAAAGTGATTATCAGTACTCCGCTAATGTAGTATACAATAATTTTCCTTGGCCTCAAGTAACAGATAGCCAGAAAGCTAAAATTGAAGAAGCCGCCCGTACCGTTATTGATGCTCGGAAGAATCACCCTACACTCACACTTGCGAATATGTACAAAAGTGTAAATCTTCTGTTGTTATCTGATTTAAAAGCAGCACACGACAATTTGAACCGAGTTGTCATGCAAGCCTATGGCTTCTGGGGCAAGCTGAACACCGAAACAGAATGTGTGGGCGAGCTTATGAAAATGTATCAGGAGCTAACAAAGTAAAAATATAACATTTCTTGCCAATTATTCAAGCTATGTAAGCAAATGCGCAGAGGCAGCCCAAGCTTTTGAAAAATGGGAAGATGAGGACCTAAATGACGCCGAACTGGCATATTATATTGATGTTCAGACAAGAGTGAATAAAAAACTGCTTGAAGTTACAGAATGAGTTGAAACGCCCCCTGGTTTCCAATCTGGTTGGGAACCAGGGGAAAACTTAATTTGAAGAACTAATCACACGAAAGGAATAATTGACAATGAAGCACTTTTGGAGAATATATAAAAAACACATCATTATTTTTGTTTCGTGAATTATAACAGCAAGTATCACTCAACGAAACGTTAGTTGCCATTGATGCGGCTTTGTGCTACACTTGTAGCGAAAGGCAGGTGTGCGTATGATATTTGACATACTGATCAAAAATGGTCTGATCGTCGATGGCAGCGGCAAAGCTGCATATCTGGGCGATGTGGCTGTTAGGAATGGCGAGATCGTCAAAATTGCACCTTCCATTACCGGCGAGGCCAAGCAGTGCTTGGATGCTGAGGGGTTTGTGGTGGCACCCGGCTTTATAGACTGTCACAATCACAGTGACAGCTTTGCACTGGAAGGCAGCAACAGCTACAATTCCCTGGAGCAGGGTGTGACGACCCAGATCACAGGCCATTGCGGCTCCAGTCCTGCACCTTACTATGAAGGCGCGCTGATACGTCAGAAGGGGTATTTGCCGCCGGAACGATATACAACGATGGTGCAGCAGTCTCAAACGGTCGATGCGTTCATGCAGGCCGTGGAGCAGGTCAGCCTTGGTGCCAACATGGCTTTTTTTGTAGGTCACAACAATCTGCGCGGTAAGGCCATGGGGTTTTCTCCGGAGGCGCCTACTGAAAAACAGATGCGCACCATGCAGGAGGAGCTGTGCCGTGCTATGGAAGCAGGCTGTCTTGGCTTTTCCACCGGTCTGATCTATGCACCCTCGGCCTATGCGAGTACAGAGGAACTGATCACGCTGGCAAAGGTGATGGCGCCTTATGACGGTATCTATGCTTCCCATATTCGTGGAGAGGGAAACCAGGTGGTCAGCGCAGTAGAGGAAGCAATTCGTATCGGTGAAGAGGCAGGCGTGCAGGTACAGATATCCCATCTGAAGGTGATCGGCCTGCATAACGAGGGTCTGTCCGAACGCTTGCTGCGGCTGATCGACGATGCCAACGACAGGGGCGTGGCAGTATATGCGGACCAGTATCCCTATAAGGCAGGCTCTGCACCCTTGCGTTCCAGGATCCCACCGAAGTATCACGCAGGCGGCATCGGTGCACTTTTGGAGCGCTTGAAAGATCCCGCGACTCGCAGGGGAATCGAATATAATACGGACAACTTTGAAAGCTGCCTGCATTCAGCCGGCTATGAAGGTATACTGATCGCCAGTCTTCCCAAAACGCCCGAGCTGGTTGGCAAAACCATCGGAGAATTGGCAAAACAGCAGGGTAGAGCACCTGTTGATGTGTTCTGTGATATTCTGCTGGCTAACGATGGCGTGGGGCAGGGTATTTATTTCAATCAATCTGAGTCGGATATGCTGCGCATATTGGCGCACCCCCGGGTATTCGGCGGCACGGACAGTGCCAATTTTCCGGATGAGCGATTTGATCCCGCAAGCGTAGGCGGTCGGCACCCCAGGGGGCAGGCGACAATGGTCCGTCGCCTTGAATTACAGCGGGATCATGGACTGTGCATGCTGGAAGAAGCGGTGTATCGTGTTACCGGTGGCCCTGCAAAGGCATTCCGATTGAAAAATCAAGGCTTGCTGCAAGAAGGCTTTGATGCCAATATCACTATTTTTGACTATGCTGGGCTGCAGGCCAATGCCACCTATCAGCATCCGTATCTGCCCAATAAGGGAATCCAATTCGTCCTGGTCAATGGTGTGGTTGCAGTTGAAAATGGCCGTGCTGCCGGAATTAGGGCAGGCAAGCTCCTAAAACGCAGCAAATAAAAAAGCTTCCGGAAATAATGATGAGGTGCCGTAACGAAGGTTTTGAAAACAAGTGGTAAAGACAATGGGTACGGTATATTGCAGAAACATCTAAAATTTTTATTTGGAGGAAACTGCAATGAAAT